>CAMDOQ010000156.1 GCA_945903685.1 Rhizobium sp. Q54
CTACCGCGTGCGTATTGATTATCGGCAACGAGATCCTGTCGGGCCGGACCCAGGACATCAACCTCAACTACATCGCGAAACGCCTGGTCGAGCTTGGGATCGATCTCATGGAAGCGCGGGTCGTCGTCGACGATGAGAGCGCGATCGTCCGCGCCGTCAACGAATGCCGCGCTGCCTACGATTACGTGTTCACGACCGGCGGCATCGGTCCGACTCACGACGACATCACCGCTGAGAGCATCGCCAAAGCGTTCGGCGTCAAGAACGTCCTCAACCCCAGGGCGGTCGCGCTGCTCCAGTCGGCTTACAAGGACCCGAGCGCGCTCAACGAAGCTCGGCTTCGCATGGCTCACACGCCCGAAGGCGCGAGCCTGATCGACAATCCGGTCTCGAAGGCGCCCGGCTTCCAGATCGGCAACGTATTTGTGATGGCGGGTGTGCCGAAGATCATGCAGGCGATGTTCGACGGCTTGGTCGACCGCCTGGTCGGCGGGCCGCCGATCCGGTCGCGTACGCTCTCGGCTTACCTGGCCGAGGGCGATCTTGCCAAGCCGCTCGCTCATTTGCAGGGCCGCTATCCCGATGTCGCGATGGGGAGCTATCCTTTCTATCGGATGCGTAAGTTTGGCGCCTCGATCGTCCTGCGCGGCCGCGATCCGGCTCGCATTGATGCCGCTGCCGTCGAGCTCGCGGCGGCGATGCGCGCGTTGGGCGGCGAGCCGATCGAAGACGAGCCGGTCGCCGATGAATAGGGTCCCGCCCGCGTTCCGGGTCCGACGCGCCGCTTTCGACGACGCCGCCGCGATCGGCCACGTTCACATCGAAAGCTGGCGCGCCGCCTATCGCGGCATCCTCGCGGCCGAGTACCTCGACGGAATGTCGGACGTCCGCCACGCCGCGATGTGGTCGGACGTCCTTAACAAGCAAGCGCCAAACCGCGCTACTTTCGTCGCCGAGGCCGACCGCGAGGGCATCGTCGGATTCGCCGACTGCGGGCCGGAGCGGAGCGGGATCGCACGCACCGGCGAGGTCACCGCGATCTACGTGCTGCCGGCGTGGCAACGCCGTGGCCTTGGCCGCGGGCTCGTCGCCAACGCCGCGCGCCACCTCGCTGCCTACGAGTTCGAGCAGCTGGTGATCTGGGCGCTGCGCGATAACCCGTCGCGGGCGTTTTATCGCTCGATCGGCGGCCGGGAGGCGTCGGAACGCGAGATTCGTTTCGCCGGCCAGCCGCTTCAAGAAGTCTGCTACTCCTGGGTCGACATCGCCGAACTTTTGCTGCTCGATTACGGATTCGGCCGTACCGGCGGGGCGCGGCCCGAGGTACCGTCGCGCTAGGGGCGTCAATCGTTCGTTAACCATGCCGGGGTACACCGGAGCCTGGGAACGAGCGATGAGCCAAGCAGCGAACTCCGTCTCCGGCATCCGCCCGGGGAACGCCGACGGCGAGTCCGCGGCCATTTTGCGCGCGGCGGTGCGTGCGGCCGGCGTGGGACGCCACACCGAAGCGGTAGCGCTGCTCGACGGAGCCCTCGCTGGGCATCCTGACGACGTCGACCTTCGCCAGAACCTCGCCCTCATCCTCGCGCTCGCGGGGCGGCGCGACCAAGCGATACCGCATCTGCAGCGCGTGCTCGCGGCCCAGCCCCAAGCGGAAAAAGCCGCGATGACCTTGGGCGGCCTCCAAACCGAAGCCGGGGCTTACGCCGACGCGATCGCCACCTACGAGTCCTTCCTCCGCAGCCAGCCGTGCCATGTCGGCGCGAGTAAGGCGTTGGGACTTCTACTCGTCGCGCTCGGCCGCTCGGTCGAAGCGGTGCGGCATCTCGAGACCGCGCTCGATGCCCGCGCGGACGACGCCGATATCATGAACGCACTTGGAACCGCGCTTCGCGCGAACAAGGACAACTCGCGCGCGGCCGTGTTCTTCGAGCGCGCCGCCGCCGCTGCACCCGACTGGCTCCCGCCTCGTCGTAATCTCGGCGAAACGCTCCACGCGCTCGGCCGCTTCGGGGAAGCGCGCGCGGCGTTCACGGCCGGGCTCGCGCTCTCGCCCGACGACGCGGTAAGTTTGTGCGGTCTTGCCAAAGTCGAAGACGCCGAGGGGCATCCCGATGCCGCCGAGGCGCTATTCCAACGCGCCCTCGGCTACGACGCCCACGATGTCGACACGCTCTACCAGCTCGGGTTGTTTCTTCGCAAGAAACGCGACCATGCGCGGGCGATCGAGGTGCTTGAGCGCGCCGGTGCGCTTGCACCCCAGTTCGTCGAAGTCTGGAACGCGCTTGGCACCGTGTACAATGCGGCCAAACAACCGGCCGAGGCGGTGGTCGCGTACGAGAAGGCGTTGGCGCTCGATCCCAACGACGTGTCGACCCTCAACAATTTCGGGACGCACTATTTCTATGCGGCGGCTTACGAACCGGCGGCGGCCTTGTTCGAGCGCGCGATCGCCCTCGATCCCGGCTTCGCCGAGGCCCACTACAACCTCGGCAAGGTCCGCTATCGGACCGGCGGCTATCGCGACGCCGAGCAGTCGTTCGAAACGGCGATCCGGCTGGATCCCAAAGTTGCGATGGCGTATGTCGATCTCGCCGTCATCCGACGCGATCTCGGCGACTTCGATCAAGCCCTCGCCGCCATCGCGCAAGGGCTCGAGGCCCTGCCCGACGACATCGATCTCCTGCGCGTTCAGGCGGTTCTCGAGTTCGAAGCGGGCAACGACCAAGCCGCGCAACGGCTCGCCGAACGGCTGGTAGCGCTCTATCCGGACACGGTCCTTGCGCATCTGACCTGGGCGCAGGTGCAGGGTCCCAACGGCTCGCATGAGGACCAGATCGCCCACCTCGAGGCGGCGCGCGCGATCGATCCGGACGACACCGAAGTCCTGATGACGCTGGGCTCGGTCTATCAAGCGTTGTGGCGTTCTGACGATGCTTACGCCATCTTCAGCCGTGTCGTCGAACTCGACCCCAAACACGCGACCGCGCTCGGTCAGGCGGTCGATGCGGCGCTCTCGCTCGGCCGTTGGGACCGATACGACGAGCTCAAGGATTGGCTATTGCGCCTCGCCGACGACGCGGACGCATCGCCCGAGTCCGGGCGCGTGTTGGTGTTCTCGCTGCAGGCGATGCCGGTTGGCTACGAGAAGATCGCCGGTGCGGCGCGGCGTTCGGCTGCGGCCATGGTGCCAGCGGCGCCTCCGGTTCGCGTTTTCTCCGGGCGCCCTGCCGGCAAACGGCCGCGGGTTGGCTTCATCCTTCCGTACACGACCTGGCACAGCCTGCCGATGGTGCTGAAGCCGGTGGTCGAGGCGCTCGATCGCGACCGGATCGAGGTCTGGGGCTACGGCACCGCGAACGGTGAGAACACCGATTTTGCCAAAGCCTATCAAGCCGCCTTCGACCGTTACACCCTGGTACCGGGCAATAAACCCGATCTCGCCGCCGAACGGATTGCCGGCGACCATGTCGATATCCTGTTCGACGTATCCGGCCATACCTCGCGCACTTGCCTGCCGGTCCTCGCCCACCGCGCGGCGCCGGTCCAGATCCACGGCCTCGGCTATTCGATCACGACCGGCGCATCGTTCGTCGATTATCTCTTGACCGACCGCCACTTCATGCCGCCTTCGCTTGCCCGCCACAACAGCGAGGCCGGCGTCTTCATGCCGCACAGCTTCATGATCGCGCCACCGATCGAACGCCGGCCAACGCCCTCGCGCCGCGCCATGCAACTTCCCGAGACGGCATTCGTGTTCTCGAACTTCAACCATCCGTGCAAGTTCGAGCCGGTCGTGTTCGCGGCGTGGATGCGGATTCTGGCGCGCGCGCCCAACGCGGTGATGTGGTTCGGCGAGTTCGTCGCCGCGACCGCCGCCAACCTGAAGCGCGAAGCCGAACGCCACGGCATCGATCCAACCCGGCTCGTGTTCGCGCCCAAGATCCAGCGCGAGGACCACTGCGCCCGGCTGAGCGCGGCCGACATGGCGCTCGACACCTACTACCACGGCGGCGGCATCACCACGGTCGACGCGCTGTGGGCCGGGGTGCCGCTGCTTTCGATCGCCGGCGAGACGCCGGCCGCGCGCATGGGGGCGACGCTCCTCCACGCGGTCGGGATGCCCGAGCTCCTCTGCCGCGACCTTGCCGAATACGAAGCGCGCGCGGTCGCGTTCGCTAACGATCCGGCTGCCGTCGCCGCGCTCCGCGCCAAGCTTGCCGCCACGATCGCGAGCGCACCCCTGTTCGACGTTCCACGCTACGCCCGCGACCTCGCGAGCGCGTTCGAGGTCATGTGGCGGAACCATTGGGACGGCCGCCCGGTCGCCCCGATCGAGGTTCCGGTCTAGCCAGCGGAAGCGCCGCTCGCCGGCCCCGGGCGCCACCCTTATGATCGGCGGCGGAGGCGGCGATGGCGGTCTACGTTCTGGTCCACGGCTCGTGGTTGGGCGGTTGGGTGTGGCGCAAGGTGACGCCGCGGCTCCGCGCCGCTGGCCACGACGTCTACGCCCCTTCGCTCACCGGCTTGGGCGACCGCGCGCACTTGGCACGGCCCGAAGTCGATCTCGCCCTTCATATCGACGATATCGCCAACCTGGTCGCGCACGAGGAGCTGAGCGGGATCGTGCTGGTTGGCCACAGCTACGCCGGTATGGTGATTACGGCGGTCGCCGACCGCATGCCGGAACGGATCGCGCATCTGGTCTATCTCGACGCGGTGGTGCCGGTGGACGGGAAGTCGGTGCTCGACGTCATCCCGAGGGCGATGGCCGAGCAGGTGCGGGCCGGCGTCAAGGCGAACGACGGCTGGCGGCTACCGCCGGCGCCGCCCGCGGCGCTCGGCGTTACCGATGTCGACGATGCGCGCTGGCTCGACGCGCACGCGCGCGGGATGCCGATCCGAACCCACGAGCAGCCGATCAAACTTACGGGCAAGTACGGGGCGGTGCGGAACCGGACCTTCATCTATTGCTCAGCCCCGGCGATCGGCGGGCTCGAGGCGATGGCGAAGACGGCGCAGAACGATACTGCTTGGCGCTACCACGAGATCGCAACCGGGCACGACCCGATGATCACGACGCCCGAAGAGCTCGCGCAGATCCTGCTCGGCTGCCGCTGAAGCCGCCTCATGACCGACGCCGGAGAGAAGACGACCGGCGCGCCCTCGACGGTCAGATCGTCTTGATGTAGCCGCCGTCGACGTTCCAGCACTGGCCGGTAATAAACCCGGCGCGCGCGTCGGAGGCGAGAAACGCGACGAGCGAGCCCACTTCCTCGGGCT
>CAMDOQ010000157.1 GCA_945903685.1 Rhizobium sp. Q54
CGGCCGGCGACGCAACCGGCTGCTGGCCGCACTCCCCTATCGGCTGACGCAGGCGCAACAAGCCGCGCTTGCCGAAATTTGCGCCGATATGGGCAAGGCCGAGCCGATGATCCGGCTGCTCCAAGGCGATGTCGGCAGCGGCAAGACCGTCGTCGCCGTGGCGGCGATGCTGAACGCCGTCGAGACCGGCGCCCAGGCCGCGCTCATGGTGCCGACCGATCTCTTGGCCCGCCAGCACTACAAGAACCTGGCGCCGCTCGCCGAAGCCGCCGGGGTCACGCTCGCGCTGCTGTCCGGGCGCGAGCCGAAACGTACCCGCGAAACGACCTTCGCCGCGCTGGCAGAAGGCGCCGTCGACATCGTGATCGGCACCCACGCGTTGTTCCAGGACGAGGTCCAATTCCGCGATCTCGCCTTTGTCGTGATCGACGAGCAGCATCGCTTCGGCGTGCACCAACGCCTGGCGTTATCGGCCAAGGGCGTCGGCGGCGGCGATGGCGGGGCGCGGCCCGACCTTCTCCTGATGACCGCGACCCCGATCCCGCGCACCCTCACGCTCACAGCCTATGGCGACATCGACGTCTCGCGGATCGCCGAGCTCCCGCCGGGCCGAGCCGCGGTCGAAACCCGCGCGGTGCCGCTCGAGCGCCTGGACGAGGTGACGGCCGCGGTCGGGCACGCGACCAAGGCCGGCGCCCGCGTCTACTGGGTCTGCCCGCTGGTCGATGAGGCCGAGGACCTCGACCTCGCCGCCGCAGTCGAGCGCCACGCCGCGCTCGAAACGTCGTTCCCCGGCCGGGTCGCGCTGGTCCACGGCCAGATGAAGACCGAGAAACGCGAAGCGGCGATGGCGGCGTTCATGGCGGGCGCGGTCGACATCCTCGTCGCGACCACCGTGATCGAAGTCGGGGTCGACGTGCCGGAAGCGACGATTATGGTGATCGAGCACGCTGAGCGCTTCGGCCTGGCCCAGCTCCATCAGCTCCGCGGCCGGGTCGGGCGCGGCACCAAGCCGGGTGCCTGCCTGCTCCTTTACGCGCCGCCCTTAACCGAGACCGCGCGGGCGCGGATCGACATCATGCGCCAGACGCGCGACGGCTTTCGCATCGCCGAGGAAGATCTGCGCTTGCGCGGGAGCGGCGAACTCCTAGGCACACGTCAGAGCGGCTTGCCCGAATTCCGGATCGCCGACTTGGATGTTCACGGCGAGCTCTTACAGGCGGCCCGGGACGATTCCCGCCTCATCATCGAGCGCGACCCCGGCCTCGCGAGCGCACGCGGCGAGGCGCTTCGCGTGCTGCTCTACCTCTTCGAGCGCGACGCGGCGATCATAAACCTGCGGTCGGGGTAGTCAGCGCCGCGCGAACAAGGTCGGCCGCTTGGGCGGTAAGGCGGCACGGTCGGGCGGCACGACGATGCCGCCGGAAATCAGGAACTTGAAGCCTTCATCGACCGTCATGTCGAGGGTGACCAAGTCGCGGCGCGGCACGAACAGGAGGAAGCCCGACGTCGGATTGGGCGTGGTCGGCACGTAGATCGTGACCGCGTCCTCGGCGGTTGCAGCGCGCACGGCGGGCACGGTATCGGCGGTGACGAACGCGATCGACCACGCCCCTGCGCGCGGGTATTCGACTAGCACCACTTCGCGGAACGAGCGCGAGGACTGCGACAGCACCGTTTCGAATAGCTGCTTCAAGGCGCCGTAAATCGAGCGGACGATCGGCATGCGGGCGACGATCCGCTCGCCGATCCGGACCAGCGTCCGGCCCAGGACATTGGCGGTGACGAAGCCGATCAGCATCAGCCCCAGGATCGCGATCAGGACGCCGAGCCCCGGGATCGCGATCTCGAGGTAGGCCTCCGGGCTATAGGCCGACGGGATCAACGGCTTGACCAGGTCGTCGATGACGCTGACAAAGCTCCACACGAGATAAAGGGTGAGCCCGATCGGCGCGGTTACCACGATTCCGGTCAGGAACGCGGTCTTGAGGCTCAAACGAAACCCGGTGCGGCGGGGGGCCGGCGGCGGGCTGGCGGTAAGCGGTGGCGTGTTCATGGCACTCGAAACATAAGCGATTGACCTGAAGATATGGTTCACGAACGAGCTACTTTGTACCCCAGGGCTGACCTCCGCCAAAGAACGTCGACAACTCGCGTGCCGTCTCCTCCGGCGCCTCTTCGGGCAGGAAGTGGCCGCAGGCGAGTGGGCGCCCGCGCACGTCGTCGGCGCGCGTCCGCCAGATCCCCAACACGTCATGGGCCCGGGCTATTCCCCGCTTTTCGCCCCACAACACCAGGAGCGGGCACGAGATCTTGCGGCCTAAGTCGCTTTCGTCGATCTCGACGTCGATGGTGCGCCCGGCACGGTAGTCCTCGCAGGTGGCGTGGATCGCGGCCGGATCGCTGAAGCAGCGCACGTATTCCGCCATCGCTGCCGGCGTGAACGCGGCCATGTCGCCGCCCCAGTTGGCGAGCATCTTCTTAAGCCAGAATGCGGGGTTAGCGCCGATCATGGTTTCGGGGAGATCGGCATCCTGGGACAAGAAGTACCAGTGGAATGCCGACCAGGCATGGCTCTTGTTCGAGCGTTGCCATACGTCGTAGGTCGGGATGATATCGAGCAACGCGACCTTAACGATGCGCTCGGCATGGTCGAGCGCCATCCGGTGCGCGGTGCGAGCGCCGCGGTCGTGGCCGGCGAGGGCGAAACGTTCATGCCCGAGTTGTTCCATCACCTCGACTTGATCCTGCGCGAGTGCGCGTTTCGAATAGCGCTCGTGGCGCGGATCTCCGGGTGGCTTGGACGAGTCGCCGTACCCGCGCAGGTCGGGGGCGACGACCGTGAATTTCTGCGCCAGCACCGGCGCCACCTTGTGCCACATGACGTGGGTCTGCGGGTAACCATGGAGCAGGAGTAGCGGCGGGCCGGTCCCGCCAACCAAAGCGTGAATATCGGCGCCGCCGGTCGTGAAGCGGCGCGCCGTGAAGCCTTCGAACATCGTTGCGGGTTCCCTTCCGGCTTGCGCGCGAGAACGTGACTGTCGGCGGAGCGGTTGCCGCTGTAAAGTCCTGCCTGCAGTGGGGATCGACAACCAGAGGCAGCCTATGGCCGCGATCCCGCGCCTCCTTGCCCTTACGACCGCTGTTCCGCCACACCGGCTATGCCAAAGCGAGGTCGTGCCCGAAGCCGCCCGCCTGTTCGCCGGAATGGCGCAGTCCTCGCCCCGCTTCGCCCAGATCTACGCCAACGCCGGGATCCAGACCCGCTACTCGTGCGTGCCGCTCGAGTGGTACGGCGCCCCGCACACGTTCACGGAACGGAACGACCTTTTCGTTGCCAACGCCGTCGACCTGTTGGCGCAAGCGACGGAGCGCTGCCTCGCAGCGGCCGGGCGCGCCATCGTCGATATCGGCGGGCTGGTGGTCGTATCGACGACCGGGGTCGCGACGCCCTCGCTCGATGCGCTCTTGATGGAACGATTGAACCTCAACCGCGATCTCCGCCGCCTCCCGGTGTTCGGCCTGGGCTGCGCCGGCGGCGTCCTCGGACTTGCCCGCGCGGCGGCGCTCGCCAAGAGCGAACCCGACCGCCTGTTCCTTTGCCTGGTGGTCGAACTTTGCGGGCTCACCTTTCGCCACGGCGATCGCAGCAAGAGCAACCTGATTGCGACTGCCCTGTTCGGCGATGGCGCCGCGGCGGCGCTGGTCGGCTGCCGCGGCGACGGGTTTGCGATCGCCGGCTGGGGCGAACACACCTGGCGCGCCTCGCTCGACATCATGGGCTGGAATGTCACGGACGACGGATTCGGCGTTGTCTTCTCGCGCGACATTCCCGAACTGGTGCGCCGCGAACTTCGGGCCGCGCTCGACCGTTATCTCGCGGAATCCGGCCAGCGGCTCGGTGACGTCGATCACTTCGTTTGCCACCCGGGCGGTGCCAAAGTAGTCGATGCCCTCGAGGATGCGCTCGAATTGCAGCGCGGCAGCATGGTTCACGCGCGTGCGACGCTCCGCGACTATGGCAACATGTCGGCCGCGACCGTGCTGTTCGTGCTTGAGCGCGCGCTCGCGGCGGGCGCGCGCGGCCGTGTCCTCCTCTCTTCGCTCGGCCCCGGCTTCACGGCCGGCTTCGTCACGCTCGAGCGGCCGTGACCGCCGCCGATTGGATCCTGCTCGCGGTCGCGTTGCAGCGGCTGGGCGAACTCGGCTACGCGCGCGGCAACGAGCGCGCGCTACGCGCCCAGGGCGGGATCGAGGTTGGAGCCGGTCACTACCCGTTGTTCATCGTCCTGCACGCGGGCTGGCTGGCCGCGGTGTGGTGGGGCGGGCGCGCCGCGACGCTCGATCTCGGCTGGCTCGCGGCGTTTCTCGTGCTCCAAGCGGCGCGAATCTGGGTGGTGGCGGCGCTCGGCCGCTATTGGACCACCCGCATCATTACCGTCCCGGGCCAGCCGCTGGTGCGGCGCGGCCCCTACCGGTTCCTGCGCCACCCCAACTATCTGATCGTCGTGCTTGAGATCGCGGTCCTGCCGCTTTGCTTCGGGTTGTGGCAGATCGCGGTCCTGTTTTCGATCGCCAATCTCGCGCTGCTCGCCCACCGGATCCGGGTCGAGGACGGCGCGCTCGAGCCGCGGCGCGCCCTTGACACCGTTGGCAAGACGACCGACCTATGAATATGCTCGACGCGATCATGTCCGCCCGCTCTTCGTTCTTCGCCCTTGTCGCACTCGGCACCGCGATGTCGTTCGCCGGAGCCGCGCCCGCTGCCGCCGACTACGACAGTGGGATCCGCGACTACGAGGCCAACCGCCACATCACCGCGATCGCCGAGTTCCGGCGGTTGGCCGAACGCGGCCATGGCGCCGCCGAGTTCATGATCGGGGTCATGTACTTCAACGGCCGCGGCGTCGCCAAAGACACCGGGGTCGCCGCCGCTTGGTTCCACAAGGCCGCGATGCAGGCCTATCCGCCGGCGCAACTGGCTTACGGTTCCCTTCATCTGCGCGGGGTCGGGCTCGCCCCCGATCCGGTCGCCGCTTACATGTGGCTCGCGCTGGTCGCCAATAGCGGCGTCCCCGGCCTCGCCATCCAGGCAACGACGCTGCACGACGCCGCCGCCAAAGCCCTGAACCCCGCCGACCTCGAACGCGCCCGGCGCCTCGCGCGCGACTGGCGCCCGCGCTGCGCCAAGTTGAGCGGGCCCTGGGAGGGCGGCGCACGCGACAGTTTCGGCCCCTGCGGCTCGGGGGCGGG
>CAMDOQ010000158.1 GCA_945903685.1 Rhizobium sp. Q54
GTATGGGGGCGCCTGCTGCCGACAGGATCGGCCTGGTAAGCCATTGAGTTACAAAGGTAAAATGGTGCCGACGACAGGATTTGAACCTGTGACCTACTGATTACGAATCAGTTGCTCTACCCCTGAGCTACGTCGGCGCCGCACCGCCACGGCGGGTCGCGACCCGCCGCCCGGAAAACAGAGAGACAATTAGAACGCCGGCCGGCGCGGCGCAACCGGATCCGGCCCGCTCAGCCGGCGACTTTCATCCCCTTCTGCAACGCCGGGCGCGCGCCGAGGACCCCGGCCCAGCGTTTCAGGTTCTTGAGATCGCCCGCCTTGTCGGCGGCCGCCTTGCGCGCATTGTAGGTCGGGTAGAGGCCCAGGTCGGCGACCGAGAATTCGCCGGCCAGGAATTCGACCTCGCCTAGGCGCTGGTCGACCGTCTTGAAGAACGAGCCGAGCACGCCCTCGAAATACTCCTGATTCTTGGGCGACTTTTCCGGCGCCCGCATGGTGGTGTGGAAGAGCGCGGTCGAGGTCCCGGTGATATCGACCGCCGAGTGGATCAGCCACTGGTAGGCGAGCGCCCGGGCTTGCGGGCTGTTCGGGATGAATTTCCCCGCCTTCTCGGCGCAATAGAGGATGATCGCCCACGACTGCGACAGCGTGAACGGCTTGCCACCCGGACCGTCGCGGTCGACGATCACCGGGATCGTGCCGAGCGGGTTGATCGTCAAGAATTTTTCGGTGCGGGTCTCGCCCTTGAAGACGTCGAGCAGCGTCGCCTTGTAGGGAAGGCCGCACTCCTCGAGGATGACGGCGGCGCGCAGCCCGTTGCTGGTGGCGGCGGTATAGAGATCGATCATGGTGTTCCTTGCGACCTGCGATTGTCCGGCCTGCCCGCGCGCCCGAGCGGTCAAACCCTTGCCAACAGAAATAAGAGGCCGGGGCGGAGCGGCCGCCGCCGGGTGGGGCGCCGGCTTGTTAGCACACCCGGCCGTGACGGCGCGAATCGATGATCATCGGCGCGACCAACAATGACCGACCGTGACGGACCCTGGGGCCGGCCGCCGCGCCGTCGCTGGCCGCTCGCGTGGCTCGCCGCGGTCGTGGCGCTGCTGGTCCTGGTCGGTGTCCTCCTTCTCCTCTTTCCCACGGCGCTCGCGCGCGAGGACAACCAGATCGACCTGGTCTACAGCGTCCTCGTCTTGGCCGGCCTCGCCAGCGGTCTGATCGCGCACTGGCGCGTCGGTCCCGGCAAGGTCCTGCGCTCGGTCGCCATTTGGATCGCGGTCGCGTTAGTCGTAGTCGGGCTTTACGGCTTCCGCCACGAATTGGGCGCGGTCGCGGCCCGGATCGGGGACGAGCTCAACCCGTCGGCGGCGCGGGTCGGCGCCGACGGCGCGATCGTGATCCGGCGCGCCCGCGACGGCCACTACTATCTCGATACCAAGGTGAACGGCGTCGCGATCCGGTTCCTGGTCGATACCGGCGCCACCAGCGTCGCGTTGACGCGGGCCGACGCCAAGCGCCTGGGCTTCGACCCCGACCGGCTCGACTACACGCTCCGCGTCGGCACCGCCGGCGGCGAACGCTGGGCGGCGCCGCTGCCGCCGCTCGAGGTCGCGATCGGCCGGCTCAGGCTGGCCAACGTCCGCGCCCACGTGAACGACGGCGGGCTCGAGGACTCGCTCCTCGGCATGACGGTGTTGAGCCGCTTCAAGAGCGTCGCAATCGAAGGCGACGCGTTGACGCTCAAGCCTTAAGCGGCGGGCGGCGGCGCGGGAAGATCGGCGGCCGGACCGCGCCGGGCTGGTCCGAACAGCCGCGCCATCCATCCGATCGGCGCGGCGCCGGCCGGGTCGGCGGCGAAGGCATCGAGCGAGCCGAACGCGCCGCACCCTTGGCAGGTCGAGCGATACTGGGCGTGGCGGGCACCGCACGCCGTACACGTGAAACCGGGATGGCGCGGCGCCGCGCCGGCGCGGTCGCGCCACGTCGCCGCCAGTTCGGCCGCACCGGCCGCGCTTTCGAACTGGGCCATCCCGGTGCAGACGCGGGCGTCGGGCATCGGCCTCGCCGCGAGCGGCGCCAACGCCGCGCGTGCTCGGTCAAGGTCGCCGGCCGCGAGCGCGGCTTCGGCGAGCGCGATCCGGCTTTCAGCATGGTCCGGGTTGTAGACGATGAGTTTCTGGACGCGCTTGAGCAGCCGGAGCGGCGCTTCGGCCGGCGCCACCGCCTTGAGCGCATCGGCGAGCAGCGGGTGCGGCAGGCGGCGCCACGTCACCCGGATCGCGGCGCGCGCGATCTCGCTGCGGCCCAACGCGGTAGCAACCCGCGCGTAGACGAGCGCGCCCGGCACGAACGAGGGGCTCAGCTTGTGAACCTGGCGCGCGAGTTCGAACGCGGCTTCGGGCAATCCGCGCGCCTCGGCTTCGATGGCGCGTTCATATTTGGCGATGGTCGCGAACTTGCGGGCCTCGGCCGGTGCGAACGCCGCCGCCGCGGCGCGGGTGCGGAGCAGCGAATCGGCCTCGGCCCAGTGCCCGGTCTTGGCTTCGAGCGCAAATAGCGCCGTGGCGGCGGTGGGCGAGTCCGGCGCCGCCGCGAAGGCCCGGCGCGCCAAGCCCAGCGCACGTGCTGTATCGCCGCTGCGTTGGGCCTCGGCCAGCAGCCCGCGCACGCCCAGGAACTCGGTTTCCGGCCGCGCCAGCATCGCCTCGAATTGGGTGCGGGCGAGGCCGGTGTCGCCGGCGAGTTGAGCCGCCTGCGCCGAGAGCATCAGGGTGAGGGCCGGCTCGTCCAAGAGCGCCTCGGCGCGGCGCGCGAGGAGCCGCGCCTGCTTGGCATCGCCGGCCGCGATCGCCGCCAGTCCTTCGGTCAGGGCCTTGATGCCGCGCCGGTGCCGCCATTCAGCGCGCGCGGCAGCGATCCGCGCCGGCCCGCCCTTGATCCACAGATACCCTCGCAAGAGCAAGGCGAACGTGCCGAGCACGAGCAGCAGCGCCAGCGCAGCCGCAACTAGCGTGGTCTCGATCCGGTAGCCCGCAACGTCGAACACCACCGCGCTCGGGATGCCGGCGAGCCACGCGACCGCGGCCGCGAGCGCGGCGAGGACGACGAAACCGAACGCAAACCGGAGCACGGGAGGTCAGGACTGATCGGTGAGCAGCCGGGCGATACGGGCGTAGAGCGCGGCCGCAGCGCGTTCGCCGGCGAGCGTGGCCGCGGCATCGGCGAGCCACGGCGCCGCCGCTTGAGCCGCTCCGCCGCCGAGCCCGCCGAGCTCGCTGACGGCCGCGGCAACGTCGCCGGCTTCGAGCCGACGCTCGGCCCGCGCGAGGCGGGCCTCGGCGTTCTCGCCCTCGATCTCGCCGACCTTGCGGATCACCACCACCTGCGCGGCGCGATCGAGCAGGCGATCGACCCAGGTGCCGGGCGCCACGCGGGCCCCGGCGATCGCGCCTGCCGACCCCGCGAGGCGCGCGCGCAGTTGCGCCAGCGTCGGCACGCCGGTCTCTTTGTACCGAGCGAGCGTCGCGAGCGCGTCGCGCACGCTCGCGTCCTCGCGCCACGCCGAGCCCTCGATGAGCTGCGCGACCGCATCGAGCTCAACCCGATAGGCGCCGCCGCGAACCGCGGCGCGAAGGTCGCCGGCAGCCAGCAGCAGCGCGACCCGGCCCGGGTCGCTGCGGCCCGATTGGCGGGCGAGGTCGCGGACGCGGGCTTCGAGAACTCCCATTCGTTCGAGCGCGCGGGCGAGGTCGGTCGCTCCGGTCGCGCGGCCGTCGGCCACCGCGCGTTCGAGCGCGGCGAGCCGCTCGGCGGTAGCGGCCAGCGCCGCGACTTGGCCGGCGAGGGCATCAACCCGCGCGGTCACCGCGTCGAGTGCCGCAACGCTCGCCTGCGCTGGCGCGGCAGCCGGTTCGGGTGCTGGGACCGGTGTCGACCCCGGTGCGAACGGGGCTGGCGATGTCGGGGACGGGGCCGGCGATGTCGGGGGCGGAGCCGGCGACGTCGGCTCGACCGGTGGCGCGATCGCGAGGCCTTTGAGGGGGCCGCTGCCGGCGTTCGTCTTGGGCTCAAGGCTCGGCTTCGCCTCGCCACCGAACCAGGCGCCCAGGTTCGGGCCGATCGCGAAGGCGGCGAAGAATCCGGCCGCGAACACGACCGCCAGCACCAGAACCAGAAACGTCCACGCCATGCGCCGCATGCCGCGGGCGCGGCCGGTTTTGGCGGTACTGGTGAAGTCCGACGAGAACGCGCCGCCCTCGCTACTCGGCTCGTCGATCACGGGATCCCGGTTGGTCACCGCCCCTCACTCGCCACGGCCGACAAGGCCGCGATCAGCGCGGTGCGATCGGGACGGTCGGCGATCTTCACCGTGCGCCATCGAAGGGCTTCGATCTCCGCCGCGACCGCGCGGCTCAAGCAGATCGCGGCCGTCGCGCCGAGCGCCGGTACTACGCCGGCGACCGAGGCGAGCTTAGCAAACGTGCGCGCGGTGCGGGGGGAGAAAAACAGGACCGCATCGATACGCGCGGCCAGGAACTCGTCGGCAATCGCCGGCTCGAGCGCAGCCGCCGCGATCGCGCGGTAGAGGACGACACGGTCGACCGCAAAACCCTCGGCTCGAAGCATCGCCGCTAGATCGCTGGCAACGTCGGCGCCGGCAACGTGAAGCAGCCGGCCGCGATCGGGCCGGAGCGCCGCCGCGACGACGGCGACGAGCGCTGCGACATCGCCGCCGGCGCTGGCGACGTCGGTGAAGCCGCACGCGCGCGCGGCCGCGGCGGAGGTGTCGCCGACCGCGTAGAGCGGCACGTGCCGCCGGGCGGTCGCCGCAGCCAAAGCGCGAACGCCGTTCGCGCTGGTGGCAAGGACCGCCTGCACGCCGGCGAGATCGACGTCGGTCCCGGTCGGAACGATCGCAAGCAACGGCTGTATCAGCGCCTGGTGCCCGCGCTCGCCGAGTTCCGCCGCGAGCGCCGCGCCATCCGCTTCGGGCCGGGTAATGAGGACGCGCAAGCGAGCCTAGCGCGCGAAAACCGCCGGGTCGGCGTTCCGGCGAAGCTCGGCGCCCAAGTCGCGGCCGATCGCCTCGGCGTCAGCGGCAAACCCGGACCGCTCGCCGCGAACGAGACCGGTGCCGTCGGCGCGGGCGACCAAGCCGCGCAAGGTCAGCCGGGCGCCTGCGACGGTCGCGTAGCCGGCGATCGGGGTGCGGCACGAACCATCGA
>CAMDOQ010000159.1 GCA_945903685.1 Rhizobium sp. Q54
AGGTTCGATTCGGCCAGCGAGGAGAACTGCGGCCCCTCCATCGCCAAGTAGGTGCCGCCCTTGACCAGCTTGATTCCGGCATCCACCGCGGCAGCCACGACCGCCTCGCCCAGGCACGCGCAGGTCGGGTGCGCCATCGATACGTGGGCGACCATACCGGTGCCGAAAAAGCTCTTCTCGCGCGCGAATGTGCGATCGATGAACTGGTCGACCAACACGAACGTTCCGGGCGGCAGGTCCGCGCGGAACGAACCGCAGGCCGAGACCGAGACCAGGTCGGTGACGCCAGCCCGCTTCAGGGCGTCGATGTTGGCGCGGTAGTTGATGTCGGTCGGCGAGAGCTTGTGGCCGCGGCCGTGGCGCGGCAGGAACACGACCGCCTGGCCGCTAATCTCGCCGAACAGGAGTTCGTCCGAGGGCTCGCCCCACGGGCTTTGGATCTTGCGCCACTGTTTGTTGGCGAGGCCATCGACGTCGTAGACGCCGCTTCCGCCCAGCACGCCCAGCACCGGCGCGTCCGTCCGATCACCAGCCATCGATCGTCATCCTTCCCGACATCCGCGGGGCAGGAGTTTCCCAAGTCTGCCCGTTCCGATCAACGCCGCCGTGGGCGGAAAAGCAAAGGCCGCCTCGAAGGAGGCGGCCTCGGTCTACGGCGTTCGTTCGGCGGCTGCTCAGTGCAGGTCGCGCCACACCCGCTGCTTGGCGGCAATGAAAAGCCCGGTCATGACCAGCAGGAAGATCATGACTTTGAAGCCAAGGCGCTTGCGCGCCTCAAGGCTCGGCTCGGCGGCCCAAGTCAGGAACGCGGTCACGTCCTCCGCCATCTGCTTGACGGTCGCTTGCGTGTTGTCGCCGTACTGGACAGCACCATCGGCGAGCGGCGGCGCCATCGCGATCTGGTTGCCGGAAAAATAGGGGTTGTAGTTCATCCCTTCGCTCAACTTCACCCCGGCCGGCGGCTGGCCGTAACCGACCATCAGCGAATAGAGGTAGTTGGGCCCGTCGTGCCGCGCCTTGGTGATGAGCGAGAGATTGGGGGGAAAGGCGCCGTTGTTGGCGGCGCGGGCTGCCTTCTCGTTGGCGAACGGCTTCGGCAGGGGGTCGGCGAGCCGACCCGGCCGCTTGAACATTTCGCCGTCGTCGTTGGGACCGTCGTCCACCTCGTAGGAGGCGGCGAGCGCCTTGGCCTGGCCGTCGGAAAAGCCGATCTCGGTCAGGTTGCGGAAGCTCACATATTGGAGCGCGTGGCAGGCGGCGCACACTTCCTTGTAGACCTGATAGCCGCGCTGCATCTGGGAACGGTCGAACTTGCCGAATACGCCGTCCCACGACCACGAACGCTGCTCGGGGTGCTTGACGTCGTCGCCCGCGGCGAATGCGCCCGCGCTCAGCGAAAGGCCGAGTGCGGTAACGGCGATGGCGAGGATCGCGCGTTTCATCGCTTGTTCTCCCCCGCCGCGGCAGCGCCGACGGCAGCTCCTAGGACGGGTTGATGGATGCTGTCCGGGATTGGCAGCGGCCGTTCGAACCAGCCGACGAACGGCATGAAAATGATGAAGTGCAAGAAGTAATAGAGCGTCGCCAACCGGCCGATCAGAATCCAAATCCCTTCCGGCGGCTTGGCGCCGACGATACCGAGCAGGACGACGTCGATTACCAGGAAGATGAAGAACCAGCGATAGACCGGCCGGAACTTGGTCGAGCGCACCCGCGAGGTGTCGAGCCACGGGATCAGGAACAGCACCAAGATCGAAGCTGCCATCACGATCACGCCGCCGAGCTTGCTCGGGATCGCACGCAGGATCGCGTAGAACGGCAGGAAGTACCACTCCGGCACGATATGCGCCGGGGTCTGCAGCGGGTTGGCCGGAATGTAGTTGTCCGGATGGCCCATGTAGTTCGGGTGATAGAACACGAACCCGAACAGCACCACGAGGAACACCCCGAGCCCGACCAGATCCTTGTAGGTGTAATAGGGGTGGAACGGGATCGTGTCCTGCGGGCCTTTAATATCGATCCCGAGCGGATTGTTCGACTTGTGCTGGTGCAGCGCCCACAGATGCAGGAACACCGCGCCGACGATCACGAACGGCAGCAGGTAATGGAGACTGTAGAAGCGGACGAGCGTCGGGTTGCCAACGGTAAAACCGCCCCACAGCCACTCGGTGATGCCGACCCCGATCCAGGGGATCGCCGTGAACAGGTTGGTGATCACGGTGGCCGCCCAGTAGCTCATCTGGCCCCACGGCAGCACGTAGCCCATGAACGCGGTCGCCATCATCAGGACGAAAATGATGAGGCCGAACCACCACAGGAGTTCGCGCGGATATTTGTACGAGCCGTAGTAGAGGCCGCGGAAAATGTGGATGTAGACGACCAGGAAGAACAGCGACGCGCCGTTGGCGTGGAAATAACGCAGCAACCAACCGTAATTGACCTCGCGCATGATGCGCTCGACCGAGTCGAACGCCATGTCGGCGTGCGGCGTGTAGTGCATCGCCAGCATGATGCCGGTCGCGATTTGCATCACCAGCGCGATGCCGGCCAGCGAACCGAAGTTCCACCAATAGTTGAGGTTCTTGGGCGCCGGATACTGACTGCCGACCGAATGGTCGATGAAGCTGAAGATCGGGAGCCGGTACTCGATCCAGCGCAGCATCGGGTTCTTGAGTTGCATCTCGCTCATGGGGCCCCCGCTCAGCCGATGCGAACTTTGGTGTCGGTGAGGAATGTATATTTCGGCACCTCGAGGTTCGCAGGCGCGGGTCCCTTACGGATTCGTCCGGACGTGTCGTAGTGCGAGCCGTGGCAGGGGCAGAACCAGCCGCCGAACTCGCCCTTCGGCTCGGCGTTTTTCTGACCGAGCGGGATGCAGCCCAGGTGGGTGCAGACCCCGACCAGCACCAGCCATTTGGCGTTGGGGGCGCGCTCTTCGTCGCGCATCGGATCGGGCAGCGTCGCCGCGTCGGTCGCGCGCGCTTGCTTGATCTCGTCGGCGGTTCGATGGCGGATGAAGACCGGCTTGCCACGCCATTGCACGGTAATCGACTGGCCCTCGGCAATCGGCCCGAGGTCGACCTCGGTCGAGGCCAGGGCCAAGGTGTCCGAGGCGGGGTTCATCGAGTCGACCAGCGGCCACACCGCTGCCGCCGCCCCGACGACCGCTACGGTTCCTGTGGCTACAATAAGGAAATCACGTCGCGGCATTCCGCCGCCGTGTCCGTGCTCCGCCGCTGTCATGGAGAACTGACCTAGGTTGTTCTTGTGGGCCCAATGTTTTTTAGTCGGTATTGACGGTCCGTGTCCATAGGTCTCGGAAGGGCGGCGCGAGCCGGTACGACCCGCTAAACTCCGGAATCCAAAAGAATCTTGACCAATGCGTCTCGCTCTGTATCAACCCGACATCCCGCCTAACGCCGGCACGCTCTTGCGCCTCGGCGCTTGTCTTGGCGTTCCCCTCGACATCATCATGCCGTGCGGTTTCCCCGTCGGCGATCGCGACTTGAAGCGGGCGGCGATGGACTACAGCGCCAAGGCCGAATGCTGCCGGCACGAGTCGTGGTCGGCGTTCGCAACCGCCCGCCGCGGCCGGCTGGTACTCCTGACCACGCGCGCGACGACCCCTTACACGGCGTTCCGCTTCGCCCCCGACGATACGCTCCTGGTCGGCCGCGAGTCGGATGGGGTACCCGACGAGGTGCATCGTGCCGCCGATGCCCGAATTCGCGTGCCAATGGTGGCAGACGTCCGCTCGCTCAATGTCGCAGTCGCGGCCGCCATCGTGTTGGGCGAAGCGCTCCGCCAAACCGGACTTCTCCCGATGACCGCGCAACCGACCGAGGTCCTGGCATGAACGAGCACACCGGCCCCGGCCGGGCCTACCCCGGCGATGCCGAAACCGTCGCGGCGCGCCAGCGCGAGGCCAAGCGTTGGTTCGAAGAACTCCGCGACCGCCTGTGTAACGCGTTCGAGCAGATCGAAGACGACTATCGCGGACCCGGCGCTGACGCGCTGGCACCCGGGCGGTTCGAGCGCCGAACCTGGCAGCGCCCGGCCGGCACCGGCGCAAGCGCCGAACCCGGCGGCGGCGGTGTCATGTCGATCATGCATGGCCGCGTGTTCGAAAAGGTCGGCGTCAACGTCTCGACGGTATGGGGCGAATTCTCGCCGGAGTTCCGTGGCCGCATCCCGGGCGCCGCCGAGGATCCGCGCTTTTGGGCGAGTGGCCTGTCGTTGGTCGCCCATATGCGCTCGCCCAAGGTGCCAGCGGCGCACATGAATACGCGCCACCTGGTGACCCGACAGGCGTGGTTCGGCGGCGGCGGCGACCTGACGCCGATGGTCGCGGACGCGGCTGATACCGAGAGCTTCCATGCCGCGTTCCGGCGCGCGTGCGACCGCCACGATCCCGGTTACTACCCGCGCTTCAAGCAGTGGTGCGACGAGTATTTTTTCCTCGCCCACCGCAACGAACCGCGCGGCGTCGGCGGCATCTTCTACGACAACCTGAACAGCGGCGATTTCGACGCCGACTTCGCCTTCACCCGTGACGTCGGCCTGGCGTTCCTCGACGCCTATCCCGCGATCGTGCGCCGCCACATGAACGAGGGGTGGACCGCCGCCGAGCGCGAGCATCAGCTGGTCCGCCGCGGGCGCTACGTCGAGTTCAACTTGATTTACGACCGCGGCACCCTGTTCGGCCTCAAGACCGGCGGCAACGTCGAAGCGATCCTGATGTCGCTGCCGCCCGAGGTGAAGTGGCCGTAGGAACGGCCGCCCCTGGGCGGCGGCGTCCACGACCGCTAGAATGCGGCCGGTCGCAGGAGAATTAGGGAGGAATCGATGTCGGTCATGCGCTCGGTCGCGACGCTGTTAGGGCGATGGGTTGCGCTCGCCGCGATCATCCTCGGGCTCGGCACCGGTTCGAGTCTCGCGCAGACGCGCGATATCCCGATCAACGCGTTCTTCGGCAAATGGGTCGGGAGCGGTGTCTCGCAGACCGAGGAGAGCATCGCGTTCCAGTTCACGCACCGCGATTTGAACGTCACCATCAACCCGGTCGGGAACGGCTTCTCGGTGTCGTGGACGACCGTCCAGCGCCAGAAGGGCGATCCGACCAAGCCCGCAGAGTCACGCAAAGCGACG
>CAMDOQ010000160.1 GCA_945903685.1 Rhizobium sp. Q54
TCAATGGCCACGAGTGTGCGATCGTTGCCAACGACGCGACCGTCAAGGGCGGCACCTACTTTCCGATCACGGTCAAGAAGCACCTCCGGGTCCAGGAGATCGCGCAGCAGAACAACCTGCCCTGCATTTACCTGGTCGATTCGGGTGGCGCCAACCTGCCGAACCAAGACGACGTTTTTCCCGACCGCGACCACTTCGGCCGCATTTTCTACAATCAGGCAACAATGTCGGCGCGCGGTATTCCGCAGATCGCGGTCGTGATGGGTTCGTGCACGGCGGGCGGTGCCTACGTGCCGGCGATGTCGGACGTTGCCATCATCGTCAAGGGCCAAGGCACGATCTTCTTGGGCGGCCCGCCGCTGGTGAAAGCGGCGACCGGCGAGACGGTGAGCGCCGAGGAACTGGGTGGCGCCGACGTCCATTCGCGGGTTTCTGGCGTCACCGACTATTATGCGACCGGCGACGACCACGCCCTCGATCTTGCGCGCCAGACGGTCGCCAGCCTGAACCGGCGCAAGGACGTGACGCTCGCCCTCAAGGCGCCGGTCGCGCCGCGCTATGCGGCCGAGGAAATCTACGGCCTGATCCCGGCCGACGTACGCCAGCCGTTCGATATGCGCGCCGTGATCGCGCGGATCGTCGACGGCAGCGAGTTCGACGAGTTCAAGGCGCTCTACGGTCCGACGCTTCTAACCGGTTTTGCCCATATCGCCGGCTACCCGGTCGGGGTCATCGCCAATAACGGCGTGTTGTTCTCGGAATCGGCCGAAAAGGGGACCCACTTCATCGAGCTGTGCGCCCAGCGCAAGATTCCGCTCGTATTCTTGCAGAACATCACCGGCTTCATGGTCGGCAAGAAATACGAGGCCGGCGGCATCGCCAAGGACGGCGCCAAGATGGTGATGGCGGTGGCGACGGCGCAGGTGCCGAAGTTCACCGTGATCGTCGGCGGCTCGTTCGGTGCCGGCAACTACGCGATGTGCGGCCGCGCCTACGCGCCGCGCTTTCTCTGGTTGTGGCCGAATGCGCGCATCTCGGTGATGGGCGGCGAACAGGCCGCGAACGTTCTCGCGCAAGTCCGACGCGACGGCCTCAAGGCCAAGGGTGAAACCTGGAGCGAGCGGAGCGAAGCGCAGTTCAAGAAGCCGATCCTCGATCAGTACGAGCGCCAGGGTCACCCCTATTACGCGAGCGCGCGGCTCTGGGACGATGGCGTGATCGATCCCAAGGAAACGCGTACGGTCTTGGCGCTCGGCCTGTCGGCGGCGCTGAACGCGCCGATCGAAGAAACGCGCTTCGGCGTATTCCGGATGTAGGGCGAGAGGTAAGTCATGGCGACCGTCGACTGGACCAAGGACACGCGCGGCGTTGCAACCGTGACGCTCAACCGGCCGGAGAAGCACAACGCCTTCAACGCCGAGGTGATCCAGGACTTGAAGCGTGCGTTTTCGGCGGCGGGGGCCGATCCGGCGGTGCGTGTAGTTCTCGTGGTCGCCAACGGAAAAAGTTTCTGCGCCGGCGCCGACGCCGAGTGGCTCAAAGCGAGCGTCAAGTTAAGCGAAGCCGATAACTTTGCCGACGCGCTCGAGATCGCGCGCATGTTGCGCGTGATCGACACGGTGCCCAAACCGACGGTCGCGCTCGTCCACGGCGCCGTGATGGGCGGGGGCGTCGGGCTGGTCGCTGCCTGCGACATTGCGATCGCCGCGCGCGACGCATTCTTCGTGATGTCGGAAGTGAAGCTCGGTCTGCTGCCGGCTGCGGTTTCGCCCTACGTCATTGCGGCGATCGGCGGCCGCAACGCGCGCCGGTATTTTCTAACCGCCGAGCGCGTCCCGGCCGAGGAGGCGGTCAAAGTCGGTTTCATCCACGATGTCGTCGCCGATCGCGCGGCTCTGGCGGCCGCGGGCGAGCGCTACGTCAAAGAGTTTCTAACGTGCGCGCCGGGCGCGATCGCCGACACCAAGGCGCTGATCCGCGATATTACCGGCCGTTACGTTTCGGACGAATTGATGGACCTGACCGCGCGCCGCATTGCCGCCCGCCGCACCTCGACCGAAGGGCAGGAGGGCCTGGCGGCATTCCTTGGCAAGCGCAAGCCGACCTGGTTCGCCGGGTGAACCGTTAGCGCGATGTTCAAGTCGCTCTTGATCGCCAACCGCGGCGAGATCGCCTGCCGCATCGCGCGCACGGCGCGCCGCATGGGTCTCAACATCGTTGCGGTCTATTCGGCGGCCGACAAGGACGCGCTCCACGTCCGCGCCGCCGACGTCGCCTACTCGATCGGGCCGGCGCCGGCGGCTGAAAGCTACCTCAAGATCGAGAAGATCATCGATGCCGCCAAGGCGTCGGGTGCCGAGGCGATCCACCCGGGCTACGGCTTTCTGGCCGAGAACGCCCGCTTTGCCGAAGCCTGCGTCCGCGCCGGCATCGCTTTCGTTGGTCCGCCGCCCACCGCAATCCGGCTGTTGGGTGAAAAGAACCGCGCCAAGACGTTGATGGCGAAGGCGGGGGTCCCCGTGGTGCCTGGCTACCACGGCAACGACCAGCGCCCCGCGACCTTGAAGCGCGAAGCCGACCGCCTGGGCTACCCGGTCCTGATCAAGGCCGCGGCCGGCGGCGGCGGCAAAGGCATGCGCCGGGTCGACCGCGCGCGCGACTTTCTGCCGGCGCTCGAATCGGCCAAACGGGAAGCCGAGGCAGCGTTCGGCGCCGGCATGATGCTGGTCGAGAAGTGCATCGAGCGGGCGCGCCACATCGAGGTTCAGATCATCGCCGACCAGCACGGCAACGTCGCCCACCTGTTCGAGCGCGACTGCTCGCTGCAGCGCCGCCACCAGAAGGTGATCGAGGAGGCGCCGGCGCCCGGCATCAGCGCCGACTTCCGCCGCCACCTGTGCGACGCCGCCGTCACCGCCGCGCGCGCCGCCCACTATGTCGGCGCAGGTACGGTCGAGTTCATCGTCGATGTCGCAAACGGCATCGAGGCCGCGACCTTCGCCTTCATGGAGGTCAATACCCGGCTCCAGGTCGAACATCCGGTGACCGAGTTCGTGACCGGCCAGGATCTGGTCGAGTGGCAGATCCGGATCGCTGCCGGCGAGCGGCTGCCGCGGCGCCAAGACAAGCTCGCCGTAAGCGGCCACGCCATCGAGGTGCGGCTCTACGCCGAGGACCCGGCGCGCGGGTTCGTGCCCCAAGCCGGCCGGCTCGACCGCCTACGGCTTCCGGCGACGCGGGGGTCGGTCCGGGTCGATACCGGGGTCGCCGAGGGCGATACCGTGACCGTTCACTACGATCCGATGATCGCCAAGGTGATCGCGCATGGAGCCGACCGCGCGGCGGCGCTCGCGGCCTTGAGCAAGGCGCTGGCGCAGACCGAAGTCGCCGGGATCGCCACGAATCTCGGCTTCCTAACGGCGCTGGTCGAGCACCCGGCGTTCGTCGGCGCCGAACTCGATACCGGCTTGATCGGACGGCTCGGCGATGAAATCGCCCGGCTTTCGGCAAGCGCTCGCGACCGCCTGTTGGCGTGTGGCGTGATTGCCTCGCTGCTGGATGGCGACGAGACCGCTGGCCAGCCGGTCGGTGATCCCTACTCGCCGTGGGCCGAGCGCAACGGCTGGACGCTCGCCGGTCCGCGGCACGACGCGCTGGCTCTGACCGTCGCCGGGACGCCGGTGCCGGCCCAAATCTTCTATCGCGGTGCCGGCCGCTTCGCGGTCGAGCTGAGCGGCCGGCCGATCGAGCTCGTTGGCTGTCGGCGCGAAGGTGATCGCTTCACCGCCACCGTCGACGGCCGTCCGATCGAGGCGCGCGTGTTCGACGCGGGCGGCGATACGATTGCGGTCAGCGCCGGCCGCTCGGTCGTGTTCCACCGCCGCTCGGTCGCCGAAAAGGGCGGCGATGAGCGCGGCGCCTCGGGGGCGATCACCGCGCCGATGCCGGGCAAGATCGTCGCCGTCGCCGTCAAGAAGGGAGCGCTGGTCAAGCGCGGCGATCCGGTGATCGTGCTCGAAGCGATGAAGATGGAGCAAACGCTGGCGGCGCCGCGTGACGGCCGGATCGCTGCGATTGCATGCCGCCCGGGCGACCTCGTGGTCGAGGGCGCTCTCCTCGCCGCCGTCGACGGCGCCTGACGCGGACCGGCCGATGAGTTGGTCGTTGCCGCGGTCGATCGCCGGCACGTGCACCCTCGCCGCGATCGTCCTGGTCGGCGCTTCGTACACCGGCGCCGTCGCCAATCCCACACTCGTCCGCGCTGGTGGCATTGCGCTCTTCGCCGTCAGTTTGTTCGCGACCGGCGCCGTACCCAACCACATCGCCTCGCTCTGGTTTTTCCTGGCCGCCATGCTGCTTGGGATCGCACCGGCGGCAACCGTCTTTTCTGGCTTCACCTCGACCCCGTTCTGGCTGGTGTTCGGCGGCACCGTGATCGGCATTGCCGTCAAGGAAACAGGTCTTGGCGCCCGCATCGCCCAAGCGCTCGCGCGCCGCTTCGGTGCGTCCTACGCCGGTGCGGTCGCCGGTACCGTCGCGGTCGGGGTCGCGCTCTCGTTCGTGATGCCGTCTTCGATGGGCCGGATTGTGCTGTTGCTGCCGATCGTCGCCGCGCTCGCCGACCAGTTGGGCTTTGCCCAAGGCTCGCGCGGCCGCACCGGGCTGGTGTTGGCGACGATCTACGGCACGCTGGTGCCGGCGTTCGCGCTGCTGCCCTCGAACGTCCCCAATCTCGTGTTAGCCGGCGCCGCCGAGACGCTCTATGGCGTGACGCTCATCTATGGCGAGTACTTCCTGCTCAACTATCCGGTGTTGGGGTTCGTCAAGGCGATCGTCATCGCGCTCCTGATCGCCGCCATGTTCCGCGAGGAACCGCGGGTCGCCGTCGCGCCGGCCGCGGCGAACCCGATGTCGGCGGCCGAGCGGCGGCTCACAGTCGTGCTTGCCGCCGCGCTTCTGCTGTGGATGACCGACTTCGTCCACCACGTTTCGCCGGCTTGGGTGAGCTTGGGCGCCGCCGCGATTTGCCTGGCGCCGCGGATCGGGGTCCTCGGCGTCGAGGGCATCCACGAGAAGGTCGGCTACGGTGCGCTTATCTATGTCGCCGGCATCCTGGGTCTGGGTG
>CAMDOQ010000161.1 GCA_945903685.1 Rhizobium sp. Q54
GCGCCGCGCGTTGCTGCCGATCCTGGTCGATCTCGCGAAGGAGCAAGGTTACAACATCGTCTTCGCCAACACCCAACTGGTGTTTGCGTCGAAGCAGCTCGACATTACCGACGAGGTACTCAAGCGGATCAACACCAGCCTGCCCGCCGTCAACTTGCAGACCTTACCCAAGGCCGGCGCGCCCGCTCCGGCGGCAGCGCAAACCAAAGGTGGTCCGGCGCCGCAAGGCGCGCGCACCGGTACGACGACCACCAAAGGGGGTACGGCGCCGCAAACGCAAACGCCGCCGACCGCCGGTCAGCCCCAGAGGAAGACCAACTAACGGCGTAGGGGGGATGGCGGACCCGCGCTTCTTCACCCGGGCCGGACCGTTCACGGCCGCGGAGCTCGCCGCCCTGTCCGGGGCGCGGCTGGCTGATCCGGCCCGCGCCGACACGGTGGCGATCGATGTCGCGCCGCTTGACGCGGCCGGACCGCAGTCGCTTTCCTTTTTCGACAATCCCAAGTACCGCGATCGGTTCGCAGAGAGCCGCGCCGGCATCTGCATCGTTCATCCGAAACACGCAGCGCGCGCGCCGGCCGAAATGACGCTGCTCCTGAGCGCCACGCCCTATAAAGCCTACGCGCGCGCGGCCAGGGCCTTCTACCCGCCGTCGGCGGCGACGGCGGGCATTGCTCCATCGGCGGTCGTCGACCCCGGTGCACGGATCGGTGCTGGCACAGCGGTCGCGGCCGGCGTCGTGATCGGGGCGGGCGCGGGCGTCGGCAAGCACTGCCGGATCGATGCCAACGCCGTCATCGGGCCAGGGGTCCAGATCGGAGACGACGTCGCGATCGGGGCGCTCGCCTCGGTGAGCCATGCCCTGATCGGCGACCGCGTCGTGATCTATCCCGGCGTTCGCATTGGCCAGGACGGGTTCGGGTTCGCCCCCGACCCGGCCGGCCATGTCAAGGTGCCGCAACTCGGCCGCGTCGTCATCGGCAACGACGTCGAGATCGGCGCCAACACCGCCATCGACCGCGGCTCCGGCCCGGATACGGTGATCGGCGACGGCTGCTGGATCGACAATCTCGTCATGATCGGGCACAACGTCGTCCTCGGGCGCGGGTGTATCCTGGCGGCGCAGACCGGCATATCCGGCTCGACCACGCTCGGCGACTATGTCGTCGCCGGCGGCCAGGTCGGCATCGCCGGTCATCTGACCATCGGTGCCGGCGCACGGCTCGCGGCGGGCGCCGGAGTCATCAAGGATGTCGCGCCCGGCGCGACGGTCGGCGGCTATCCGGCGATCCCGATCCGGCGCTGGCACCGCCAAACCGTGGCGCTCGAGCAGTTGGTACGCAAGAAGGAACGGCCATGAACGCACCGACCACTCCGACCGAGGTCGCAACCATCGATATCGAGCGGATCATGCGCTTGATACCGCACCGCTATCCGATGCTGATGATCGATCGCGTGATCGACTTGGTGCCGGGACAGAGCGCGGTCGGAATCAAGAACGTCACCATCAACGAATCCTATTTCCAAGGCCACTTTCCGACACGGCCGGTGATGCCCGGGGTCATGATCATTGAATCGATGGCGCAGACCGCAGCCGTGCTGGTGGTTCATACGCTCGGTCAGGAAGGTCAGGGCAGGTTGGTCTACTTCATGTCGATCGACAATGCCCGCTTCCGCCGGCCGATCGTGCCGGGCGATCAGCTCCGGGTGCACGTGGCCAAGGAGAAAAGCCGCGGTGCCGTGTGGCGCTTCGGTGCTGAGGCCAAGGTCGACGGCGCGCTCGCGGCCGAGGCGACCTTCGCCGCCATGATCGTCGATCCCTAGACGATGGCGCAGATCCATCCCACCGCCGTGGTCGAGGCCGGCGCGGTCGTCGCTGACAGCGCCGCGATCGGTCCTTATTGCGTGGTCGGGTCCGAGGCGACGATCGGCGAGGGTGCGGTCCTGCGCTCGCATGTCGTCGTCAGCGGCCGTACCCGCTTGGGGCCGAACACACAGGTTTACCCGTTCGCCGCCGTCGGTCAGCAGCCGCAGGACCTCAAGTATTCGGGCGAACCGTCCGAGCTCGTGATCGGCGCCAACACCATCATCCGCGAACATGCGACCCTCAATCCCGGCACCAAGGGCGGCGGTCTGGTGACGCGGGTCGGCGACAACTGTGTGATCATGATCGGCTCGCACGTTGCCCACGATTGCCACATCGGCAACAACGTCATTCTGGTCAACAACGCCCTGCTCGGCGGCCATGTCTCGATCGAGGACTACGCGATCGTCGGCGGCGGTTCGGCGATTCATCAGTTCGTGCGGATCGGCGCCCACGCCATGATCGGCGGCATGTCCGGGGTCGAGAACGACGTCATCCCGTACGGCTCGGTGATCGGCAATCGCGCGTATCTCTCCGGCCTCAACGTCGTCGGGCTCAAGCGGCGCGGATTCCCGCGCGAGGACATTCACAAGCTCCGCAACGCCTATCGGCTACTGTTCGCCGAAGAGGGCACCATGCAGGAGCGTTTGGCCGACGTCGCCACCCTGTTCGTCGACTGCAAGCTGGTGATGGATATCGTCGCCTTCATCAAGGCCGATTCCTCGCGCGCACTTTGCCAGCCGCGCGCCGGCCGTGGTGGCTAAGCTCGGCATCATCGCCGGCGGCGGCGAGCTGCCGGGGCGGCTGGTCGCCGCCTGCCGGGCCGAAGCGCGGCCGACCTTCGTGCTGTCCTTCAACGGCGTCGTGACGGCCGAGTCCGTGACGCCCGACGCCTGGGTCGATATCGGCGCGATCGGCCGGACGTTCCAGCTCCTCAAGGAAGCCGGCTGCGCCGATGTGGTGCTGGCCGGTCCGATCAAGCGGCCGCGGCTCCGCGACCTCAAGCTCGATCAACGTGGGCGTGGGCTACTCGGCAAGTTGATGACGGCATGGGGCGGCGACAACTCGTTGCTGTCGTTGATCGTGGCTGAGTTCGAGCGCGAGGGCTTTCGCGTGGTGGGGGCCGAGGACGTCCTGGGCGAACTCGTGGTCCCGCCGGGGCCGCTGGGCCGGCACGTCCCTGACGCGGCGGCGGAAGCCGACATCGCGCTCGGCGCCAGGGCGATCGCGGCGTTGGGCGCGCTCGACGTCGGGCAGGCCGCGGTCGCCCAACAGGGAAGGGTCCTCGCCATCGAAGCGGCTGAGGGAACTGACGCCATGATCGCCCGCGCTGCGCTCTATCGGAGCGAGGAAGGAGCCCGACCGGTGCTGGTCAAACTGCAAAAGCCGAAGCAAGAACGGCGCGTCGATCTCCCGACCATCGGCTTCATGACGGTCGCCCAGTGCGCTGACGCCGGGTTTGCCGGCATCGCGATCGAGGCCTACGGGACCCTCGTCATGGGCAAGCCCGAGGTAATCGCCGAAGCCGATCGTCGCGGCCTGTTCGTTGTTGCTATTCTGCCCGGGCGCTAGATCAAGACTATAGAGACGCGGCGTGGATCAGGACCGCCGTGGAGCTCGCGGTGCTCCGCGGTCCAAACCAGCATCGCCAGTGCGGCTTACCTGCCGCATCAGTGGCCCCCCGCCCGCCGGGCCGAGTAGCGGCTGCGCCCGCACCACCTCGAAGGCGAGGGCGGTTGCTGACTACATCGCGCCGACGAGGACGGCGACCGACGCCAGTCCGGTCCATGCCGTCGGCAGGGCAGCGGAACCAGGCGCTTCTCCTGCGGCGCTCGCCGTGGGCGCCGCGCTCTGAACTTACCGCATCGGCTAAACACCGGGAAATAGTGCATACCCTCTAGGCGTATATGTCGCTCCGGAAGGCGCAACTCAGGCGAGAAAACATTGGTGAAAGACTACGAATTTTTCTTGCGGACAGATACCCTCCTGGGGTATAGCCCACTTGTGCCGAAATTCGGTGGTGTGTGCGTGAAGCGGCTGTTTAGAGCGGCTTTTGTCATCGTCGTCGCCGCGCTCATGGCGATCGCCCCGGTCATGCACGCTTGGGCACTCGGGTCGCTCGCCCCGGCCGCGGGCGAACCGGCCAATGCCGCGAGCGGCGAACCGACGCCGTGCGTCGAACTTGGCGATGGCGGCGCGGGATCTCATCACACCGACCATCACGATCACGGCAAGTTTACCTGCCCGTTGTGCGCTCTCTGCACGTCGTGCGGTATCGCGTTCCTTCCGGTGGCGTTCGTCGTCGGCATTGACGGCGCCTTCATCCCAACGGCCACGGCCGCTCGTCCGCTCGTCCCAATCTCGAATTCGCTTCTCGCCAGACCTCCTCGACCGTAACACGACCGGTTTTCGGGCAGTGCGTCAGATCGGCGCACCGGCTCGCTCTGCCCCTTGTGTTCGACTCTAGGAGCTTTTCGTCATGGCCTGCTTGACACCGGACCGCCACACACTCATGGCGGGGCTCGTTCTTCTCATCGGCGCATGCGCGCCGCAGCTCACTTTGCCCGATCCGAGCGTGCCCGGTATCGCCACGCCGCGCGCATCGGCGGCTGACGATGGACAACCCGCCTACCGGGCGTTTGATGAGCCGCAGCGCGCCGATTGGCGCGCGGTCAACCGCGTGGTCGGCGACCTCGGCGGCCACGGCGGCGCGCTCGAGGATCCGCCCGAAGACCGCCGCCCCAAAAGCGAAAACTGAGGAGGCAGCCATGAACCGTTTGCGCCCTTTCATTGCTGCGGCCTCGGCCATGCTCCTGCTCGCCGGCTGCGCCGCCGCCACGGCGGACCGAGGCTTCGAGGAAGTCTCCGGCATCGCGCAAGCGCGGCTTGGTATGAAGCTGGCGCGAATGCAGAGCGACGAAGCGGCCCGCGCGATCCGCGCCCGCACCGAGCAGCTTCTCCGTGCGGAGCTAACGGCGGACGCAGCAGTCGAAGTGGCGCTTCTCAACAACCGCGGCTTTCAAGCCGCGCTCGCCGAGCTCGGCATCGGCGCGGCCGATCTGGCGCGCGCGCAGCAGCCGCCGGTTCCGGGCTTCACCTTTAGCCGTTTGAGGCGCGGCGACGAACTCGAGATCGAGCGCTCGGTTAGTCTCGGCATCCTTGGTTTGGTCACTTGGCCGTTCCGGGCGGAAGCCGAGGCGCGGGCGTTCGAGCGCCAGAAGCGCTTGACCGCCCAGGACGCCGT
>CAMDOQ010000162.1 GCA_945903685.1 Rhizobium sp. Q54
CCGCTCGGACGCCTTGCTCAGGCTCGGACTCGGGCCGCTCGCGCCGCACGGGCTGTTGGCGCTCGGCTCGCGGACACCGCGGCGGTTCCACGCCGGCCAGGGCACCGAATTGCTTTGCTTCTTGGCCCGCGTTGTCGCCCGCTCGATCAAGACGTGGCTGGACCTGCCGGGCTAGAGGATCGCCTGGCGGATGCCGCCGGGCACCGAGCGCTCCACGACTGGGAGCGATGGCTCGCGAGCGAACGCCGGATGGCCGCGCATACCCTAGCCGCCTACCGGCGCGACCTCGTGCAGTTCCTCGATTTCCTGACCGATCACTTGGGCCACGTTCCGGTGTTGGCCGATCTGGGCGCGCTCAAACCGGCCGATTTTCGGAGCTATCTCGCGGTGCGGCGTGGCCGCGACTACGCGGCGGCGTCGACCGCGCGCGCATTCTCGGCGGTCCGGACTTTCTTCCGTTTCCTCGCGCGGCACGATCTGGTCGTGAACCCGGCGCTGGCCGCGGTGCGGACGCCCAAGCTGCCGCGCTCGGTGCCGAAGGCGCTCGCGATCGAAGAAACCCGTACGGTGATCGCCGCCGCCGGCGTGCCCGGCAATGGCGACGCCTGGATCGCCGCTCGCGACGCCGCGGTGTTGACGCTCCTCTATGGCGCCGGCTTGCGCATCGCCGAGGCGCTCGGCCTCGACCGCGGCGTCGTGCCGGCATCGGGATCGATGATCGTGCGCGGGAAAGGCAATAAAGAGCGGCTGGTGCCGATCCTGCCGGCGATCGCCGCGGCGATCGAACGCTACATCGCGCTCTGCCCGTTCGCGCTCGCGCCCGATGGTCCGCTGTTCGTCGGCGCGCGCGGGCGCCGGCTCAAGGCGGGAATCGTCCAAGCGCGGATGCGAACGCTTCGCGCCGCGCTCGGACTTCCCGATACCGCGACGCCGCACGCGCTTCGCCACAGCTTCGCCACGCACCTGCTGGCGCTGGGCGGTGAGGCGGCCGACCTCCGCACGATCCAGGAACTGCTGGGCCACGCTTCGCTCTCGACCACCCAGCGCTATACCGAGGTCGATTCGGCACGGCTGCTCGCGGTCTACGCCAAGGCGCACCCCAAGGCTTAGCGCGCCGCTACCGCCCTTTGAGGAACAGCACTTCCGGGCGATGCGGCAGCGTCCGCGCATCGAGCATGATGGTGTCGCTCTCGTGGTGCTTCACCGGATAAAGCGTCTGGGCCAGCGCGACGAAGTGATTGACCGCGTTCATCGAAATCATGTGCATCGGCACGATCAGGCGCGGCTTCACCTTGTCGAGCGCCTCGAACAGTTCGCGATGCGTCATCGTGACGGTACCGTCGACCGCGACCAACGCGACGTCAATGAGACCTAAGTCGAGCAGCTGATCGTCCGACAACCGATGGTGGACGTGGCTGATGTGGGCGATGCAGAGGTTGGCCGACTCGAACACGAAGATCGAATTGCCGTGCGCGAGCCCACCGCCGATCGGATAGAGGTTGGTCGGCACGTTGCGGACGCGGAGATCTTTGACGACGACGTTGTGGCGAAGCACGCCGTCGTTTTTCCAGCCGCGCAGCGCCAGCAGAATCTCGGGTTCGATCACGTCGGTGAAGTGGGTCGAGTGCGAGTTGTTCATGGTGACGATGTGGGGGTTGCGCGCCGGCCGGATGTAGCCGTTGTAGTCGGTGACGGCACGGATTCCCTCCGCGGTTTCGATTTCGAACGAGGCGTGGCCGACGAAGGTGAGGCGGACCTGCTCGGCCGGCACGTTGGCAAGGCCGAAGGCCGCGCGCTGAAGCAGGGGCGGCGCGCCGGCGAGACGCAGGCAAGTCGCCTCGGCGGCGCTGGCGATAAACGCCGCGACCGCGGCCAGCGCCGGGATCAGGAACGCGCGCAAGGTCGAGACCAACGTCATCGTCGGACTCCATCGAGTGGGGCGACGGCCCTATCCTAGACGAGAACGGCGCGCGAGGAGAGCGAGCGCCAACGGCCCCAGCACAACCACGATCGCCATCGTCGCGAAAGCGAGCCCCCATCCGATCGGCGACGGCCCGCCGGCGGCATCGAGCGCGACCCCGACCACGAGCGGACCCAGAAAACCGGCGCCGAAGCCCAAGGTCGAGTGCACCGCCATGGTGGCGCCGCGGCTCTCGGGTTTGGCGGCAGCGAGCGCGCCCGCGGTGAGCGACGCCGAGTCCAAACTCACCAGCGCGCCGAACAGGAGGCAAAGCGCGACCACCGCCGCATAGGGGAGCGCGGCGGCAAACCCGATCGTCGCGCTTAGGGCGGCGGAGGCCAGCATGAAGACGCTGACCCAGCGGCGGCGCCCCCACCGGGTCGAGACTTCGTTGCCGACGATGCTGGAGAGGGTGCCGAGGAAGTTGGCGATCGCGACCACCAGCGTCGGCCGCAGGAAGGCCGGCCCGCCGTGAGCGGCGAGCACGTAGGCGAGGAACGCCACCATCCACTCGCGCATGCCGAAGAGCTCCCAGCAGTGGGCGGCATACGCGAGGATGTACCCGAGCGCGCCCGGATTACGCGCCACCGGGCGGAAATCGAGCAACGCGGTTTCGGGCGGCGGCGCCCGCGGCGGTAGCGGCTCGAACGCGACCGCGACGATCGCAAGCGCGGCGGCAGCGCCGGCAGCGCCGACGGCAAAGGCCCAGCGCCAGCCGATCCATGCACCGATCTCGCCGGCGAGGAGGAACGAGAGGCTGACGCCCATCCCGAAGGTCGCGGTATAGAACGAGACCAAGCGCGCTTGCTCAGGCCCCGACCGGCCCAGGCGGTCGGTCAGTACTTTCAAGCCCGGCATGTAGGTGCCGCCCAAGCCAATGCCGGCGATCAGACGAAAGACGAGCGCCGACCAAAATCCGTCGGCCAGGAGCGCAAAACCCAAGAACCCGAGCGCGGTCAGCCCGGCGCCGGCAAGGTAGATGCGGCGGCCGTCGATGCGGTCGGTGAGTGCCGTCAGCACCGGCACCGAGGCCATATAGCCGCCATAGTAGATGCCACCAACCCAGCCGGCCTCGGTATTCGACAGCCGCCATTCGGCGATGAAGGTCGGGAGCAACGCCGAGTAGGCGGCGAACCCCAGCAGGCTCAGCGCGTGGGCGAGACAGGCGAGCCAGAGGAGGCGGCGGTCGGTCATCGCGCGATATTGCCACAGAGCAATCCCCGAGCCGTCATGCGCGGGCTTCGTCCCGCGCATCCACGCCTTCACCTCGTGGGCTATCCTGTTCCGCACGGCATGGCCGGTCTGCGCCAGTCATGCCAGAAATAAACCGTCGACCATGAGAAAGAGACTCGTCAAACGTCCGCTGAAGCGCGCGCCGGTGCATCCGGGCGAGCTGATGCGCGAAATATTGACCGAGCAACTTCAGATTCCGATCGCCCGTGCCGCGCGCCTGATGCGCACCAGCCGACCTTCGCTGTATGCCGTCTTGAACGGGACCGGTTCGGTCACGGCCGATATGGCGCTCCGGTTCGCCCGTCTTGTCGGTGGCCGACCCGAGCTTTTTCTTCACATGCAGGAAGCGCGCGACCTTTGGCATGCCGAGCGGCGATTGGCTAAGGTCCTCGCCAAGATCGAACCGGTCGAGAGGGCGGCGTAGCGGCCGCCGGCTGCGCTAGATGTGCAGCGCGCGGCCGGCGACGGCGAGCGCCGCCTCTTTCATGCCCTCGGCCAAGGTCGGATGGGCGTGGCTCAGCATGGCGATGTCCTCGGCCGAACCGCCGAACGCCATCACCGCTACTGCCTCGTGGATCAGGGTACCGGCGTCGGGGCCGATGATGTGGCAGCCCAGCACGCGGTCAGTCTTCTTGTCGGCGAGGATCTTGATGAAGCCCTGGTTGTGGCCGTTGACAGTGGCGCGGCTCACCGCTGTGAACGGGAACTTGCCGATGGCATAGGCGACGCCCTCGGCTTTGAGCTGTTCTTCGGTCTTGCCGACCGCGGCCGCCTCGGGCCAAGTGTAGACGACCCCAGGCACCAAATTGTAGTCGACGTGGCCGTGGCGGCCAGCGATCGTCTCGACGCAGGCGATGCCGTCTTCCGACGCCTTGTGCGCGAGCATCGGCCCGGCGATGGCGTCGCCGATCGCGTAAATGCCTGCGACGTTAGTCGCGAACGTGTGGTCGACCAGGATGCGCCCGCCATTGTCGCGCTTGACGCCCAAGGCTTCGAGCCCGAGGCCCGCGGTATAGGGGCGCCGTCCGATCGAGACCAACACGATGTCGGCCGTGAGCGTTTCGGTCGCGCCGCCCGCGGCCGGCTCGACCGTGACCGCGACCCCGTTCTTCCCCGGTTTCGCCGCCGTCACCTTGGTCGAGAGCCGAAAGGTCATGCCCTGCTTGGTCAGGATCTTCTGCATTTCCTTCGAGATTTCGAAATCCATGTTGGGCGTGACGCGATCCAGGAACTCGACCACCGTCACCTTGGCACCGAGGCGCCGCCACACCGAGCCCAGCTCGAGCCCGATATAGCCGCCGCCGATCACGATCATCGTGCCCGGCACTTTGTCCAGCACGAGCCCGCCGATCGAGGACACGATCTGCTTCTCATCGATCGCGACGCCCGCGAGCGGCGTCACTTCCGAGCCGGTCGCGATCACGATGCGCTTCGCTTTCAAGGTTTCGGTCCCGCCCTTGGCGAGCTTCACTACCACCGTTCCGGGCGCGGCGACCGCGCCCCAACCTTGGACGTAGGTGACCGTATTCTTCTTGAAGAGGAACTCGACCCCCTTGGTGTGCTTGGCGACGACCTGGTCCTTGCGCGCCAGCATTTTGGCGACGTCGACCTTGACGCTGGCGGCGGCGATACCGTGCTCGGCAAAGCCGTGGTTCGCCTCCTCGTAAAGCTCGGACGAATGGAGGAGCGCTTTCGAAGGGATGCAGCCGACGTTGAGGCAGGTTCCGCCCAACGCGCCGCGGCCCTCGACGCAGGCGACGGTCAGGCCGAGCTGCGCGGCGCGGATCGCGGCGACGTAACCGCCCGGCCCGCCGCCGATGACGACGAGGTCATAAGTATTCTCGGCCATGATGGGCAGCCCCTACAGCCCGAACAGCAAGCGGTCGGGGTCCTCGATGCATTC
>CAMDOQ010000163.1 GCA_945903685.1 Rhizobium sp. Q54
AAGCGGCCCGAGCGCCGCGAGCGCATCCAACGCTGTTACAGGCTGGCGGATCACCACCGCACCGGCGCGGGCCAACCGCTCGAGCGCCGCCGCAACCGCGGTCGCGATCGCGGGTTCGACCTCGTCCCAAACGTAGTTGGTCGGGACCAGCAGGCGCGCGCCGGCGAGCCGCGCACCCTTGAGATCGGCCGCATTGCCGGCGTCGAGCACGGCGAAGAGGGCGTTGGCGTCGGCCACGTTGCGGGCGAGCGGGCCGACGGTGTCGACGTCCGGCCAGAGCGGCACCGCGCCCTCGAGCGGCAAGACGCCATAGGTCGTCTTGAGCCCGACCAGGCCTTGCCAGGCAGCCGGTACGCGAACCGAACCGCCGGTGTCGCTGCCGATCGCGGCTGCGGCGAGGCCGTAGGCGACCGAGGCGGCGGCGCCCGAGGACGAGCCGCCGGGCGCGCGTGGCGTGGCGGCGTCGTACGCGTTCTGGGGCGTTCCCATACTGGGATTGACGCCCAGGCCCGAGTAAGCGAGCTCGGTCATCGTCGTCTTGCCGAGACAGACGAGTCCCGCGCGCGTCGCGCGCGCCAGCACGGCGGCGTCGGCGGCCGGAACCCGGTCGGCGAGGAGCGGCGATCCGGCAGTGGTTACGATGCCGGCGGTATCGAACAGGTCCTTCCACGAAATCGGCACGCCATCGAGGGCCGAGACCCGGCGGCCGGCTTTGGCGCGCGCCCGGGCGGCCTCTGCTTCGGCGCGGGCGCGTTCGGCGGTCGGGCGGAGGTAGACCGCGCGATCGGGATCGTGGCGCGCGATCCGATCCAGGAAATGTTCGGCGAGCGCGACCGGATCGATGGCACCGCTCGCGATTCCGGCGCCCAGGTCGAGCGCGGTCATTTCATGCCAAGCCGGTGCCATGCGCCCATCTCCGAAGGGAAAGCGCGGGACTGTAGCCTGCCTGCAACGGACTGGACAACGCCGCCGGCTGCGCGCCAAGGTGCCCGGACGCGGCAAGCGGACGGCGATGGCGAAGGCGACGCATGATCTCCTGGTAGTGGGCGGCGGCATGGTCGGCGCGACCTTTGCGGTCGCGGCCGCACACGCCGGGCTCGCCGTTGCGCTGATCGATCGTGAAGCGCCAGCCGCGCTCGAGGCGGCGCCATTCGACGGACGCGCGTCGGCGATCGCTTATTCGTCGTACCGGCTGCTGGCGACGATCGGCGTGTGGCCGCACTTGGCCGGCCACGCCCAAGCCATCACCGACATCCGCGTGTCCGACGGCGAGTCGCGGCTGTTCCTCCATTTCGACCATCGCGATCTCGGCGATCAGCCGATGGGTTTCATGGTCGAGAATCGCTTCATCCGCCGCGCCTTGTTCGCGGCCGCGGCAACGCTGCCGACGCTCGATCTCCGCGCGCCGGCAACGCTGGCGGCGCTCGACCGCGGGGCGGTGTTGGTCGAAGCCACGCTCGCGGGCGGCGAGCGCATCGCGGCGCCGCTCGCGATCGATGCCTCGGGCCGGAACTCGGCGCTCCGCCGCCAGGCCAAGATCGACGTCGTCGAATGGACCTATCCGCAGACCGCGATCGTCTGCACCGTGGCGCACGAGCGCCCGCACCGCGGCGTGGCGCACGAGCGCTTCCTGCCGGCCGGGCCGTTCGCGATCCTGCCGCTCCCGGGCGATCGCTCGTCGTTGGTGTGGACCGAGCGGCAGGAACTCGCGCCGGCGATGTTGGCGCTCGACGAACGCGCGTTCGCCCACGAAATGAGCCGGCGCTTCGGCGATTTCCTGGGTGCGGTCCGGGTCGAGGGGCCGCGCTGGAGCTACCCGCTCGCCGTCCACCACGCCAACCGCTACATCGCCGACCGGCTGGCGTTGATCGGCGATGCCGCGCACGGCATCCACCCAATCGCCGGCCAGGGCGTGAACCTCGGGTTCCGCGACGCCGCCGCGCTCGCCGAAGTGCTGGTCGACGCGATGCGTTTGGGCCTCGACCTCGGCGCCACGCCCGCGCTCGAGACCTATGAGCGCTGGCGGCGGTTCGACAATACGGTTCTGATCGCGGTGACTGACAGCTTGAACCGCCTGTTCGCGAACGACATCGCGCCGATCCGGCTCGCCCGCGACTTGGGCCTCGCCGCCGTCAACGAAATTCCCCCGCTCAAGCGGTTCTTCATGGCGCATGCGCGCGGCACGGTCGGCAAACTGCCGCGGCTGCTCGAGGGCGTGGCGCTCTGACGACTAGGGATCGCGGCTCATGCCCTTGGCCGCCAGCGCCTGCTCGTAGGCTGCCCACTTGGCGTCGCGCTTGACGCCGAGCTCATAGAGATAGTCCCACGAGTAGAGTCCGGTATCGTGGCTGTCGTCGAACAGGATCCGGATCGCGTAGTGGCCGACCGGTTCGAGCGTGGTGATACCGACGTGGCGGCGGCCGGCGACGGTCACCTCCTGCCCGGGCCCATGGCCTTGGACCTCGGCTGACGGGCTTTCGACCCGCAGATATTCGGCTGGGTAGCGGAACGTCTCGCCGTTGTCGAAGGCGACGATCAGCGTCTTTTCGGCGCGCACCAGCCGCACCTCGGTCGGGCGCGGCGTTTTTGCCGCCATCAGCGCTTGGCGCCGGCCGGCTCGTCGTCGAGCCGGCGCGCCTCGTCGACCAGCATGATCGGGATGCCGTCTTTGATCGGATAGGCGAGGCGGGCCTGTTCGCTCACCAGTTCCTGGCGCTCGAGGTCATAGCGGAGCGGGCCCTTGGTAAGCGGGCACACCAGGATCTCGAGCAATTTGGGGTCGACAGCGGGGGTGGTCATGGCGGGTGTTTCCAACGGTTGCACGGTCACTGATTGGCGCCGGGGCCGCGCATTTTTTGCATCACCGCCATCTCGATCAGCGCGGTCAAGAGCTCGGTGCGTTCGGCCAGCGTCTTGGCTTCGAGCAGCGCCTGCTTCTCGCGCGGCTCGAACGGGCACATCATCGCGAGCGAGGTGATCAGGGTGAGCGGCGAGACGCTCTCGAGCGTCGGCCACTCGGCCTTGATGCCGTGGACCTCGAAGAACGGCTTGAGCGCGGCGAACAGGCGCTTCCGGTCGATCGCGAAATCTTCGCTCGGCTCCTGGAGATCGCCGGCGAACGCGGTCCACTGCGGCCGCACCTTGCGATAGAGTCGGACCTGCGGCAGTTCCTCGCCGATCTGGAACCGGCATACCCCTTTCAACGTGATGAGGTAGCGGCCGTCGTCGGTTTCCTTGAGCGCGGTCAAGCGGCCGGCGCAGCCCAGCGGATAGACCTCGGGCTCGATCGCGCGTTCGGCCGGATTCGCTGGCTGCACCATACCGACCAGGCGCCCGCTCCCCAGCGCGTCCTCGATCATTTGCAGGTAGCGCGGTTCGAAAATGTTGAGCGGCAGGAACCCGCCCGGGAGCAGCAGCACACCAACCAGGGGGAAGATCGGCAGGCTGTCGGGAAGCGCTGCGACGTCCTTGACCTGGAAGCGTTCGCTCATGCGAACAGGATCGCGGACAGCTTGCGCCGCCCACCGACGGTGAGCTCGTGGGTCGCGCCCAGGACGTCGAATACCTTGAGCAGCTGCTTGCGCGCCGCTTGCTCGTTCCATTCGCGATTGCGGCGCACGATTTCGAGCAACTGGTCGATCGCCTCGCCGTGTTGTCCGGCGCCGACCAGCGCCAGCGCCAGATTGAAGCGGGTCTCGTGATCGGCCGGGTTGGCGTCGATCTTGGCGCGGAGCTCGGCCGGATTGCCGACATTGCCGACTTCCTGGGCGAGCGAGAGCGCCGCCTGCGCGCCGGCGATGGCGGCGTGATTGGCCGATTGCGGCGGCACCATCGCCAGGGTTTGCTTGGCGCGCTCGAGATCGCCGCGCCCGATGTAACAGCGGGCAAGCCCCGCCAGCGCCTCGACGTGGCCCGACTCCTGCTTCAGGATTTGCGCGTACATGTTGGCGGCGCTCGCCAAGTCGCCCGCGGTTTGCGCGGCCTGGGCCGCGGCCAGCACCTCTTCGATCGGCGAGGGACCGGTATCGCCGGTCAGGCGCTTGATGAAGGCTTTGACTTCGCTTTCGGGCAGCGCGCCGATGAAGCCGTCGACCGGCTGGCCGTTGTGGAACGCGAACACCGCCGGGATCGACTGGATCCGCATCTGCTGGGCGAGTTGCGGGTTCTGGTCGATGTTGATCTTGACCAGCTTGACCGCGCCCTTGGCGTCCTTGACCGCTTTCTCGATCGCCGGGCCGAGCTGCTTGCAGGGCCCGCACCACGGCGCCCAGAAGTCGACCACCACCGGTACTTCGCGCGACGCCACCAGGACGTCGTTCGCGAAATTCTTGGTGTCGCTGTCCTTGATGAGGCCGGCCGGCACCCCGGCCGGTCCGCCATTGGGTGCGGTCGCGCCGCCGCCGATAATCATCTCTGCCATCGTCTCATACTCCTGCTTACGCCCGCGAACGGTCGATAGAAAAGTATATCAGGCCGGCTCCCGGTCGAACCTCCGGCCGGCTACTCGGCGGCGTTCTTGGCGGCGGTAGCGCCGTCCGCAGCCATGAATTCGAGCGCCGCCATGACGCCGCCCTTTTTGTGCGGTACTTGCGCGCGCATCAGCCCCATTTCGACGCCGGCCAGCGTCCCCGCGATCATGAGGTCGTTGATCGCGCCCAGGTGGCCGATCCGGAACACCTTGCCGGCGAGCTTGCCCAAGCCCGCACCCAACGACATGTCGAAGTCTTCGAGGATGACGGCGCGGACCGAATCGGCGTTGATGCCCTCAGGCACCCGGATCGCGGTCACCGACGGGCTGTACTCGGCCGGGTTCTTGGCCTGGAGCTCGAGGCCCCAGGCCTTGACCGCGCGCCGCACGGCTTCGCCGTGGCGGGCGTGGCGCGCGATCACCGCGTCCAAGCCGACCTCGTCGAACATCGCGATCGCTTCCTTGAGCGCAAAAATAAGGTTGATGTTGGGCGTGAAGGGAAAGCTCCAATTCTTGTTGGCTTCGAGAATCGGCTCCCAGTCCCAGAACGAGCGCGGCAGCTTGGCGGTTTTGG
>CAMDOQ010000164.1 GCA_945903685.1 Rhizobium sp. Q54
AGGGGTTGTTTACCTGCGGGCAGTTCGAGATGACGGCGACGACGTCCATCTCGGCCTTGAGGTCGACATAGTCGCCGGGTTTGGAGACCGCCGGGATGATCTCCATTTCGCCGCCCCGTCCGACCGGCAGAATCATGAAGAAGTTGAGATTGGCGACCACGTCGCGCGGGCCCATGCCCCACTTCCTAAGCTCGTGCAGGAAGTTGGCGCGACAGCTGTGGTCGTCGGGCTTGCCGTAGCGGAGCCGGTTGATGCCGGGCGAGCAGCAGCCGGCGATGGTGTCGTGGCGGCCGACCGTATCGGCGGTCACCGTGAACATCGGGTTGCAGTGGATCGAATAGATCGTCGCGCCTTTTCGGATGAAGAGGTTGCCGTTGATCTTCATCGTGTCGGCGGCGGCGTAGCGGTCTTCGTAGTCGCGCGCGTTGTAACAAAGGAAGTCGACCGCCTGGGTTCCTTCGAGGTCGATCATGCGGAGCGTCTGGCCCTGCTTGATCTCGCGGCTCCAGCTGCCGCGCGCGGGCACCACCTCGTCATGCACGACCCGGCCGTTGATCTGTTCGAAGGCGGCGCCCATGGGTCCTCCTTGGCCGTTCACCGGAAGAGCTGCACCAGTATCACCACCAAACCGATCATCCCGATTTGCCATATCGCCGTCCGTAGCCGCGGAATGCCGCTCGCATACGCCGGTACGTAAAGGACGCGCGACCAGAAATAGACCTGTGCGCCGACCGCGGTCCACAGGTTGGCTTTGCCCGCGACGTGCGCGATGACGACCAGCGCCACAAAGAGCGGGAACGTCTCGATGAGGTTGCGGAAGGCGCGATCGAGCCGCCCCGCGAGCCCAGTCAATTCGATCGGATGATCGCGCGGACCCACCGACCACGCGCGGCCGGTGACGCCCTTAGCGAAACCGCTGGCGAGGCCCAACTGGGCGAGCGCCAGCACGACCGCCGCGACCGCTGTCCAGAGGTCGATGGTCATCGTCGTGGGCCACTTCGTAAGCCGCGGTGCGGGCGATGCGTCTACCGCGGCCCGCGGATGATGGCGCAGATCTTGTTGCCGTCGGGGTCGCGGGCGTAGGCGGCGTAGTTCTTGGCGCCGGCCGGCCGCGGGCCGGGCTTTCCTTCATCGGTCCCGCCGTTGGCGATAGCGGCGGCGTGGAACGCATCGACCGCGCGCTTCGACTTCGCCGCGAGCGCGATCATGGTGCCGTTGCCGAACGTCGCCCGCTTCTTGTTGAAGGGTTTGGTGACGTAGAGCTTGGCTTGCTTCGGCGCTTTTTTCGGTGCGTATCCGATGTAGCGCTCGTTGCCGCCGGCGCGGGTGAGCCCGAGCGGCGCGAGCGCGGCGTCATAGAATTTGGCGGCGCGTTTCAGGTTGTTGGTTCCAACGAGCACGTAAGCAAGCATGTCGCGTTCTCCTAACGATCGAGGTGGTTGGGGTGGGCCGGTGGGTCGCTATTCCGCGGCGCGGCGGCGCTCGGACGGCAACCGCGCCGCATCCGGCATGACGCCGGTGACGGCGTCCCACACCATCTTGTCGAAGTGATGCGTGGTGTGCTCGCTCCGAAAGGTATGAGCCTTATCGACCATGAGACGGCCTTGCCGATAGCCGCGCGCGTGCACGCCTAACTGCTGCTGCGCCATGGCGCGGGTGTCCTGCGGCCAGATCACGTCGCGGGCCGCGTCCATGGTGCGGACGTTCTCGGGCTTCGGCGGTGAGGACAGATAGAAGTGATCGATGTTGACGACGGTGGTCTCGAGCCCGGTCGGCATGACGTGGGCGAGCGCAAAGTTGGGCTCACCGCGCCGCGCCATGAACATGTTGTTGGGCCAGAGGTAGAGGACGTAGGAGACGGGGAGGTCGCCCGATTCGGCGCGGAAACCGAACAGGTGATCCTCCTTGGCGATGCCGGCCTTGGGCGGCGTGAAGTGGATCGAATAGATCCCCTCCGACCATTGCTGGCGGCGGTCATAATCGGCGGCCTTGACCGCCTCGGGGTGGATCACCGGGCAGTGGTAACACTCGAGCCCGTCGAACACGAACTTCCAATTGCTGGCGATGGGGATCGGATCGCGGCGCGCGAACTTGAGCTCATCGAACCGCGGGATGTGCTCGCGCACGTACCGTTCGAACGTGCCGGCCTGCGACGCGAGCGAGGGCGCCTTGGGGTCGAGGTTCACGAACACCATGTGGAGGAAGGTCTCGACCTGGATCGGCGTCAGCGAAAAATCTTCGTGCCGGAAGCCTTGGACGTTCTCGGCGTTGCCGGCGGCTTTGAGCGCGCCCTCCGTGTCGTAGGACCAGGCGTGGAACGGGCAGGTGATGATCGTCTTATCGCCTTTGCCTTCCACGAGCGTGTGGCCGCGGTGCATGCAGACATTGTGGAACGCGCGAAGCGCACCGTCCTTGGCGCGGATCACGAACACTTTCTGGTCGAGAATCTCGGCGGTGATATAGGCGCCGGGGCGGCCGAGGTCGGCGGCGTAGCCCGCGAACTGCCAGGACTTATAGAAGATCGCCTCGCGCTCGGCGGCGAAGATTGCCGGGTCGTAGTACCAATACGAGGGGAGCGTCGCCGACTGATAAGGATCGGCGGAGAACTCCGAGGCGAAGGGGACAGCGGGATCGAACAACGGCATGACAGGAACCTCGCGGACGATGGCGGGCATTCTAGAGCGAACGCGGGCGGGGCGGTATGCCGCGATGCGGGCGCAGCGGTCTCGCGGGATGACGAGAAGCGGGCTGCGAGAATGCTCGTGATTTCCCCCTGATCGCTGCCGACTTTGACGCGATGCCCGGGAGCGAATGGGGCAATCCCCCCATCGCAAGCCCAGAATCATCCCAATTATCTTGGTTAATCGCGCCCTGTATGGTCCGCCTCGTTCGCTGGACGGGTGCCCAAGCTGTCCGGCGAACGGATGCGAGAAACGGTCAGCGGACTAGTCGAGGGGAAGTCGGGATGTCAAGCATTTGTTACGAAGTGTACGGATTTTGCGGCAGCCGCTGGACTCTCGAAACGCGGCACGACGAGGGCGAGCGCGAGGCAGCTATCGCCGAGGCTCGCTCGCTCGCGGGATCGCGCAGCGTCGACGCGGCCAAGGTGATCGAAGAGGAGTACGACGAGCACTCGGGCGTCTGCCGCGAGCGGATCATTTTCAGCACCCGGCCGCAGCGGCTCCGGGCCTCGATCAACCATATCACGCTGCCGCGGGAACGGGCGGCCGCGCCGGAGGAGACCGCGCTCGCCGTGCTCGCTCGGCGGCAAGCGCTCGCGGAGTTGCGCTTGAGCAAGGCTTCCCGATCGAAGGGGGCCGCCGTCCTGTATACGAAGCTCCTGGCAATCGTCGCGGGGAGCCTCGGGGACGACGTTCCTTTTCTTGAACATGGCGGTTTGAAGCCGGCCTTCAGAGCCCGCGCGGACGGTGGCTCTATTCGGTCGCGTCGGCGATGACCGGGGGCTCGATCCCGCCGGCGATCTCGCGCACGAGCTTGGCGAGGATCGCGGCGGCGAAGCTCTCGAAATCCCGGGCGGGGATCGCAAATGCGCCGGGGCCGCCGATGACGTTGGTCTCGTAATAGCGGTCGAGGAACGGATCGTCGGTCAAAATCGGAAGACCATTCACGGTGAAACCGCGGGCAACGACCTGGTCGCGGGCGAGCGCGGCCGGCAAGCCGCGATTAGTAGCGCCGTCGCCCGAGACGTCGATCACGCGTCGTACCGCGGCATAAGGCCGGGCCTCGATCGCGGCGGCGCCGTAGAGGATCGCGCTCCCGACCGCAGTGCCGCCCGAGAACAGCGCGCGCGGCCGCCGCTCGAACTCGGCGGCGAAGGCGCGGGCCCCGGCCTCGTCGCCGAGCACGGTCCAGCCGATCACCATGGTCTGGAGCGTCGGCCCGGTCCATTCGGCGTAGGCGACCGCGATCTGCCCGAGCGCGCCGCTCCGGATCGCGTTGACGACACGTGGGTTCTTGAAGGCGCGGGCGTAGCCCAGGCGCTGCAGCGCGAACTCGCGTTCATCGATGCTGCCCGAAGCGTCGACCATCAGGATGAGCTGAAGGTCGACCTCGGTCTCCTCGGCGGAGCGGACCGGCGCCGGCGCGAAGGCCGCGAACGCGAGCGCGACCAACGCAGACGCGAACCGGACGAGGTGCAGATGCCTTGGCGCCATGGCGGTGAGGTCGCGACAAGAGGGCGGCAGCAGTCGAGGCGCGCGACCGGCGCTTGTCGCGGGGCGCGTTCCCTGTATCCTCGCGCCCCGGGGCCCGTAGCTCAACTGGTTAGAGCCGGCCGCTCATAACGGTCTGGTTGGAGGTTCGAGTCCTCCCGGGCCCACCACCCACACCCATACAGGACTCGAACTGAGACACAGACCATAAATTTGGCGGTTTTCTGCGGCTCAGCGGACCGAAAGGGTGCTTAAAAGCGGTCTCTGGAGCTCAAGTTTCGCGGCTTGCTCTGGTAAAGGCCGAAAAGTCTCTCGACCGCGAATTTGTGTTTCCGGGGAATTCGCCTAGCGTCTTCAGGAGACGGGTTCGCCGGGGCGAAGAGACTGGTTCGTAGGCGGCCTATCGGTACGCTGGACTAAGATCGCGATTCGCAGAGCTTTGCTCCAGGTTCATTACAAGCTGAGACTGGGTTTGCGCGGTGGGATCGTTGGGGCCGGACGCGGGTCTCGCACGTTGGCACGCGGTGCCCGAGCGCCGCTGTACACTTACGTGAGCATAACCATCTGGCCGCTCCAAATTTCATGCGCGCCGCGCTAGGCAACCGCAGAGCGTCAGGCGGCGTTTTGCGTGGTCCGCATGAGCAGGTATGGCCTGCTGCCGGTTCGGTTGACACCAGCTTAAGCTAATTCGGTCTTCATTTCGAACTGGACTGCCTGCAGTTGGTGGTCCGGGAGCAATGTTAGCCCGAAGCGCCGGCTGAGGCCAAGCTGGGCGGTAGGCGTAGCGGAGCGGAGCCGAACGGCCAGCTTGGGATGATTGCTTCTGGTGCCGGCGGGCGGTAGCCGAGCGC
>CAMDOQ010000165.1 GCA_945903685.1 Rhizobium sp. Q54
ATCGACCAGGATCGGGTGCTTCACTTCCACGAGCTCGATCGACTCGCGGTAGATCATGCCGCCGCCCGCGGGAATGCCGTAGGTCACCCAGCCGTCTGCGTGCGGCCCGCCGGGGCCGCCGTTCACGTTCAAGGAGAGCTGGTTGATGAAGGGCGCGCCGCCGTAGCGGTAGTCCTTGCCCGAGACGACCGCGCTCATGCCGGTGCCGCCGTGGGCCAGGCCATAGCCCTCGCCAATCTCGGCGAACGCGGCTTGGATGACGTTGATGAGGCGGTCCGCGATATTGGTGGTCGCGAGCGAGCAGGACGCCGGGAACTTGGGCTTGCCGACGACCGATCCTTCGCGCACCAGGATCTTGACGCGGCGGAACGAGCCGGCGTTCCGCGGGATGTCGGGCTCGAGCCCGTTCAGGACACCGATCAGCGTGTTGTTTCGGACGCAGGCTTCCGACTGGTTCAAGCCGCACGGGAGATTGTCGATGTTGTCGCGGAGATCGACCTCGATCACGGCTTTGTCCGGGTCGATCGCGACCACGACGTTGATCGGGATCGGGTCGGGCACGAGCGGGGGAATCGGATCGTGGGCGATGGTCGCGCGCACATGCATCCTGGGTAGCCGCCGGATCGCTTGCGCCATGCGCCGCTCGGAGTAATCGAGCCACTCTTCGATGAAGGCGAGGATGGTGGCGCGGCCGTACTTGGCGCAGAGCTCCTTTAAACGCCGCTCGCCGGTCCGCGCCGATCCCAAGGTCGCGAGGAAATCGCCGTACCACTGGTCGGGTACGCGGATGCGGGCACGGCAGAAGCGAATTACGTCCGCGATCGGCCGGTACCCGCGCTCGACCCGCGTGCATGGGAACACCAGCGCGCCTTCTTCGTACACGTCGCGCGCGGCGGCGTGGTAGGTCGAGGGGATCGAGTTGCCGATATCGGCCTGGTGCGCTTTGGCGCAGGCGGTGAAGACGTGGCGGCCATCGAAGAAAACCGGAACCAGGATGGTCTGATCGCCGGCGTGGGTGTTGCCCAAGTAGGGATCGTTGTGGAGGTAGGCGTCGCCTTCGGCCAGGTCGGCGTGGAGATCGACCATCGACTGGGTTTGCAGATCGGAGCCGAACACGTGGACCGGGATGCCGTCGGTCGCGGTCAGGAGCCGGTTGTCGCCAGTGACAATCGTGCACGAGAAGTCGCGGGCCGAGGCGATCACCGTCGAGCGCGCACTCTTCAAGAGGGTGTTCGACATCTCGCGTACGATCGCGTCGACCCGGTTGGCGATCACCGAGAGCGTGACCGGATCGAGCTTCGTGCGCCGCTTCGGCGACGCCCGCTCCTGCTTGCGGTGTCGGGCTCGCCGCCCTCCCCCCGTAAGCGGGGAGCGGGTAGGGAGGGGTGTCGAACGGGCCGTCATCATCCGACCTCGATGATGAAGCTACCGGCGCCCGAGAGCGTCGCGTGCATACCGGGATAGACGACGATCGTGGTGGTCGGTTCCTCGATGATCGCCGGTCCCTTGATGCGGGCGCCGGGTCTAAGGTCGGGACCGCGGTAGATGGGCGTCGCGATCGGCCGGCCGGTCCCGAAATATGCGTGGCGCTTGCCGTGCGGCCGGCCTGCCGGCTGCAGACGCGCGCGTTTCGTCGGCGTCGCGCCCTTGGGAAGTGCAACCCGAATACGGCCCTTCCAGTTCAGGCACTCGACCTGGCTCGCCGGGTCGCGCACCGCGAAAATGCGCTCGTGCGTGGCATGGAAGGCTTGGACCAGCTTGGCGACATCGCGCTCACTCCGGAACCGATTGATGGGGAGCGCCACATCGAGTTCCCACACCTGGAAGCGGTAGCGCGCCTCGACGCTCCACTCGATCGCGGCCTTGCGGCCCGCTGATCCCAAGGTCGCAGCGAAGCGGCGCAGCTCGTCTTCGATGCGCGCGAGCGCAGCGTTGACGCCGTCCCGATCGAAGGCACCCGAAAGGGTGACGCGGCTGGCGCTCGCCTCGCTCATGATGTCGGCGAACTGCATGCCGCAGGCCGAAAGGGCGGCGGCCGCGCGCGGCACCACCACGCGCCTGCACCCCAGCTCGCGGGCGATCGGGCCGATGTTGAGCCCGGCCGCGCCACCGCCCGCGACCAGCGCCGATTCGCGCGGGTCGAACCCTTGCGCGATGGTGATGTCCTGGATCGCCTTGATCATCAGTTCGTTGGCGAGCTTCATGATTGCATCCGCCGCCTGCTCGACCGACATCTTGTAGGCACGCGCGATCGTTCCGACCGCACGCCGCGCTGCGTCGACGTCGAGTTTCATCGCTCCGCCGAGGAAGAAATCCGGGTCGAGGTAGCCCAAGACGACCGCGGCATCGGTCACCGTCGGCGCGGTGCCGCCGCGGCCGTAACTGGCCGGGCCGGGATTCGATCCCGCGCTCCGCGGCCCGACCCGCAAGAGCCCGCCGGGATCGACCCAGGCGATCGAGCCGCCGCCGGCCCCGATCGAGCGCACATCGACCGCCGAGATGCCGAGGATGTGCCCCTGCCACTGCGGACCGAGCCAGGTCTCGCGCGTGTATTTGAGCGTCCCGTCGCGCACCAGGCCGACGTCGAACGTGGTGCCGCCGGTATCGCAGACGATGACGTCGTCCGCCATTTTCTCGCGCTGGGCGTAGGTGATGCCGGCGACCGGCGCCATCGCCGGCCCCGACTTGACGCTGTGGATCGGCCGCTCGGCCAGTTCGGCCACATGCATGCAGCCGCCGACCGAGGTCGAGACCAGGATCTGGCCGCGATAGCCGGCCGTGCGGAGATCGGCCTCCATTTCGCGCAGGTGATTGCGCATCAACGGTTTGAGCGAGGCATCGATCGCCGTCGCCGAGGCGCGCCGGTATTCGCGGACGATCGGCAGCAACTTGTGCGAGAGCGTGAACGGCACGTCGGGGAGCGTCGCCTCGATCATCGCGCCCACCGCCAACTCGTGCGCCGGATTGGCGACTGACCACAGGAAGCAGACGGCGATCGCTTCGAACTGGCGGCGCTTCACCTGATCGAGGACGTCCTGCACCTGGGCGCGGTCGAGCGGTTTGTGGATGCCGCCCTCGGCGTCGACCCGCTCGACGACTTCGAACGTGTGGTGGAGCGGCACGTACGGATCGGGGAAGTCCTGGGTCCAGTCGAACGCGTTGGCGCGGCCGCCCTCGCGGAACAGCAGCACGTCGGGAAAACCGTGCGTCACCAGGAACGCGGTCTTGGCGACCTTGCCCTCGACGATCGCGTTGGTCGCGCGCGTGGTGCCGTAGATCAAGATGCCGGTGTCGTCGAGCAACGCTTCGAGCGTGAGGTCGCGCTCGCGCGCCGCCGCCGCGATCGCGTCGCGCATGCCGTCGAAAATACGCTCGGGCGTCGTCAGGGCCTTGCCGATCGTGAAGGTGCCCGACGAATCGGCGATCACGGCATCGGTGAAGGTGCCGCCGGTGTCGATCGAGATGCGGTAGGACATAGGGCGGCTACTTACCATGCGTCGGCGCGTGCTAGCGTGGCTATCGCGGTTCGATAGTAGCCAATCGAGTCGGTTCATACAAAAGAGGGACGGGACGATGATCAACTATTGGGCGGTCCTGTTGGCGGCGCTTACGGCGTTCGCCTTGGGCGGGCTCTGGTACTCGCCGGCGATGTTCCTCAGGCGCTGGCAGCGCGAGGCCGGGGTCGATCCGGCCAAGACCGGCCGCCATCCGGCTTATGTATTCGGGCTTTCGTTCATCCTGGTTCTGGTCGCCGCCGCGGCGCTGGTCGGTCGGGGCGAAAGGCGATGAGGCGCCCGCATCGCCGCGTCGCCATCGTCACCGGCGCCGCGCGCGGGATCGGGCGGGCGTGCGCCGAGCGTCTGGGCGCCGATGGGTTCGCGATCGCCGCGCTCGATCGCGAACCGATCCGCTGGCGCGCCGCGCGCGGGCGCGTGCGGCGGGCCTATGGCTGCGACATCCAGGACGCGGCGCAGGTTCGGCGCGCGGTGCGCGCGATCCTCGCCGACTTCGGCCGCATCGACGTCCTCGTCAACAACGCCGGCGTCTACCGCGAGGTGCCGGTCGAGCGGACAGCGCGCGCCGACATCGATCACGTCTTGGGCGTCAACGTGATCGGCACCATCACCATGACCGCCGCCTGCGTCGGCGCGCTCAAGAAGTCGAAGGGCGCGATCGTCAATATCTCGTCGGCTTTGTCGTCACGCCCTTACCCGACGATCTCGCTCTACGTCGCCGCCAAGGGCGCGATCGAGGCCTACACCAGGGCGCTCGCGGTCGAATTGGCACCGGCCGGCGTGCGCGCGAACGCGGTGCTCCCGGGCCTCATCAAGACGGACATGTTCAAGACTGTCGGCTACGACGATGCTTTCATCGCAGCCGAGATCGCCAAGTGGAGCAAGCTCTATCCGCTGGGGCGGGTCGGCGAGCCCGACGACATCGCCGCCGCGGTCGCCTATCTCGCCTCACCTAAGGCGGCGTGGATGACGGGCGCGATGTGGCCGGTCGAGGGCGGGAAACTCGTCGCGTGAGCAGGCGCTACTCCGCCGCCCTCGAGCTTCACCACCCCCACCCTTACCCGCCCCCCTCAAGGAGACGGGGACGGCTAACGGCGCGCCTGCCTTTTCGATCTTCGGGAAATCTGCCTCAACCCCAAAAATAGAGCGCGGGGCCAGGGAGGGCTGGCCCCGCGCAGAGCCCGCGGCGGAGGGAGGAGGAGGGAGGAACCGCCTGCGGGGTAAACTAGCGTCGGGCTCGGTTCGTCACCATCCGTTCGTGCAACTGGTCGATCCTACGGCTGGCGGTCTGGGTGCAGAGCCAGGGAAACACTGCATGAACCGCACACGCGCCGCCGGCGAGGAAGAGGGCGCCGGCAAATTTGAGCGCCGTCGTGAAGTGCATGCCGTAGGTCTCGTTGACCGATTCGGGATGCGTGGTGAAGAGCGCGATCATGTCCCTAAAGATGGGGTCGACCGCTTGAAAATGCATTGCTTTATTTCACCAAAATCGCTTACTTTTCG
>CAMDOQ010000166.1 GCA_945903685.1 Rhizobium sp. Q54
GCCAAGTTCAAGACCTTCGGCTGCGGCTCGGCGATCGCGTCCTCGAGCCTGGTGACCGAATGGGTCAAGGGCAAGTCGGTCGACGAAGCGGCCACGATCAAGAACACGCAGATCGCCGAGGAACTGGCGCTGCCGCCGGTCAAAATCCATTGCTCGGTGCTGGCCGAGGATGCGATCAAGGCGGCGATCGCTGACTATCGCACCAAGAAGGGCAGCGGCGGTCCCGCCGCCGCTTGACGCCGACGATCGACGCGAATCGGTAGGAAGGACGCCATGGCATTCGGATCAGTAATGAAGGTGACCGACGCGGCGGCGGAGCGGGTCAAGGCACTGCTCAGCAAACGCGGCAAACCGGCGGTCGGCGTTCGCATCGGCGTTCGCACCGCCGGCTGTTCGGGGCTCTCCTACACGCTCGAATATGCCGACGCAAAGAACAAGTTCGACGAAGTGGTCGAGGAGAAGGGCGTCACGATCCTGATCGATCCCAAAGCGACCATGTTCCTGATCGGCACCGAAATGGACTACGTCGAAGAAAAACTGAAATCGGGTTTCGTATTCAAGAACCCGAACGAAAAAGGCCGGTGCGGCTGCGGCGAGTCGTTCCACGTTTGAACGCGAGCCGGCGTAGCGCGGCGGCGGGCGGGCAACCGCCCGTTTTGCATATGGGCAGGACGTGAGCGATCGGAGCGGAACTAAAAACGGAGCTGTACGCGCGTGCTGGTCGTGCCACGGGCCGACAGCGGCGGGTGCCGTGTTCTGTCCGACCTGCGGCGTGGTGTTGCCGTCGGCGGCGATCGACCACTTCGTGCGGCTCGATCTCGCCCGCGGGTACGACGTTGATCTCGCCGAACTCGATCGGCGCTATTTCGCCCAGCAACGCCAGCTCCATCCCGATCGTTTCGCCACCAAGTCGGCGACGGAGCGGGCGCATTCGCTGGCCCACGCCACCGACTTGAATCGCGCCTACGAGACATTGAAGGACCCGCTGCGGCGCGCGGTCTATCTGCTCGAACTCGCCGGCATCGACGTGACCGGCGAGACCAAGACCAGCGCCGATCCGACGCTCTTGGCCGAGGTCATGGAGCGGCGCGAAGCGCTCGACGACGCCGCGTCGCCCAGCGAGTTCGCCGCCGTGGTCGACGCCGCCGAAGCCGATGCCGAACGTTGCCGCGCCGGGCTCGCGTCTGCATTCGCCGCTGCCGATTGGGCCCGCGCCGGCGCGCTCACGCTCCGCTATACCTATCTCGCCCGCCTGCTCGACGAGGCCCGCGCCCGTCGCGGCCGGCCGACGTCATCGCCCGCGTTCGCCGCCGCGCTCAAGTAAACCGATGGTTCTCCTCGAGATCCACGAGCCGGGCGAAACGCCTCGCCCGCACGAAGCGGACGACGCCGCCGTCGGCATCGACTTGGGCACCACCAATTCGTTGGTCGCGTACTCGCACGCCGGCAAGCCCGAGGTGCTCCGCAACATCCACGGCGAGGGCCTAGTGCCTTCGGTCGTGGCGTACGACCGGGATGGCGAGGTGATCGTCGGCTACCCCGCGCGCGATCGCATGCTGGACGCGCCCGACCGCGTGGTGAGCTCGATCAAGCGGCTGATGGGCCGGGGTCTCGAGGACGTCAAAGCCCTCGCCGGAACGTTGCCGTTCGCGGTCGAGCCCGGTGCTCAAGGCATGGTGCGGATCCGGATCGGCGAACGCGCGCTGACGCCGGTTGAGATTTCGGCTGAAATCTTGAGAGCGCTCAAGAAGCGCGCCGAAACCGGTTTGGAACAGCCGGTAACGCGGGCGGTGATCACGGTACCGGCCTATTTCGACGATGCTGCGCGCACCGCGACCAGGGACGCGGCACGGCTCGCCGGGCTTCAGGTGCTACGGCTGGTGAACGAGCCGACCGCGGCCGCGCTCGCTTACGGACTCGATAAGGGGTCGGAAGGCCTCTACGCGATCTACGACCTGGGCGGCGGCACCTTCGATGTTTCGATCCTCAAGCTCGACAAGGGCGTGTTCCAGGTGCTCGCGACCGGCGGCCACACCGCGCTCGGCGGCGACGATTTCGACCACCTGATCGCCGAGCAATTCCTGGTCGAGCGCGGCGAGACCAACCCCTCGATTGGCACCGCCAAAGCCGCGCTCCGCGCTGCCCGCGAAGCCAAGGAAACGCTGACCGCGGCCGATGCCGGGCGCTGGATCATCGACGTCGCCGGCCGCAAGAGCGTGCACGCGCTCGGCCGCGCGGAACTCGAGGCGATGATAACGCCGCTCATCGAGGAAACCGTCGCGATCGCCCGGCGCGTGATCGAGGATGCCAGGCTCGCCGCCGCCGACATCAAAGGCGTGGTCCTGGTCGGCGGCTCGACCCGGATGCCGCTGGTGCGGCGCAAGGTCGCGGCGTTGTTCGGCACCGAACCCCTGGCCGATATCGATCCTGACGAAGTGGTAGCGCTCGGTGCCGCGCTCCAGGCCGAGGCGTTGACCGGCGGATCGAGCACGCTGCTGCTCGATGTGACCCCGCTCTCGCTCGGCCTCGAAACCATGGGCGGCGTGGTCGAGCGCGTGATCGAACGCAATACGCCGATTCCGGTCGCGCACGCCCAGGACTTCACCACCTACCAGGACGGCCAGAACGCGATGCTGATCCACGTCGTCCAGGGCGAGCGCGAGATGGTCGACCAGTGCCGCTCGCTCGCCAAGTTCGTCCTCTGCGACATCCCGCCGCTGGTGGCGGGCGCGGCGCGGATCAAAGTGACCTTCGCGATCGATGCCGACGGCATCCTGACGGTCGCCGCGCGCGAAGAGACGACCGGCGCCGAGCAGCGGATCGAGGTCAAGCCTTCCTACGGCCTCGCGCCCGAGGACATGGAAGCGATGCTCAAGGCGGCGATGGTACATGCGCGCGCGGACGTCGAGCTCCGGCTGCTCACCGAATCCCGGGTCGAGGCGCGTCGCGCGTCGCTGGCGCTGCGCTCCGCGCTCCAGGCCGACGGCGATCTCCTGGCGCCGATCGAGCGGCGCACGGTCGAGAACGCCTTGGCCGGGATCGAGCGCGCGATCGGGTCCGCGGACCGCGACATCATCGAAGGCTGGATCGAAAAACTCGACGCCGAGACCATGTTCTTCGCCGAGCGGCGCATGGACCGCGGCATCCGCACCGCGCTCGCCGGGGTCGCGATCGACCGGCTCGAGCGCAACCTGGAGACCCCGGCCCGGGGCGAGCCGGCGGCCGAGTAACGACAGGCCGATGCCCAAGGTCACGTTCGTCAGCAAGGACGGCTCCGAGACCACGGTCGACATCCCGGCCGGACTCTCGATCCTCGAAATCGCGCACAAGCACAAGATCGACGTCGAAGGTGCGTGCGAGGGCGCGCTCGCCTGCTCGACCTGCCACGTGATCGTCGATCCGGCGTTCTACGGGAAGTTGCCGGAGGCGAGCGAGGATGAGGAGGACATGCTCGACCTGGCGTTCGGCCTGACCCATACCTCGCGACTGGGATGCCAGATCATCGTCACCGACGCGCTCGACGGCTTGAAGGTCAAGGTCCCGGCCGCGACCCGCAATATGCAGGTGAAGTGATGGCGCTCCGCTGGACCGACGTCAACGACATCGCGATCGAGCTCGAGGAGGTGCATCCCGAGGTCGACGTCGTCAACTTGCGCTTCACCGACCTCCACAAGTGGGTGATGGCGCTCCCCGGTTTTAGCGACGACCCCAACCGCTCGAACGAGAAGATCCTCGAGGCGATCCAGATGGCGTGGCTCGACGAGCGGAAGTAAACCGCCGAGCCCTTCGACAAGCTCAGGGCGAAGCTTTAAAAGACCCTCATGGTGAGCCTGTCGAACCATGATGGCGACTGACCCGATGGCACGCTCCACGTTCATCGACGACGTGCTCGACCGCCTGGCGCCGCTGGACGTACGCGCGCGCGGCATGTTCAGTGGCCATGGCCTCTACGTCGGCCCGGTCATGATGGGGATGATCGTCGAGGACCGGCTCTATTTCAAAACCGGCAACGCCAACCGCGCCGCGTACGAGGCAGCCGGCATGGAGCCCTACCGTTACGGCCGGAGCGGGGGGCGGCGGATCGCGATGTCCTACCACGAGGTTCCGCCCGCCGCGTTCGACGATCCCGAAATGATGGTCGAATGGGCGCGGGACGCGCTCGGCGTCGCGCGTGCCGCCAAGGCGGCCGGGCCGGCCAAGCGTCCGAGCCGTGCCGCGTCGCGCCGCCCCTAGGACCCGGCCGCGTGCGGGTGCTACGCCCAAGCCGCGCACGGGTGCCAGGCCCAAGCCGCAGCGGGGGGCTAAGCCCAAGCCGGTCAGCCCGGCGTTCACCGAGTTCCTCCTCGACCAATTGGTCGGGGTCGGCGCGAACGCGCGGCGGCTCTTTGGCGGGGTCGGGCTCTATGTCGAGGGCGTGATGTTCGGCTTCGCCTACGGCGAGCGCGTCTATTTCAAGGTCGGGCCCGCGAACGTCGCTGCTTACGACGCGGTAAACGCGGCGCCTTTGATCTATGCACCCGATAAGAAAGGCCAGCGGGTCGTTTCGCTGCGCGAGGTGCCGGGCGAGGTGCTGGACGACGCCGACGAAGCGGCGGCGTGGGCCCGAGCTGCGCTCGCCGCCGCGAGCCGGAGCAAACGATAAGACGCCCTGAGGAAGTCCTCATGGTGAGCCTGTCGAACCATGAAGACCGCTGGGGAAGGCCCTCGTCCTTCGACTAGCTCAGGACGAGGGCATTTTCGCTCAACTCACCCGTTCGATCACGGTGGCGATGCCCTGGCCGACGCCGATGCACATGGTGATCAACGCGTAACGGGCCTTGCGCCGCTGCAGCTCGTACGCCGCCGTGGTCGCGAGCCGGGCGCCCGAGGCGCCCAACGGGTGCCCGAGGGCGATCGCGCCGCCGTTCGGGTTGACATGCTGGGCATCGTCGGCGACGCCCAACTGGCGCATGCAGGCAAGCGCCTGCGCGGCGAACGCTTCATTCAATTCGATCACGTCGATGTCGGCGATCTTG
>CAMDOQ010000167.1 GCA_945903685.1 Rhizobium sp. Q54
CTCGGCGAATCTCCCGCACCACCCGCTCCGACGACATTTTGGGACTTCCGGATTGCTGGCTCATGTTCACTCCTCGCTGGTTACGATGAGCCAGAAATCCTCCCTTATTCAACCCCACCGATCTGTCTCACAGGCGCTGACGCCGGACACGCCGGCACTGAGCTCAAGATTCACAATCGGGATGGCCGGATCGGCCAGAGCGACAGTCACGGTCACGACCCCCGAAGCATCAAAGGCTGAGAGGGTGAAGCATGGCCTCGGTGTCGAGCTTCATCCGTAACACGCCCGTTGCTTCGCTCCGGGCCTATTTCGACCATTCCGGTATTAAGTTGCCGGCCCCCGTCAACTGGGACGCCCCGGAAGCCGAGGTGGTGCGTCCCCTCTTGCGCGCCGTCGATGCAATGGACGACGTCGCGCGGGCTCGTTTGGCGGACGATGTCGAGCGCGTCACGACCATGGTCGACGAAGTGGGGCAAGCGGCGCTCTACGAGGTAGCGCATGACCCCGGCCAACTCGACACTCTACAGAACGGCCACGAGCGTTCGCTCTGGATGTTTCGCCGCGATCCGGTCGGCTTCCGGCATGCAGAAGAGGTTCGCTTCACCGACGAGCGGCGGCGAGGGCGGATGTGGGACGGCTTCATTGGTAAGCCCCACCTAGTCTTGCGGCGGGATCAAGTGGCCGTCGACGCTTTCAAGATCGCGATCCGGGAGAGGTTTCAGTCGAACAACGTCCACATCGACATCTTCGATCGGCAGCGACCGGCCTTTGAGGGAACCGAATATGCGTTAGTGCAGGTCACCATCTATCGCGAGGGTCGCCTTGATACGCTGCAGGAATTCGTCAATGGGCAGCTTGATCGCCGGCCTTGGCGTCCAGTTTTTGAAGCGGCCATCACCTACGAGCTATTGACCGGTGTCATCGAGGTCGTCGCCAACGACCGCGAGAGCCGAGAGGACATCGTTCGGCTGTTCGCCCGCGACCTTTTGGCCACGGATCTCCAACAGCAGCGGCTACCTCTCAGGCAGTTCGATCTGCGCATTCTTCTGCATCCGTTCAAGTTTCCGACCGATCCGGGTGACGGAATCGAGTTTGTCCGCGTCAACTCTCTTCGGCTGATGCCTGTCGACACAGTGGGCGAGCGCGTGACCCTCGAATGCATGCGACAGGCGACACAGACCATTTGGCAGATGGCCCATGAGCGGTTCGGCGCCAACAGCCCGCTCGCGGGTGGCTGGGTTGTGACCCAGGCGAAGCTAAGTATCCGCTTCCACCCAGATACGGGGTCACGCCGCGGCCGAACCTTGCCGTTGACCATTACGATGCCGCACGGATGTGATCTGAAGGATCGGACCGAGCGCGAGCGCATGATCGGCGAGAAATATCTCGGCCGGTGGGGCATCGTTCGCAATGTCTAATGCCGAGGCGCGGCTGAGCCAAGCCGCGGTCGATCTGCTTATTGTGATAGCAGAGACGCCAAGCTTGGCGATCTCCGGAACTGCGCTGGGCAACTTTCATGTGGACGCTGGGGCGGAACTGATCGCCGCCGGGGCGCTGCAGCCTGACGGCTTTGAGCCAGTGACGGTGTCGCTGGCCGATCACGACGATGCGGCGGTAAGCGTAAGTTGGAACAGCGAAACCGGTCGCCATGAATATTTCAGCCCGACAGCCGGGATGGTACCGGTCGAAGACGATGTGCTTCGCCGGTTTCGTCTGCAGATGCCTTGGTTGCTCGGTTGGATTGTAGAACATCTCGGCCTTGGCGCCGGCGGCCGTCCTGTCGATCTCGTTTCCGATCGCCTTTGGGACCTCGGCGACGTTTGGCTGGGCGAGAGGAAGGGCGACAAGCGCAGGACTGCAATCTATTTCGCGAGACGGCTTGGGGAGCCGGGGGCGCTTACCCGCATGCACGAGGCTCTGCGTTCTCGCGCGGGCCGACCGCCGGGCGTCATCCTGACGTCTTCGCCCACCGTGGAACTAGGTAATCCCGCCATGACCGGCGGCTGCGCGATCGTGCCGATCAGGACCTGTGCGCTGGCAGGTGTCGCTGGGTTTAGCTTCGACGCTGGCATCATTCGTGCCGCTGCCCATGGTTCCCGGCCGACACATGCCAGATCGCCGGTCCAGGCCGATGCCGAGTTCCGTGTGGTGCGCGTGGGGAATCGGGAATTTCGGTTCGGCGGCGATAAGCAGCGCCAAGTGATCCAGTGATAGAAGGGGTGGGGAAGTCGGCTGATCGAGGTGTTTAGACCTGATAAAGCCGTTGTTAAAGCCGTTTTGACATGTTATATAAGGTCAGAACGGAGGTCGATATGTCTAAGGCATCCCTCGCCACCAAGGCTCTTCCCAGCCCGGCAGCCAAAGCTGTCGAGCTGCTCTGCCATGACATCTCCACCGCCCGGACCCGGAGGCGAATTCCGCAGCGCCTGTTGGCGCAGCGGATGATGGTGAGCCTCGACACGGTACAGCGCCTCGAACACGGCGATGCCGGGGTTAGCATCGGCGTCGTCGCGACCGCGCTTTGGGCGCTCGGCCTGATTGATCGTCTCGCATCGCTAGCCGCGCCGGATCAGGACACGGTCGGTAAGACCGAGGAGCTGAAGCGACTTCCACGCCGCGTCCACGCGCCTGCGCCGAAGTCCGACCTCGACTTCTAACGAGAAAGCCGAACCGTGCGCAGCCGGACTACCTTCGTCTACATCCACCTCGCCGAGGGCCCTGTGCCGGCCGGTCGCCTCGAGATGGTCGAGGATGGCCGTCAATCTCATGCGACTTTCCAATATGGCGACCGCTATCTGCGCCGGCCAGATCGGGTGCCGGTCGATCCAGCTGCTCTGCCACTGCCCGATGCCGACGCCGCGCTATGGACATACCGGACCGCCGAGGGCTTCGACCTCTTCAATGGCATACGCGATGCCGCACCCGATGGCTGGGGCCGCTATCTCATGCACAAGGCGGCAGGCGCAGAGAATCTTGAAGAGTTCGATTACCTCGTCGCGTCCGGCGATCACAGGGTCGGTGCACTCGCCTTCGGTCCCGATCCGACCGGCGGGCCGAAGCGGATGGCGCCCTGGGGCGATGGCGAGACGCTCGGCGAACACCTCGATCTATCCGCTCTCGTCGAAGCCGCCGATCGGGTGCAGTCCGTCGATCGTCTCGACCCCAATCTCCGGCGTTTTCTGGAGGCCGGTTCCTCTTTGGGCGGCGCTCGACCGAAAGCCGCGGCGGAGCATCGCGGGACACCTTGGATCGCAAAGTTTCCCGCCAAGGACGATACCTATCCTGTCTGCCGCACAGAGCGTGCCGTCATGCGCTTGGCGAAGGAGTGCGGTCTGGACGTGCCGGAAACGGATCTCGCGTCAATCCTCGGACGCGACATCTACCTGATCCAACGCTTCGATCGCATGGTCGAAGGTAATCAGCTCATCCGGCGCCCGTTCGCATCCGCACTCACGATGCTTGAGGCTCAAGAAATAGCGGCCCACCGCTACTCTTATCGCGACCTCGCCGAAGTGCTCCGACGCTATGGTTCAGAACCGCGCCGCGATCTGCGGGAGCTTTTTCGACGTATGGCGTTCAACGTGCTCGTGGGCAACGACGACGATCACTTGCGTAACCACGCTTTTCTGCTCGACGGACGAGGCTGGCGCCTGTCGCCGCTCTACGATGTCGTGCCTCGCCCACGAACCGGCACCAGCGGGACCCTGGTGCTCGGCGTCGGTGAGCGCGGTCATGAGGCCACGCTCGCCAATGCGCTGTCCGGAGCTACCGCTTTTGGCATCAAGCGGGAAGAAGCTGCCGCCTTGTTGGAGGAAATTCGCGTGCATGTTGCCGCGCGCTGGAAGCTAATCCTTGTGGAGTCTGGTGTCGGGGAGCAGGACATCCAGCGACTGTCGAATTGCTTTATTGAGGCTGGTCGAAGCGACTGGCTTAAGAACGGTCAACCACCTGCCTGACGATCGGAAGCATCCAAGTCGGCCGGATGCTCATTCTCAACAGCCGATCCCTTCTCTGCGCGTCGGTGTCAGAAAAATACTCGAAATTTCTGGCGCGCTGAATTCCTCCCTTATTTCCTCCCATCGCCCTCCCCGGCTCCTCCCTGCGGATCCCCCAAGCTACGCGCAGGTTTTCGACCCGGCTTTAAAGGAGAACGCGATGTCTATCCAGCACTTGAACCAAGTCGAACTTTCGCGCCGCTGGACCATTTCCCCGCGCACGCTTGAGCGTTGGCGCTGGCTCGGCCAGGGACCCCGCTACCTGAAAATCGGCGGCCGGGTCGTTTATCGCCTCGACGACGTCGAGGCATACGAGGCGCAGCAAACGCGCACGAGCACCGCCAGCGTTGCCGAGGTTTCGCCCCACGCGAGCCGTGCCTGAAGGCACTACAGCAGATCTTGGTGATGACCGACGGAGCAGGCGCCAGCCAGCCGGTCGGCCCGAATCCAGCAATGATCGGGATCTTCGCGAAGGTCCTGTTCAATTACTGTGAGGGCTGGGTCGCGGTACGCGAATTTCCTGAAAAGGGCGGTGCAGATCGTGCGCCGAACACGCCGTTTTTCGCCGCCGATTCCGATCTCGCGGGCAAGCTCGCGACCGAGGCGGACGCCGCCGCCAAGAAAGGGCTGGCCCTATATGTCGTCGCCGGCACGGTGTCGGCGCCCGGCAAGGCAAAGGCCGGAGACGTCGTCGCCATGCAGGCGGTCCTGGTCGACCTGGACCACGGCGACATCGCGACCAAGCGCCAGCACCTCGTCAACCATCTCGGGCCGCCATCCCTTGAGGTTGCGTCCGGCGGCGTCACGGTCGAGGGGCAACCGAAGCTTCATCTCTATTGGAAGCTGACCGAGCCGGCACAAGGGACCGACATCGCCACGGCTTGCCGCCTACGGGATGTGATCGCAGCCAAGGCCGGCGGGGACCCTTCGTTTCGGTCGGCGCACCAGCCAATCCGTGTCGCGGGGTCCGTCTACCGAAAGGGTGGTGTCGA
>CAMDOQ010000168.1 GCA_945903685.1 Rhizobium sp. Q54
ACCCTCTACATCGCCTACCGCGAAGCCGGACGGGCCAAGGCGCCGGCGCCGCCGCGTTGAGCCATGCGCGACGCGGGCGTAGGCTCGAAACCGGCCAACGCTTGGGAGGCGCCGATGGCAACCAAAACGACCACGTATTCACCACAAGGCCGCGCCCTCGCTCGCCGAATAGCGGCGGCACGGCGGCGACAGCCGCGCCTGCCCCGACCCGGGCCGTTCGGGGTGTGGGCCGAAGACGATGGCGAATCGTGCTGGCTCCCCGCCCCGTGCGGCGGCTACATGACGCTCAAGCTCTCGCCCGACACGTTTCCGACCAAGAACTACATGGCCGCCGTCCAGGTGATCGAACCGGGCGGAACGCTTCCTGACCACGGTCACGGCGCCCAGGACGAGTTCCTGTTCGTCTACGCCGGCCGCGGCACTGTTTACGTTGACGGCGAGCCGCACCCGATCGGCCCTGGTTCGCTGGTTTACGTCGGCAAGCACCGGAAACACGGCTTCATCAATTCGGGCCGAACGCCAATGAAGATCTTCTTCCTGTGTGTGCCCTCGGCCGGCGTCGAGCATCTGATGCGCGCGGTCGGTAAACGCCGCACCGTCGGCGCAAAACCCCCTCGGCGTTTTCCCCACCCCGCCAACACGGCGCGGATTCTCGACCGTTACGCGTATTCGCACACGCGCCAGATGGTCACCGGCGGTACCGGCGAGAAGTATCCGGGCCGCGAGCCATGATAACCGGGCGGCGCTGGCTCAACTCGGCCGACTCGCACGTCAACGAACCGCCCGATCTGTGGGAGAAAGCGCTCGGCCGACGCTACGGCGACGCGGTGCCGCGCGTGATCGAACCCACGGGCGGCGCCAGGTCGACTTCGGTCGTCGGCGGCGGGCGCGTCTATTTCACAGGCGAGGATTACATCCCGGTCGGCGAGCTCGTGCTCGGCGATCCGGTGCTCGAAAAAGTGCGCCGCACCAACGTCGATCCCGCGTTCCGCGCGGCCTGCATGGACGAGGACGGGGTGTGGGGAGAGCTCCTGTTCCCGACCAAGGCGATGATGATCTTCCCGCTTGCCGACGCCGAGCTCTCGCGTGCCTGCCTCACCGTCTACAACGATTGGCTTCACGACTATTGCCACGGCGCGCCGACGCGCTTGTTCGGCGCCGCGCTTATCAATACCGAGAACATCGAGCGCGCGATCGCCGAACTCGAGCGTAACGCCAAGCGCGGCTTTCGCGCGGCTATGATCAACGGCGACGTGCGGCCCGAATGGGGCGCCTACCGCGACGCCAAGTACGACAAGCTGTGGGCACGGGCGGAAGAAATGGAGATTCCGATCTGCCTCCACATCTCGACCGGAATGAAAAAGGACATCTTCCTCTTCACCGGGCCCAAGCTTGGCGAGGCCGCCAGGGGCTATCTCGACTTGATGGCCGAGGCCGGCGAGGTGCTGGCGAACGAGTTCATTTTCGGCGGCATTCTCGATCGGTTCCCGCGCCTCAAACTGTTCCTGGTCGAGTACGAGGCGTCTTGGTTGCCGCATTGGCTGTTCCGCACCGAGCAGGTCGCCAACGACTTCGGCCCCAACATCGGCGTGGTCAAACCGAAGCGCCCGATCCGAAGCTACCTCGATCAGATCTACGTCGGCGTGATTGACGATCCGTTCGTCCGCCACGTATCGGACGCGATGGACCCGGCACGGCTGGTGTGGGGCTCGGACTACCCCCACGTCCGCAACACGTTCGGGAAGTCGCATGCGACGGTCGCGCGCATCTTCGGCCATCTCGCCCCGGCAACGATCGATGCGATCGCCGTCGGCAATGCCGCCCGCCTGTTCAAGATCGCAATGCCGGCGGCTTCGTAGCTATTCGAGGACGAGTTCGACGCGGCCAATCGATCCGAAATCGGCGACCACCCGGTCGCCGGCGCGTGCCATCACGATGTCCGAGCACGCTCCGGTGGTGACGTAGTCGCCGGCGGCGAGCCCCATGCGCCGGCTCGGCAGGTCGTTGGCGAGCCAGGTGAGAGCCGTGAGCGGGTCGCCCATGACGTTGGCGCCGACACCTTGGCCCACAGCCTGTCCGTTGACGGAGGTCACGGCTTCGGCCCGCACCAGGTCGAGCCCCTGCCACTCGACGTAGGGAGCGCCATAGACCCAGTGGCTGCCGAGCGCGTTGTCGGCGATCGCCTGCGACGCGCCGCAGGTGGCCCAGTCGGCAAAGCGCGTGTCGACGACTTCGATCGCCGGCACCAGGACGTCGATGGCATCGATCACCTGCTCGCGCGCGTAAGGTGCTCCGGTCGCGGGCAGGTCCTTGGCCATCCGAAACGCGAACTCGGTTTCGATGCCGACGCGAAACAGCGACCCCACGGCAAGCGTCGCCGGACTGGCGAATACCCGGTCCGCGATCAGCCGCCCGCTCGCCGGCTCGTCGATCTTGAGCTTGCGCTGAATAGCCGGATTGGTGAACGCGATCTTGTACCCGACCGGCTTCCCGAGAAGCGCGATGAAGCGATCCTGGATCGCATAGGCTTCGAACGGCGAATCGGGCCGGCAGTCCTCCGGCAACTCGAGCAGCGCTTTCTTTTGCCGGAGCGCCGCGTACAGCATGGCGGCGGCTTTTCCGATCGCGATCGTCTTCAACATTCCACGCTCCTAATTAAGGCGGTCCGCAGTTTCCGCGGCGATGGCGCGAACCTTGGCCTTGTCGACCTTGCCGACCGGGCTTACCGGCAGGCGGTCGACGAAGCTCCAGCCCTTGGGTTGCTTATAGCCCGAGAGCGTCCGGCGGCAATGCGCTTTGACGGTTTGCGCGGCATCGGCCGGCGCACCCGGTACCAGCGCGACCACGGCGTGGACGCGCTCGCCCCATTCGGCGTCGGCGAGCCCGACGACGCACGCATCGGCAACGCCGGCCACGCTCCGGATCACGTCCTCGATCTCGTTGGGGACGATGTTGACCCCGCCCGAGATGATGATCTCCTTCTTGCGGCCGACCAGGAAAATTGTGCCGTCGTCGTCGGTCCTGGCGAGGTCGCCGGAATGGAACCAGCCGCCCGCGAGCGCGGCTGCCGTCTGCTCGGGCTTGTTCCAGTAGCCAAGCATCAGCTGATCGCCCCGGTAGCAGAGTTCGCCGACTTCGCCCGGCGGCAGCGGCGCGCCGCGTTCGTCCAGGATCGCGATAGTGATGCCCGGTACCGGTAACCCGACCGCGTCGGCCTTGGCCGCCAGGTCGCGCGGTTCCGAGAGCGCGATCACGGTCGAGGTGACTTCGGTTTGGCCGACCACGTTGATGACACGGGCGCGGCGGAAGCGGCGCTTCATCTCTTCGCGCAAGGTTGGGTCGAGCGGCGCGCCAGCCGAGATGATGAAGCGGACCGCGTCGAACCGGTCGGCGCCGCCGCCGGCTTCGGCGATGCGGTCGACGATCCGGCGCGACATCGTCGGCACGAACCAGGTGAACGAAACCCGGCCCGACGCGAGTTCGGCAATCGCCGAATCCGTCTCGAACTCGCGCAGGACGTGGACGGTCAAGCCGTAGCGCAGAAACGCCATCGACAGCGCCCAACCGCCGCCATGATAGAGCGGCGTCGCCTGCAAATAGGAGTCGGTGCGGCCGAACCCGAGCGGCGCCAGCGCCGCAAGCTGGTTGTCGGCGAGCGCGACATAGTTGGCCTGCGCCTGGACGACGCCCTTCGGCCGGCCGGTAGTCCCGCCGGTATACATAATGTAGGCCGGCGCCCATTCGTCGAGGTCGAGATCGGGCGCCTCCGCCGGGCCCGTCCCTACCAAATGGGTAAGTTCGTCATCGCCGCGCTCATCGCCATAGGTGACGACGCCCCGCCCCGCGGTCAGCCGTCGGTCGAGCGTCGGCGCGAGCTCGGTCGCAACCGCGAGCAAGGTTGGCGTGCAGTCGTCCATTACGAAGGCCAGCTCGTCGGCATTGGCGCGGTAGTTGAGCGGCACGGTGACGGCGCCGATCCGGCTCGCCGCGTAATAGAGCGTCAATGTGTCGAGATAGTTGCGCCCCAACAGTCCGATGCGCGCGCCTGGCGCGAGGCCGTAGCGGGCGCGCAACCCGTGGGCAACCCAGTTCACGCGGCGCTCAAATTCGGCAAAGGTCCACGCACGATCGAGCGCGACGTCGCGAACGGCGACTTTGCGCGAAAAGTTGATCGCGTTCCGCGTCAGGTCCTCGCCGACCAGTCGCCGGCGCGCGATCCGCTTGAAACTCGGGCGGTCGAACAAATCCATCGCACCCGCCCCAGCGTCAGGAACGCTCGCGCCGATAGAGCGCGTCGCGGGCGCGTTCGGCGAGGTCGGCGCGCGCGGCGTCGTTGGCGCCGGGCACCGCCGCGGTCCGGTCGAGCACGCTCTCGCGCCGGAGATACGGATAGGGCTTGGTTCGTACCTGGCTCGCGAAATGATTAGCGAGCGTACCGACGCGCCGGGCGCGGAGCGCTGCCAGATCGATCTCGGCGTAGGCGAAGCCCTCGCCCGGGCTTTCGTTCGCCGCCAGCACGATCCCCTTGGGATCGATCGCGTAGGAGCCGCCGCGCCACCCGAACGGCGGGAACGCGGCGGCACTTGCACCTTGGTTCGCGAATACGCCGTAGACTCCGTTCTCGAGGCAACGAACGCGACAGAGCGCGCGCCAGGGATCGTCGGGTCCGGCATCCTGCAAGGGATGCATGAGCGCCGCCGGACTCGCGATCACTTCGGCGCCACGGAGCGCCAGTTCGCGCCACAGCTCGGGAAAATAGTTGTCGTAGCATGTGGTGACGCCGAGCCGCCCGCACGGCAGGTCGAGGCAAACGATCGGGTCCTGCTCGGCCAGGCCAGCGACGTCGGCCGGACTCGAAAACGGTTCGAGCGGAAGCCACGGGTTGAGTTTCCGGTATTTCGCGATC
>CAMDOQ010000169.1 GCA_945903685.1 Rhizobium sp. Q54
CAGCTTCATCGACGATCTCGGCGCCGACAGCCTTGATACCGTCGAACTCGTAATGGCGTTCGAAGAAGAGTTCGGGTGCGAAATTCCCGACGACGCCGCAGAAAAAATCCTGACCGTCAAAGACGCGATCAATTACATCGAACAGCAACAATCATCGTCGTAACGTGCGGGTGCCGCGGCGCTACATCGGGCGTCGGGCGAACGTTCGGAGGGCGCGGAGATGAGGCGGGTCGTTGTAACCGGACTCGGCGCCGTGACGCCGCTGGGCGAGGGTATCGAGGCGACGTGGGATCGGCTCATCAAGGGTGAGTCTGGCGCGGCCAAGATCGAAACCTTCGACGTCGCCGATCTTCCCGCCAAGATCGCCTGCCAGGTTCCGACCGGCAATAAGACCGCCGCCTTCAATCCCGACCGCTGGCTTGAGCCCAAGGAGCAGCGGCGCACCGACGCCTTCATCATTTTCGGCATCGCCGCGGCGCAACAGGCGGTCGAGGATTCGGGCTGGAAGCCGACCTCCGAAGCCGATCGGGTGCGGACCGGCGTGCTGATGGGTTCGGGCATCGGCGGCTTGCCGGCGATCGAGGCGGCGGCGATCACGGTCAAGGAAAAAGGTCCGCGGCGGTTGTCGCCGTTCTTCATTCCGGCGGCGCTGATCAACCTGCTCTCGGGCCACGTGTCGATCAAGAACGGGTTCAAGGGTCCTAACCACGCCGTCGTTACCGCCTGCGCGACTGGGGCGCACGCAATCGGCGACGCGGCGCGGATGATCATGCTCGACGACGCCGACGTCATGGTTGCCGGCGGCGCCGAGGCCGCGATCTGCCGGCTTGGCATCGCCGGCTTCGCGGCGATGCGGGCGCTCTCTACCAACTTCAATGACACCCCGACCAAGGGCTCGCGCCCGTGGGACAAAGACCGCGACGGCTTCGTGATGGGCGAGGGCGCGGGCGCGTTGATCCTCGAAGAGTACGAGCACGCCAAAGCGCGCGGCGCCAAGATCTACGCCGAAGTCGTCGGCTATGGTCTCTCGGGCGATGCCTACCATATCAGCGCGCCGACCCCCGACGGCGACGGCGGCTACCGCGCGATGCAGATGGCCTTGAAGCGCGCCGGCATGACGGTCAACGACATCGACTACGTCAATGCCCACGGCACCTCGACGCCGCTTGGCGACGAAATCGAACTCGGTGCGATCAAGCGGCTGTTCGGCGATGCCGCGTACAGGCTCTCGATGTCGTCGACCAAGTCGGCGATCGGCCATCTGCTCGGCGCAGCTGGTGCGGTCGAGGCGCTGTTCTCGATCCTGGCGATCAAACACGGGATCGTGCCGCCGACCCTCAATCTCGATTCGCCCTCGGAAGGGTGCGATATCGATCTCGTACCGCATGTGGCGAAGAAGCGTCCGGTCCGCGTCGCGCTCTCGAATTCGTTCGGGTTCGGCGGCACCAACGCCTCGCTGATCTTCAAGGCGCTCAACTAGTCGGGCGCCGATGCGGCGCTCGACCTTCCGCACGCTGACCCTGGTCGCTGCCGGCCTCCTGGTTGCGGTCGCGGCCGTCTACCAATGGGGGTACAGCGCCTATCGCGCGCCCGGGCCGGCGGCCGACGTCCCCGTGGTGTTGCCCAAGGGTGCCTCGCTCGATGCCATCGCCCGACGCTTGGCCGAAGCCGGGGCGATTGCGCGCCCGACGGTATTCGCCTGGGGCGCCCGGCTCGAAGGCAAGGCGCGGCACCTCAAGGCCGGCGAGTATCGCGTTCCCGCGGGCGCCTCGATGCGCGAGGTGGTGGCGCTAGTGGTCGATGGCCGCACCGTGGTCCGCCGGCTCACGGTTCCCGAAGGACTGACGGCGATCGAAATTGTCGATCTCGTGCGCGCTACCGAAGGTCTGGTCGGCGCGCTCGACCGCGTTCCCGAGGAAGGGTCGCTGCTGCCCGAGACCTACCACTTCGCGTTTGGCGACGAGCGTGCGCAGATGATCGAACGGATGCGGCGCGAGATGACCCAGCTGCTGGCCGAGCTGTGGCCACAGCGGCAGAACGACCATCCGCTCCGAAGCGCGCGCGACGCCGTGGTGCTCGCATCGATCGTCGAGCGCGAAACCCCGCTTGCGGCCGAGCGCGCGCGGGTCGCGGCGGTGCTGATCAATCGCCTGAACCGTGGAATGCCGCTGCAAGCGGATCCGACCGTAATCTACGCCGTGAGCGGCGGCCGCGGCAGTTTGGCGCGTGCCCTGACGCGGGCCGACCTAGAGGTCGAGAGTCCGTTCAACACCTACCGCGCCAAAGGCCTGCCGCCGGGGCCGATCGCCAATCCGGGCCGCGCGTCGATAGCGGCGGTGCTACAACCGGCGACGTCCGATGAACTTTATTTCGTTGCCGACGGCTCCGGCGGCCATGCGTTCGCGCGCACGCTGGCCGAACATCAGAAGAACGTCGCGCGCTGGCGCAAGCTCAACGCCGAGGCGGGAAAGTAAGACTGCACGTCGGCCGGAAAGCCAGTTGTTGCCCGCGCGAGCCCCGTACTAGAGTGCCCGCGCATTCAAGAAAGCGAACGGCAACGGTGGCGCTCTCCAGCATGACCGGTTATGCCCGAACCGAGGGCGCCCATGACGGCCGCACCTGGTTCTGGGAACTGCGCAGCGTCAATGGGCGAGCGCTCGACGTCCGCGTGCGCTTGCCGCAAGGACTCGAGGACTTCGACCGGTTGGTTCGTCCGGCGCTTGCCGCCAAGCTCGTGCGCGGCAACGTCAGTGTGACGCTGAACATGACCGAGCCGAGCGTACCGCTGCCTGCGCTCAACAAGCCATTCCTCGACGCGCTCGTACAAGTCGGGCGCGAGTACGCCGCCCAGAGTGGACTGGCGCCGCCGACGCTCGACACCTTGATCGCGGTCCGCGGCGTCGTCGATGTCGCGACGACGATCGAAAGCGCAGAAGCGCGGGCAGCGCGCGAGCAAGAGCTCAAGACGACCTTGACCGCGGCGGTCGAGGCGCTGGTGGCGGCACGTCAGGACGAAGGGGCGCGGCTCGCCGCGATCCTCGCCGACCATTTGGACGAAGTCGAACGCCTGATCACGGCCGCGCGTGCGGCAGCGGCAACCGAGCCGGCCCGGCTCAAAGCGCGGCTGGTCGAACAGGTGCGCGAGTTGGTCGCGGCCGAGCCCCGCTTGAGCGACGAACGGCTCAATCAGGAAGTAGCGTTGTTGCTGGTCAAGGGCGACATCCGCGAGGAAATCGATCGCCTGACGGCTCACGTTGCCCAGGCCCGCGACCTGCTCGCCGCCGGCGGGCCGGTCGGGCGCCGGCTCGACTTCCTGACCCAGGAGTTCAACCGTGAAGCCAATACGCTGTGCTCGAAATCGGCCGACATCGCGCTGACGCGGATCGGGCTCGATCTCAAGGCAACGATCGATCGTATCCGCGAGCAGGTGCAGAACGTCGAATAACAATGCCGACCGAACGCTTGCCCCGCCGCGGTTTGATGCTGGTGTTGTCCTCGCCCTCGGGTGCCGGCAAGACGACGATCTCGCGCCGCCTGCTCGAAGCCGAACCGGACATCCAAATGTCGATTTCGGCAACAACGCGGCCGAAACGGCCGCGCGAAGTTGAGGGACGCGACTATCTCTTCGTTAGTGACGCCGAGTTCGCCGCCATGGTCGAGCAGCACGAGTTCCTCGAACATGCGAGCGTGTTCGGCCACCGCTACGGCTCGCCGCGCGGGCCGGTGGAGGCCGCGCTCAAGGCCGGACGCGACGTGCTGTTCGACGTCGACTGGCAGGGGACCCAGCAGCTCGCCGGGCACGCGCCTGGCGACCTCGTCAGCATTTTCATCCTGCCGCCATCGGCCAAGGAACTTGAGCGGCGCCTCTATACTCGCGCCCAGGACAGCGAGGAAGTCGTGCGCCAGCGCATGGCCAAGGCCGCGAACGAGATCACCCATTACCGCGAGTACGACTACATCGTCGTCAACCACGACGTCGGTGACAGCCTGGCCCAGGTGCGGGCGATTCTCACCGCGGAGCGACTGACGCGCGATCGCCAAACCGGGCTCGGCGAGTTCGTCCGCGAGTTGAACGAGGAGCTCTAACGGCGCCCGTGGCCCGTCGTACCCGCTTGCGCCTGGTGCGCCCGCGCGAGCCTGGCGAAGTCGGCGACCGTTAGTTCCTCGGCGCGCGCGGTCGGATCGATCTCGGCTTCAGCCAGGAGGCGCGCGGTTTCGACGCCGAGCGACTTGAGGCTCGAGCGCAGCATCTTCCGCCGCTGCCCGAACGCGGCTCGGACCACGGCTTCGAGCGTGTCGTGGTCGGCCGACGCGACCGCCTCAGGCGGACGCGGCGTCAACGTCACCACCGTCGAGGTGACCCTGGGGGGCGGGACGAACGCCGCCGCCGGTACGTCGAAAGCCCGCTTTACCGCGAAGCGCCAAGACACCATCACGGTCAGGCGGCCGTATTGCTTGGTTCGCGGTAGGGCGAGCAGGCGGTCGGCAACCTCCTTCTGGAACATCAAGGTGAGCCCGAGCCAGCGGTCGGGCGTCCGGCACCATTTGAGCAGGAGCGGCGTCGCGACGTTATAGGGGAGGTTGGCGACGATCTTGGTCGGGTCGCGGAAAAACGTCGCCTCGTCGATCGTCAGCGCATCGCCGGCGACGACCTCAAGCCGCCCCCGATACCGGGCCGCCACTTCGGCGAGCGCGGCGAGGCAGCGCTCGTCGCGTTCAACGGCGACGACGCGCCGCGCGCCGGCGTCGAGGAGCGCTTCGGTCAGGCCGCCGGGTCCGGGTCCGACTTCGAACACGTCGCAATGCTCGAGCGGCCCGGCCGCGCCAGCGATGCGGTTGATCAAGTTGCGATCGAACAGGAAATGCTGGCCGAGTCTCTTGAGGGGCGCGAGACCGTG
>CAMDOQ010000170.1 GCA_945903685.1 Rhizobium sp. Q54
CGCCGAGGCATTCGCGCCGTCGGCGCCTACGCGTACGCCGGGTACTTCTGGGCGTTGGCCGGGCTCTTCGTTGCACTTGGTTGGCCGCTCGTCTGCGCCTTGCCGACCTCGGCCAGCCGCTGGATCGCGTTGCGCGCGTTCGGCCGAACGCTGCTGGCGATGCTCGGGCTACGCGTTGCGGCGTCCGGCGCGGCAGCAGTTCCCGCGAGCGGGGCGATCCTGGTCTCCAATCACGGCAGCTACCTCGATGGGCTCGCCGTGATCGCGACGCTGCCCGGTCCCATCGTCTTCATCGCCAAGGCCGAATTCCGCACCCAGTTCTTCGTCGGCACGCTGCTACGCCGGTTGGGAGCTCGTTTTGTCGAGCGCTTCGATCTCGAGCAGAGTGCTGCCGACGCCGCGGCGTTGATCGCCGATGCCCGCGCCGGGCGCCGGCTCTACGTATTCGCTGAAGGGACGGTCAACCCGCGACCTGGCGTGCTCGACTTCAAGCTCGGCGCATTCGCGACCGCGGCCGCTGCTGGTGGCCGGGTGGTGCCGGTCGCGCTCAAGGGGCCGCGCTCGATCCTGGGCGTCGAGGATTGGTTCCCGCGCCGCGCCGCGATCGCCGTGACTTATTTGCCGGCGCTGACGCCTACGGGCGCCGACTTCAGCGCCGCCGTCCAACTTCGCGACGGCGCCCGCGCGGCGATTCTCGCCGCGCTCGAAGAGCCGGATTTGGCCGGCGAAGTGCCGCGCCACATGCGGGCAGCAGCGCGGCGGTAGCGCCGCGCCCTAGCCGAGCGGGAGCGAGAGAGGCACGATCTCGAGCGCTTGGCGGCGCGCCCAGTCGCGTTTGGGGGTCTCTTGCTCCATGCGCGCTTGCGCAGCCGTCAGGCGATCGGCGGCATCGTCTGGATCGAGCGTCAGCACCTTGCCGCCGCTGACGACTTTGGTGCCGTCGACATAGACGTCCTTCACGGCCCGGTCGGCGGCCGAGTAGATCAGGCTGCGGAGCGGGTCGCGGAGCGGGCGCATGTCGACGTGACGGCCGTCGACGACGACGATGTCGGCGCGCGCTCCGGGCGCGAGCCGGCCCAAGTCGGAACGTCCGAGCGCCGTGGCGCCACCGATCGTCGCGGCGGTGAAAACGTCGGCGGTCCCGAGGGTGGTGATGTCTTCAGCGCCGATCCGCGCGAAGACCGCGGCGGTCCGCATCTCTTCGAGCATGTTGTGCGGGAAGGTGTCGGTGCCCAGTCCCATGTTGACGCCGGCGCGCAGGTAGCGCCCGAAATCCTCCATGATCTGGCCGTAGCGCGAGAATGGGGTCGGACAGTGCGCGACCGTAGTGCCGGTCGCGGCCAGGATCGGCACGTCCTTCTTGGTGTGCCAATGCACCCACGAGTGCTCATCGATGATCATGCCGTGGCCGATGATGGTCTGGGGGCCCAGGATGCCGATCTGCTCGGCCCATTGAATCGACGTCTTGCCGTTGCGCTTGGTCATCTCGTGGAATTCGAGCACGCTCTGCGCGGCATGGGTCGTGAACGGCATCTTGTTGGCGCGCGCGTGCGCGATCCCGTCGCGGAGCAGCGCTTCGGACAGGGTCTCGATCGTGCCGGCGCAGTGGATGCCTTTCATGCGGCCGGAGGGATGCTTCTCGGCCTCGGTCATCAGCCGGAGCGCGCGCTCGAACTGCTGGCGGCCGGCCTGTTCGTCCCAGCGGACGCGGAGCGAGTAGTTGTTGATCAGGTCCCACGACGCCGAGCCGTACCAGGGCCCGGCATAGGCGCGCAGTCCGCTCTTGGTCAAGAGCTCGAGCCAGCCGTCGAACGGGAACATCAGGTCGACGATCGTGGTGACGCCGCTCTTCAAGAGTTCGGCGTAGGCGATCTCGCTCGACGCCCGCATGCCCTCGAGATCGGGCATGAACGACTGCATGCGCTCGTAAAGGCCGGACATGTACATCTCCGGTACGCCGTGCTCCTCGCGCACGCCCTTGTAGATCGGCTCGAGCCCGGGATGGCTGTGGAGATCGACGAAACCGGGCAGGAGCACGAGATCCTTGCCGTCGATCTCGACATCGGCGCGGCCGCGGTAGTCGCGCCCGACATGGTCGATGGTGTTGCCGGTGAAGACGAGGTCGGCGTCGCGCAGGTACTGGTGGCGCTTGGCGACAGCGTCCCAAGCTACCAGCCAAGAGGCATTCTTGATTCGGGTCGTGGTCGGCATCGCTCCCTCCCTCGTTTGGGGAAAGAGCATAGCGGGGGCGCCGCCCGCCCGACTACTCCTGGCTGAGCTTCGGCCAGTTTTTTTCGGCGGCGCTGACATAGTCGGCGCGATCTTTTTCCCAGCGCTGTTTGATCGCGGGCGAGTAGTTGAGATAGAGCCGGCCGTCGACGATCGAGAACGCGGCCGGGTCGATCGGCGCGACGTACCCCTGCGACACCGCGTAAGCGCAGAAGCCGCCGTAGCGAGGTGCGTAGCGGTCCGGCTCGGCCAGGAACGCGACGCGGTTCTCGGCGGTGGCAAAGCGCCACGTCTTCCCGTTCCAGGTCGCAGTATGGGCATCCAAGCCTGCCACCGGCTTCTGGTCGCGAAAATACCCGACCGGGTCGTAGCCGCCGATCGCGAATGCCGAACTGTTGGTATTGACGCGTTCGGCGGCGAATACCTGGCCGGCATAACCCCACATCACCACCAACAAGAAGAAAGTCGCCAGCGCCGCAAACCTGAACTGGGCGAACCCCCGGTTCACGCGGGCGGCGGCGTCGAGCCGAAGTTCATGGCGTGCTTTGTGCATCGTCGTGGCCAGTGGCGAAGGCGAGCGCACTCGGCCGGTGGGATATCCGGGCATTTTCATCGCCAATACATGGGTCTTGGCCGGAGCGGGATCGATGGCGTCACGGAGATTTCATTGGCGGTGATTGCCGTGGGCGGCAAAAACTGCCGGTTGTAAACGCAGGTTCGTTGCGCAACTATTGTGATCGGTCGTTACGTTGAACACCCTAGACGGGCGGTCGTCGAACCTGACGGCCTTGGGGCGCAAGCGTAGGTTGGCGTAAGATCAGTGCGGCGGTGGAACAAGCGTAGGGTAGCAAGCCGCCGAATCCGCGGCGCAGGAGCAGACGATGGCGGAAGCAAAGGCCGGACGATCGTTGACCGGGCCGCAAAAGGCGGCGGTCCTCATGCTCGCGCTCAAGGAAGAGCATGTCGTCAAGCTGTTCTCGAAGATGGACGAGGAAGAGATCAAAGAGATCTCGGTGGCGATGGCCAACCTCGGCAAGATGGATTCCGAGTTGGTCGAGGCCGTGTTTACCGAATTCGTGACGCGGCTGTCCTCGACCGGCTCGCTGGTCGGTACCTACGAAGGGACCGAGCGGATTCTTCGTCAGGCCCTGGGCGAAAAAGCCGACAATATGATGGAAGAGCTGCGCGGTCCGGCCGGCCGCACGCTCTGGGACAAGCTCGGCAACGTCAACGAAACGCTGCTCGCGTCCTATCTCAAGAACGAGTACCCGCAGACGGTCGCGGTGGTGTTGTCCAAGATCAAGCCCGATCACGCCGCGCGCGTGCTGGCGGCGCTGCCCGAGGAAACCTCGATCGAGGTCATCAATCGCATGCTCAACATGGAAGGCGTGCGCAAAGAAGTGCTGCAGGCGATCGAGACCACGCTTCGCAACGAGTTTATGTCGAATTTGGCGCGCACCACGCGCCGCGACCCGCACGAGTCGATGGCTGAGGTGTTCAACAACTTCGACCGCGCCACCGAGACCAAGTTCATGGGCGCGCTCGAGGAAAGCAATCGCGATTCGGCCGAGCGCATCAAGGCCCTGATGTTCACGTTCGAGGATCTTGCCAAGCTCGATCCCTCGAGCGTGCAGACGCTGCTCCGGAGCGTCGAGAAAGGCAAACTCGGGCTTGCGCTCAAGGGTGCGTCCGAGGGTTTGCGCGATCTCGTGTTCAGCAACATGTCCGAGCGCGCCGGCAAGATTATGCGCGAGGATATGGAGCAGATGGGGCCGGTGCGGTTGCGCGACGTCGACGAGGCGCAGGCCGAGATGGTGCGGATCGCCAAGGACCTCGCGGCCAAGGGCGAGATCATCATCGCCGACTCGAAAGGCGAGGACGAGCTTATCTACTAGTTCGCGGCACCCACGGCCGCGAACCCGGTCTGCGGTTGCGCCGCCTGCGACGGCCGCGTAATTCTAGGTCAACAAGAACCTCCGTCGAGGACGACCGGATAACGATGCGTGGGCTTCTCTCGCGCCGCACGGTGCTGGCGGGTTTAGCCGCCGCGGCGGCGATGCCGCCACGGGTTGGCATCGCGCAAATTCCGACCAATCCCGACGTTGTCGTCGTCGGCGCCGGCATGGCCGGCCTCTCGGCGGCGGCGACGCTGCGTCAAGCCGGCTATGCGGTCGTCATCATCGAAGCACGCGACCGCATTGGGGGCCGCGCCGTCACCGATTCGGCGCTATTCGGCCAGCCCTACGACCTCGGGGCGACCTGGCTGCACTCGGCCGATACCAACCCACTGACGCCGATCGCGGAGAAACTGGGGTTCGCCTTCGTCGAGGACGAAGGCGAGCTGCTGCTTTATCTGGGTGGCAAGGAAGCGAGCAGCGAGGACCGGGCCGCGCTTGCCGCGGTCCACGAACGCATTTCGCTCGATCTCGAGCGCGTCGCCAGCGCCGGCAAGGACCTGGCCGCGGCCGAAGTCATCGGCGAGGGCGATCGCTGGGCCGCGCTCGCCGGCGCGATGATCGGCGCGATCGAACATGGCGTCGAGACCAAGCACCTTTCGGTGGTCGATTGGTACACGCAGCTCGGCACCGGGATCGAGATCCTGCTGCGCAGCGGCGTCGGCGCTTTGGTCGAAGCGTTCGGCCGCGACGCGCCGGTC
>CAMDOQ010000171.1 GCA_945903685.1 Rhizobium sp. Q54
TCGGTCAGGTCACTCGGGTATCGCAACTTGCTGCGGTCGTAACGTCCGCGGTTCTTCGCCGTCCACATCGGTGACCCTCCTCGAATCAGGCCACCACTCTTGAATCACAACTGATTCAAGGAATTCAAATTGTTCCCGGACAGACACTATGACTTCGGCTCAATTCGCAAAACACATCGCCGACGAAGCCGACAAGTGGGCCAAGGTGATCAACGCCCAGGGCATCAAGATCAACTGAGCCCTGGCTGCACTTTCCACGGGTGCGCGCGGCGGCATTGGGTTGCCGCCGCGGCTTAGCTCTTCCCCGGCATCGACACGCTGCGCCCGGACGCCTCCGGCCGCGGCAACTGGCCGTGCGAGGCCTTCATCTGGATCAGCCGCCGCGTCACATCGACGGGGAACGGCGCGGTCTTCTTCGCCGCCATGTCAACATGCAGCGACATGTTTTCGGAGGTGGCGGAGACCCAGCCCTCCTCGGCGTGGAACAGTTGCTCGAAGTAGTGCATGCGCTTTGAGTCGTAATCGAGCAGTTGGAAGGTGACGCGCACCGGGTCGCCTTCCTTCAATTCGCGCAGATAGCGCACGTGCACCTCGGCGGTGAAGGTGGAAAATCCCTTTTTCACATAGTCGGCGCCGCAGCCGAGCAGCTCGAACACCTCGTCCACCGCGCGGTCGAACAGCACGTTGTAGTAGGCCATGTTGAGATGGCCGTTGTAGTCGATCCAGGCGGGGTCGACCTTCATCACCGAGGAGACGAAGGGGGCGAAGAACACGGGCTCCAGGTCGAGGCGGTCGAGCATGGCGGTATTCTGCCAGATGCGCGTGGGCGGTCCAGAAATATCGACAATTGAGTCGGCACTTTGCCGGCGCCGCTTTCGTTCTGCTAACCTGCCGCCATGCCGGTAGTAACATCCGCGCCCCTGCGGCGCGACCCCAAGGCGATCGAGGCGGCGGTGGGCGTCCTCGCCGCGCGATTCGGCAATCGCCTCGTGACCTCGCAGGCGGTGCGCCAGCAGCATGGCAACACCGTCACCTGGATCGAGAACCAGCCGCCGGACGCCGTGGTGTTTCCGCAATCGACCGAGGACGTGCAGGAGATCGTGCGCATCTGCGCGGTGCATCGCGTCCCGGTCATCCCGTTCGGCACCGGCACCTCGCTCGAAGGCCATGTCAACGCGCCGTTCGGCGGCGTGTCGATCGACGTGCGCGACATGAACCGGGTTTTGGCGGTGCACGCGGAGGACCTCGACTGCGTGATCCAGCCGGGCATCACCCGCAAGGCCCTCAACGAATATCTCCGCGACCAGGGCGTGTTCTTCCCGATCGACCCCGGCGCCGACGCCTCGCTCGGCGGGATGGCCGCGACCCGCTGCTCGGGCACCAACGCCGTGCGCTACGGCACCATGAAAGACAATGTGCTGTCGCTCAAGGTGGTGATGGCGAACGGCGAACTGATGACCACCGCGCGGCGGGCGAAGAAGTCCTCCGCGGGCTACGATCTCACGCGAATGGTGGTCGGCTCCGAGGGGACGCTTGGCGTCATCACCGAGCTGACGCTGAAGCTCTCCGGCATCCCGGAAGCGATCTCCGGCGGCACCTGTCCGTTCCCGTCGGTGGAGGCCTGCTGCAACGCCGCCATCATGACGATCCAGTCCGGCATTCCGGTCGCGCGCATCGAACTCCTCGACGCGCTGCAGGTGCGTGCGGTCAATCTCTATTCCAAGCTGGGGCTTGTCGAGACGCCGATGCTGTTTCTGGAGTTTCACGGCACCGAGGGCAGCGTTGCCGAGCAGTCGGAGCGTTTCGGCGAGATCGCGGAGGAGTTCGGCGGCGGACCGTTCGAATGGACCGTTCGCCCGGAGGAGCGCACGAAACTCTGGGAGGCGCGCCACAACGCGGCGTTCTCGACCTTCACCTTGCGGCCCGGCGCCAGCATGATCCCGACCGATGTCTGCGTGCCGATCTCGCGGCTCGCCGAATGCGTCACCGAGACCCAGCGCGACATCGCCGAAAGCAACCTGATCGCGCCGATCGTCGGCCATGTCGGCGACGGCAACTTCCACCTGACGCTGCTGGTGGACATGCAGAGCCCCGACGAGATCAAGGTCGCCAAGGCGTTCAACGAGCGGCTGGTCGAGCGGGCGCTGGCGATGGACGGCACCTGCACCGGCGAACATGGGGTCGGGCAGGGCAAGATGAAGTACCTGCTGGCCGAGCACGGCGCCCCCGCGCTCGAAGCGATGCGGGCGATCAAGCGGGCGCTCGATCCGCAGGGCATCATGAACCCGGGCAAAATCTTCGCTTTGAGCTAAACTGTCCAAAGATTCGGCGGACACACATTTGCCGCCAACGACGCCAATTGTGGGTTGCAGGCCGGCCGGCAAGGGTCGCGCCTGCCTGTCAAAATGCATAGTTTGGTAGGCTGATGTTCGGCCCGAGCCGGGGGCCGCGCGCACCGGAGCAATTGTGCAGACGACGCTGTTGAGCTTTGCGATCGCCATGATTCTGGCGCTGCTGGCGGCGCTGGTGGGGCCGCACGTCATCCGTTGGAACGACCACCGCGCCTTCTTCGAGGCCGAGGCCAGCCGGCTCGTCGGGATCAAGGTCATGGTCGGTGGCGATATCGACGCGGCCCTGCTGCCGTTTCCGTCGGTGACGCTGCGCGCCATCGCCATCGGTCCGGTCGGCGAGGGCAGCCGGATGCGGGCGCGCTCGCTCCGTATCGAGTTGGCGCTCGGCTCCCTGATGCGTGGCGAGCTTCGTGCGGTCGAGATGAGGCTCGTCGCGCCGCAGTTCAACATCGGCCTCGATGCCAAAGGCCAGATCGACTGGCCGGCGCTCGCATTGGCGAACGAGACACTGTCGATCGACCGCCTGAGCATCGAGGACGGCCGCGCCACGCTGACCGACGTCACCAGCAAGACGCGGCTGGTGCTCGATCAGTTGTGGTTCTCGGGCCAGGTCCGCTCGCTTACCGGCCCGATCCAGGGCAAGGGCGAGTTCGTCACCGGCGGCGGCGGCGGCCTCTACGGCTACGACATCTCCGCCGGGCGGGCGACCGCCGAAGGCACGCGGCTCAAGTTCGGCCTGAAGACCGACGAGCGCCCGCTGACGGTCGAGGCCGACGGGCTGCTGGCGTTCGAACGCGGCACGCCGCGCTTTGACGGCGCGCTCTCGCTGTCGCGGCCGGCCGGCACGGTGCTGGCGAACGGCAAGGCGGTGGCCCACGAGCCGTGGCGGCTGACCAGCAAGGTCAAGGCCGGCGTCTCGTCCGCCGCGCTGGACGAGGTGTCGTTCCAGTACGGGCCGGAGGAGCGCGCGGTGACGCTCAACGGCTCGGGCGAGTTCACGTTCGGCGCGCAGCCGCAATTGCAGGGCACGCTCGCCGCCCGGCAGGTAGATCTCGACCGGCTGCTGGCAACGCCGGCGGCGGCGCGGCGGCTGCCGCTCGCGGCGGTGCAGGCGTTCGGCGAACTGCTCGGCAGCGCGCTGCGGCCGTCGTGGCCGGTGAAGCTTGCGCTCAACGTCGATTCCATGATGCTCGGCGGCGCGACGGTGCAGAACGTCGGCAGCAACCTTCGATCCGACGGCGCCACCTGGACCCTCGACAGGCTTGAGTTCCGCGCGCCGGGCTTCACGCAGGTCAAGGTCGACGGCCGTCTCTATCCGCTGGGCAAGGGGCTCGGGTTTGCCGGCGGGTTGAACGTCGACTCCAACGATCCGAAAAACCTGGTGGCCTGGCTCGCCGGGCACGCCACCGCCACCGCGCAGTTCAAGCCGTGGCGCGCCAAGGGCGACGTCACGCTCCGGTCGGACCGGATTGCGGTCGAGCGGCTGCGGACCGAGATCGATCGCGGCGTGGTCGAGGGCAGCGTGTCCTACGCCTGGCCCAGCGGCGACCGGCCGGCGCGTCTCGATGGCGAGCTCCGCGCGGCCGAACTCGATCTCGACGGCGTGCTCGGATTCGGCGAATCCGCGCTGTCGGGCCTCGGGCTGGAGCGGCCGGGCGAGGTGACGCTGGCGATGGAAATCGGCAAAGCCAAGATCGCGGGCTTCGACGCGCGCAACATCGCCGCGCGCCTCAAGCTCGACGCGGGCGGGCTTGCGATCGAGCGGCTGTCGGTCGGCGACCTCGGCGACACCAGTTTCGTGGCGACCGGCCGGATCCAGACCCAGTCGTCGCCGGGCGGCAGCATCACGGTCAATCTCGACGCGCGCGACCTCAACGGCGTGATCGCGCTTGCGGAAAAGTTTGCGCCGGCGCTGGCCGACCCGCTGCGCCGGATTGCGGCCCGCCAGAAGACCGCCACGCTGCAGGCCCATGTCAGCATGGAGAGCAGCGGGGCTGACAGCGCCAACGGCAAGATCGGCCTGACCGGCAGGTTCGGCGCCATCCGCGTCAATGTCTCGGCCAGCGCGACCGGGAAGCGCGAGGCCTTCACCTTGACGGACCTCAGCGCGCTCACCGGCGCCGATGTCCGCGTCGACGGCCAGTTCGAGGCCGATGGATCGGGCCCGCTGCTCGGCCTGCTCGGGCTCGACCGGGCGATCGTGGCGGAGCCGAAGTCTTCGCGGCTCAACGTCTCGGCGAATGGCCCGCTCGGCCGCGAGCTTTCGTTCGAGGGCAAGCTTGTCGCGGGGCCGATCGACGCCAGCGGCAAGGGTACGCTGCGGTTTGCGTCCAATCGGCCGGCCACGATCGAGTTCGATCGGTTCGGCGGCACCATCGGCGGCCACAAGATGCAGGGCCGCTGGGCGCTCCGCTTCGAAGACACGCCGCGGATCGACGGCTCGGTCGAGGCGGAGTCGCTCGATGCGCCGGCGGCGATCCTGGCGGCGATCG
>CAMDOQ010000172.1 GCA_945903685.1 Rhizobium sp. Q54
CGCATTCCTGACCCCGCCGCTTTGCGCCGGGTGCGGCGTGCCGTTACCGGCTGCGGCCGGTCCCCATTGCGGTGCCTGTCTGGCGGCGCCGCTGCCCTACGATCGCGCGCGCGCTGCGCTTGGCTACAACGCGGCTTCGCGCCGGATGCTGCTGGCCTTCAAGCACGGCGATCGTACCGAAGCCGCCCGCACCTTCGCCGCCTGGATGCGCACCGCCGCGCCGGATCTGGTGGCCGAGGCGCGCTGGGTGGTGCCGGTGCCGCTCCACCGCTGGCGGTTGTTTGCCCGCCGCTACAACCAAGCGGCGCTCTTGTCGTATGCCCTGGTCGAGCGGGGTCGCGTCCTCCCCGACGCGCTGGTCCGGGTGCGTTCGACGCCCTCGCAAGGCGCGCTCTCCCGGGCTGCGCGCGCCCGCAACGTCGCTGGCGCTTTCCGCGCGCGCGGCGCGGACCGCCCCCGTCTCGCCGGGGCGAGCGTGCTGTTGGTCGACGACGTCATGACCACCGGCGCCACGCTCGAAGCGTGCGCCCGGGCGCTGTGTCGCGCCGGCGCGGCCCGGGTCGATGCGCTCACGGTGGCGCGTGTTGTCAGGGACGGTGGCGAGGTAATATAGGTCTTGCGAGCCGGACATTTCAGGACCGAGCGATGGCCGACGTCACCATCTATACGACCTTCCTTTGCCCCTATTGCGCGCGGGCGAAGAAGCTCTTGTCCGATAAGGGCATCGTGTTCACCGAGATCGACGTTTCCTACGATCCCGATCAGCGGGCGGCGATGTCGAAGCGGGCGGGCGGGCGCATGACGGTGCCGCAGATCTTCGTCGGCGCGACCCATGTCGGCGGCTGCGACGATCTCTACGAGCTCGACGGCGCCGGCAAGCTGGACCCGCTGCTCGCAAACTCGGCATGACCGCGGCCGCCCCGTTCGTGCTCGCCTGCGTTCAGACCAACGCTACGAACGACATGGCGGCCAACGTAGCGGCGGCCAGCCGCTCGGTGCGGGAAGCGCGCGCCGCCGGTGCGGCGCTGATCGCGCTCCCCGAAAACGTATCGATGATGGCGAACGGCTCGCGCGAGATTCGCGGCTTCGCCCGGCGCGAAGCCGAACACACCGCGCTCGCCGCCTTTCGCGCGCTCGCCGCGGAAACCGGCGCCTGGATTCTGATCGGATCGCTCTCGGTCACGCTCGAGGACGCACCCGACGGCCCGGTCGCCAACCGCTCGTTTCTGATCGACGGGACCGGCGCGATCGTCGCCCGCTACGACAAGATCCACATGTTCGACGTCGATCTCGCCAACGGCGAGAGCTATCGCGAGTCGAAGAACTACCGTCCCGGCGGGGCCGCGGTCATCGCTGAAAGTCCGTTCGGCCGGATCGGGCTCACGGTCTGCTACGACCTGCGGTTTCCGCATCTCTATCGCGCGCTCGCGCACCAGGGCGCCACCATCCTGACCGTGCCTTCGGCCTTTACCAAAGTGACCGGCGAGGCGCACTGGCATGTGCTCCTGCGGGCGCGGGCGATCGAGAACGCGGCGTTCGTGGTCGCGCCAGCGCAGACCGGCACCCACCCCGGCAACCGCAAGACCTACGGGCACTCGCTGATCGTCGCGCCGTGGGGCGAAATCCTGGCCGACGGCGGCACCGAACCTGGGTGGGTGGCGGCGACGGTCGACCTGGCCAAGTGCGCGGAGGCGCGGGCGATGGTGCCGGCGCTCGGTCACGACCGCGCCTTTACCCTCGACGCGCCGCCGGTGCCGGGCGCCGCGCGCTCGCGCGCCGCGAGTTAGCCGCCGCGCCGGCTAGCGCAATCCGGTTCTAGCCCGCAGCCAGCGCGAAAGCGGCGGCATCGACCGGTGTCTCGGCTCGCGCCGCGCACAGCCGCGCGACGACGCGCGGGCGTTCGCCGCCCGGCACGCCGCACTCGTAAGCGATGATGTGAAGCTGGGCGAACGCCGCCAACAGTTCGCCCGGCTCCAGCAGGTGGTCGGGGTTGCGCGGTCGGCCGAAGCGCTCGTTGCCGCGGGCGAACGTCTCGTAGATCAGGATGCCACCCGGGTTGAGCGCGCGGGCCAGCACCGGGAATAGCGGCCGGTGGAGGTAGTTGGTGACGACGATGCCGTCAAACCGGCGCTCCCCGAACGGCCAACCGCCGGCTTCGAGGTCGGCCGCGACTTTTTCGACCGCGGCGTCGGCGATCGCGGCCAGCGCCGCCGGGTCGCGATCGAGCGCAACCACGGCGAACCCGTGCGCGCGTAACGCCCCGACATGGCGACCGCGGCCGCAGGCGAGGTCGAGCGTCGCGCCGGCCGCGCGGCGCGGGATCAGCGGTAGAAATTGCTCGACCCACGATGACGGACGTTCGAGTGCGTGCAGGTTCATGGCGGACAGCCTCGGTCGGTTGTCGGCGGCAACAAAACCGCCTATCTATATCGCGCCGCGCCCACGCTTACTCGTGTCGGATTTCTGATGATCGTTTACGACCTCCGTTGCGCCAAAGGCCATGTGTTCGAGGGCTGGTTCCCCGACAGCATGGCGTTCGACAAGCAGGTCAAACGCAAACACCTGGTGTGTCCGGCGTGCGGCTCGACCAAAGTCGACAAGGCGATGATGGCGCCCAACATCGCCTCGTCTAAGCGAAAGTCGCCTGCCGCCGCCGAAGCGCCGGCGGCGCCCACCGTACCCGATGCGGCTGCCGACATGACCGCACCACCGGCCGGCCTCGAGCGCGCCAAGCGCGAAACCGCGAAGTACGTGAAGTTTCTAAGGACGATGCGCGAGCAGGTCGAAAAGAACTGCGATTATGTCGGCGAAAAATTCGCTAACGAGGCGCGCAAGATCCACTACGGCGAAACCGGCAAACGCAACATCTACGGCGAAGCCTCGCCGGACGAAGCGCGTGCGCTCAAGGACGAAGGCGTGGAGTTCGGGGCGATCCCTTGGATCAAGCGGGGCGACTCTTAAAGCGACCGCCGGCTGCCGTCAGGCGCGTTCCGCCATCGCCATGTAGTTGACGCTGGGATCGTTCGTCAACCGCCAGCTGTCGGTAACGAGATCGTAGCCGACGCCGATCACTTCGGTGAGCGCAAAACCGGCGGCGCGCAGTGCGCGCGCCAGTTCGCTCGGCCGCACGAACTTCTGCCAATCGTGGGTGCCGCGCGGCACCCAGCCCAGCACGTACTCGGCGCCGACGATCGCGAGCGCGAACGACTTGGGCGTTCGATTGAGGGTCGCCATCAAGAGGAGGCCGCGGGGCTTCGTCAGCGCCGCGAGCGTTCCGACGAACGCCTGCGGGTCGCGCACGTGCTCGATGATCTCCATCGCCAGCACCGCATCGAAGGTCTCGCCATCGCCGGCGAGATCCTCGGCTGTCGTCGCGCGGTAGTCGATCGCGAGCCCGCCGGCCTCGGCGTGGGCTTTGGCGACAGCGATGCTCTCGGCGGCGGCATCGGCCCCGACGACGCTCGCCCCGAGGCGGGCCAACGGCTCGGCGAGCAGGCCGGCGCCGCAGCCCATATCGAGGATGCGCACGCCCCGCAGCGGCTGCGGCTTCAAGGGGTCGCGGCCGGCGCGGGCCGCCAGGCGGTCGCGGACGAAGGCGATTCGGGTCGGGTTCAGCCGGTGCAGCGCGCGCATCGGTCCGCTTGCGTTCCACCACTCGGCGGCGAGCGCATCGAAGCGGGCGAGCTCAGCCGGATCGGCCGATGGCGCAGCCGCCGGCCGCCGGCGATACGGCGGCGCCTTTGCCCATCTTACCCGTTCGCCCATGGTTGCGTTTGACGACCCCATTGCTTCGCTTGACGACCTCGGACGAACGAGTATGTATACGCGCCGGTCGCGCCACAAGCGCCCGTAAACGCCGATGTTTCGGCCCCGCGACGAGATTCCATGGCTCGCATCGTCTGCAAGTTCGGCGGTACCTCGGTTGCGACCACCGAGCGCATCGCCGCGGTCGCGGCCCGGGTCAAGAAAATCGCCGACCAGGGTCACGAGGTCGCGGTGGTGGTCTCGGCGATGTCCGGCGCTACCGATCAGTTGATCCAGTGGACCCGCGAGGTCGCAACGCTCCACGACGCGCGCGAGTACGACGTCGTGATCGCCGCGGGCGAACAAGTGACGGTCGGCCTGACCGCGCTCGCGCTGCAGTCGCTCGGGCTCGCGGCCCGCTCGTGGCTCGGGTGGCAAGTTCCGATCGAAACCGACGACATCCACGCTGCCGCCCGTATCACCCGCATCGCCGACGCCGAACTGATCAAACGGATGGCGGCGGGCGAAATCCCGGTGGTGGCCGGCTTCCAGGGCGTGAGCCCGCGCCGCCGCGTCACCACGCTCGGCCGCGGCGGCTCCGATCTCACCGCGGTGGCGCTGGCGGCGGCGCTCAAAGCCGATCAATGCGACATCTACACCGACGTCGACGGGGTATACACCTGCGACCCGCGCATCGTTGCGAAGGCGCGCAAGCTTGATAAGATCACCTACGAAGAAATGCTGGAAATGGCGTCGCTTGGCGCCAAGGTCCTGCAGACGCGCTCGGTCGAGCTGGCGATGAAATATCGCGTCCGTCTGCAGGTGCTGTCGAGCTTTGCCGACACGCCGGGAACGTTCGTCGTCGATGAGGATGAGATCGTGGAACAGGCGCTGGTGAGCGGCGTTACCTATTCGCGCAACGAGGCCAAGATCACGCTGACGCAAGTGGCGGATCGGCCGGGCGTCGCCGCCGGCATCTTCGGCCCGCTTGCCGAGGCCGCGGTCAATGTCGACATGATCGTGCAAAGCGCGGCCGACGACGGCACCACCGACGTC
>CAMDOQ010000173.1 GCA_945903685.1 Rhizobium sp. Q54
AGTCGCCGAACGAGTGGAGCGCGATCACGCTCGCGCGCGCACCGCCCGCCGGCCGCCACGCCGTGAGCGGCAGCCGGGCGCCGTCGCGAACGTGGAGATGGTCCTCGGCGAGCCGCGGGGTTTCACTTGCCGGCCCCGCCGGAATCACGATCGGCGCGCAGGCGCCGACGCCCGCGAGCAGGAAGGCCGCGGTCAGGCCCCGCGCTCGGCTAAGCCGACGTCGCCGCACGCTCGGTCGCCGCGAAGATCCAGGCGCCGACGCCCGCCATGACCGCAACCAGAATAACGACCCAGCCGAGGAACGGGACCGCGCCCGCGGCTTTGAGGACGATCAGCGCGACGATCAGTCCGAGCAGGCGGAGACCGCGGTGCCGCGTGCCGCTCTTTCCAACCAGCCAGAGACACCGATCGCCGAGCCAGAACGCGGCCGTGAGGTAGCCGAGAAACAGCGCCACCGCGAACGCAGCGCCCGCGGCGAGGGCGAGCGGAATGCCGATCACCGTGACGAACAGAAAGAGAAGCGCTAGCGGCGCCGCGAATAGGACGAGCGCGCCATAACCGAGCGCGGGGCCGAACGCGCGGTGGAAGACCGCGGTCGCCGTCGTCAACGCCGACGGAGCGACTAAGAGAATGAGCCCGCCCACCAACGCGAGACCCGCGAGCCAGGCGAGCCCGAGGCCGAACCAGACCGCGCCCGCCACCGTGCGGACCGCTTCCATCTCGAGCGGCGAGCGCGTAACCCGATGGACCGTCTTCCCGCGAATCACGACGCCGGAGGCGATATCGGCAGGCTCGGGGCTGAAGTACGTGAAGTCGCCGCCGATCACGGTGCCCGGGAACAGGCGAATACGGCGTCCGGCGGCTTCGACGCTGCCGCCGATCCGGCTCGCGATGTCGATGGTCGCGCTCGCGACGGAGAGGCCGCCGGCGATATCGCCCGCGACCGCGACCCGCCCGATCGCCGCGATCATCGCCGATCCCCCGACCCGGGTCGTCGGCAACAATTCGACGCTGCCGCCGGCGGCGAACAAGTCGTCGCCAATCGCCGCCTCGACTTCGATCGCGCCGCCGGTCAAACGAACGTCGTCGGCGACCTCGCCGCTCACGGTGATCACGCCGCCGCCGACGGCGACATCGCCCGACACGCGCCGGCCGACCCTGACGATCGCCCCCGCCGCCGCGACATCGCCGGTCACCTCGGCGTCGATGACGACGTGAACGCCAGCCGCGTAGATGTCATCGCCGATCTTGCCGCCGCGGTAGACCTCGCGGCCGAGCGTGTCGGCGGCAGCAGACGCGGCGCCGATCCAAGCGGCGGCCGCGACCGCGGCGATTGCCGCGAAACGGCGGCCGCTCACGCGCGGCCCGTTCGCGCTACCGGCGCAGACGCGCGCTAACCGCGCAGACGCGCGGCCAGCCGCCAGGCGAGCGGCAGCGCGATGACGGCGATCGCGAGCTTGAGCGCATCGCCATACAGAAACGGCAGGACGCCCAACGTGATCGCCTTGTCGGCGCTGTTGACGATCGTCCCGAGCCAAACGGCGCCGGGGATGTAAATGACGACGTTGCCGATCACCATCGCGATCGCGGTCCGGAACGCGCTGCGGTCCCAGCCGCGTTCGGCGAGATAGCCGCTAACCCCGGCAGCGAGAACGAAGCCGACCAGGTAGCCGCCGGTCGGCCCCAGCATGTAGGGGATGCCGATGCCGCGCTCGGGCGTGCCGGTGAAGACCGGAAGGCCGGCCGCACCCTCGACCAGGTAGAGCAACACGGTTGCGGTACCGAGCCGCGCGCCATAAGCCATGCCGAGGACCAGCACGACCAGGGTCTGCATCGTGATCGGCACCGGGTAGTAGGGGACCTTGATTTTGGCGGCGAGCGTCAGAAGCGCCGTCCCGATCAGGGCCAATACCACGAGACGAACGACCCGATTGCCGGCAGCCGGCCAAATCGTGTCGATCAGGGTCGCGCGTCCGGCGGCGGCAAGGGCGGTCGTCATGACGAAACTCTCCGTCTTATTGCGGGAAACTCGCCGATCATCGCCGATGCCCTGGCGTCAAGCAACCCTAGGCTTGGGGAGAAACTAGTTGCCTTCGCCTCCGGCTCGGGCACGATTCATCACCATGGCAACCGCGGTTCCCGTCAGCCGGACGCTCGACTTCGCCTACGGGCGGGTCGATCGATTGACGCCGCTCATCCGCCGCGTGATCGCCCGAAACCCGAGCCCGTTCACGTTCCACGGTACCGGTACCTACATCGTCGGGCGCGGCGAAGTCGCGGTGATCGACCCGGGACCGGCGATCGCGGCCCACGTCGAGGCAATCCTCGACGCGGTCGCCGACGAGACCGTGACCCATATCTTCGTGACGCACACCCACCGCGACCACTCACCTGCGGCCGCGCTTCTGCACGACGCCACCGGCGCGCCGACCTATGGCTTCGGACCGCACGGCTCGGGCCGGCCCGAAGCGGGAGGCGAGGTCGAGGAGGGCGGCGACCATGCCTTCAAGCCGCAGCACAAGGTGCGAAGCGGCACGACCATCAAAGGCAAAGGCTGGACCTTCACCGCGCTCCACACCCCCGGCCATACCTCGAACCACATCTGCTATGCGCTGAAAGAAGAAGCGGCGCTGTTCTCGGGCGATCACGTCATGGGCTGGTCGACCACCGTGATCTCGCCGCCCGACGGCGACATGCAGGCGTATTTCCGGAGCTTGCGATCGTGTCTTGAGCGCGCCGGCAGCGCCGATCGTACCTACTATCCGACCCACGGCGCGCCGATCGCCGACCCCAAGCGCTACGTCACCGCGCTGATCGCGCACCGCGAGGATCGCGAAGCAGAGATCGCACGCTGCCTCACCGAGGGCATCGTCACCATCCCGGCGATGGTCGCGCGGATGTACGCCGATATTCCGGCGATCCTGCATCCGGCTGCCGCCCGCTCGGTGCTCGCGCACCTCGTCCACATGGTCGAGACCGGCCGCGCCGGCCGCGCCGACTGTGACGGCCCGCCGACCGAAGCCGCAGTCTATCGACGGCGATAGAGCTGGCGGCCGAGGAACACCGCGGCGATTGCGTGGCCAACTCAACCCGCCGTCGGCAGCACGTAATCCTTGTATTCCTCGCGAAGTTTGGCCTTGAGCAGTTTGCCGGTTGCCGTGTGCGGCAGCTCCTTGACCACGACGACGTCGTCCGGGAGCCACCACTTGACCACCTTGTCGCGCAAGTAGTCGAGCAACTCGGCCTTGGTCGGCGCCGCGCCGTCGGCTGGCACGACCAGAAGGAGCGGCCGTTCGTCCCACTTCGGATGGCGAACGCCGATCACGCACGCCTCCTTGACCTTGGGATACCCGACGGCGGCGTTTTCGAGATCGATCGAGCTGATCCACTCGCCGCCCGACTTGATCACGTCCTTCGAGCGGTCGGTGATGTGCATGTAACCGTCGGCATCGAGGGTGGCGACGTCGCCGGTCGGGAACCAGCCGTCGGCGTCGACCGCCGGCTTGTCCTCCTTGAAGTAGGCGTTGCAGATCCACGGGCCTCGCACCAACAGATCGCCGAAGGCTTTGCCGTCGCGCGGCAGCTCTTTCTTGTCGTCGCCGACGATCTTCATCTCGACCCCGAACACGCCGCGGCCCTGCTTGACCTGAATGTCGATCTGGCGGTCCTTGGAAAGCTCAGCGTGCTTCGCTTTGAGCGTGCCGAGTGTGCCCAAGGGACTCATTTCGGTCATGCCCCAGGCGTGGATCGCGCGCACGTCGTAGGTTTTCTCGAACGTCTCGACCATCGCCCGCGGCATCGCCGAACCGCCGCATACCAACCGTTCGAGATGCGGCAAGGTCGCGCCGGTTTTGGCCAGATGCTCGAGCAGCATCAGCCATACCGTCGGTACACCGGCGGTGAACGTGACCCGCTCGGCCGCGAGCAGCTCGTGGACGCTCTGGCCGTCGAGCTTGTAGCCGGGGAGCACGAGCTTGGCGCCGGCGAGCGGTGCAGCGTAGGGCAACCCCCACGCGTTGGCGTGAAAGAGCGGCACGATCACCAGCACCGAGTCACGGGCCGAAAGCCCCAACACGTCGGTCATGCACGCTGCATACGAGTGAAGGACAGTCGAGCGGTGGGCGTAGAGCACGCCCTTCGGGTTTCCGGTCGTGCCCGAGGTGTAGCAGAGCGAGGACGCGGTCATCTCATCGAGCAGCGGCCAGGCGAACACGTCCGCTTCGCCGGCGATCAGGTCCTCGTAGCAAAGCGCGCCTTTGAGCGCGGTCTTGGGCATGTGCGCACGATCGGTCATGATTACGTAGCGCTCGACCGACGTCAGCGCGGGGGCCAGTTTCTCGACCAGCTCGACGAAGGTAAGGTCGAGAAACAGGATGCGATCAGCGGCGTGATTGACGATGTACTCGATCTGCGGCGGAAACAGGCGCGGATTGACGGTATGACAGACCGCGCCCGAGCCGGAGACGGCGTAGTAAATCTCGAAATGCCGGTAAGTATTCCACGCCAGCGTCCCGACGCGATCGCCCGGCTTGACGCCGAAGCGCGCGAGCGCGTTGGCGAGCTGGCGCGAGCGGCGGTGCGCCTCGCGGTAGGTGGTGCGATGGATCGGCCCCTCGACCGTTCGGGTCACGATCTCGGTATCGCCGTGATAAGCATCGGCGTACTCGATCAACGACGAGATCAGGAGCGGCCGCTCCTGCATCAACCCGCGCAACATTGAACGCCTCCCACCGGCGGCGCGCCAGGCGCGCCGTGGTTACCGATTAAAGCCTCGGCCTTC
>CAMDOQ010000174.1 GCA_945903685.1 Rhizobium sp. Q54
CCGCCTTCAAGCGCGCCGGCGCCGACGGCGTGCTGACCTATTTCGCCCCGCGGGTGGCCGAGAAGCTCCTGAAGTCCTGACCGCCCATGCTCTGGTGCCGCTTCGAAAAGGACGGGCTGGCCTCATACGGCCTCGTCGAAGGCGACACGGTCGCCGTATTCGAAGGCAATCCGTTCTCTCAACATCGCCGCACCGACATCAGCTTGCCGCTCGGCAGCGTCAGGCTGCTCGTGCCGGTTATGCCGCCGACGTTCTATGCCATCGGCTCAAACTACCGCACCCACGTCATCGAACGCTCCAAGGCCAAGGACTTCGCTGAGCCGAAGTTCTATGACCGGCCGCGCGTCGGCTATCGTGCGAACAGCGCGCTCATTGCGAGTGGCGAAGACATCATTAAGCCGAAGGACTCCGGCCCGCGCTTCGAATACGAAGGCGAGCTCGTCGCGGTGATCGGCAGGCGCTGCCGCAATGTTACGCCCGACGAAGCCGCCCAATGCATCTTCGGCTGGACCATCGGCAACGACGTCACCGAGCGTGATTGGCAGAAGAACGATCCGACCAACCTGCGCGGCAAGAACGCCGACACCTTCAAGCCGATGGGGCCGTGGATCGCGACCGGCGTCGAGCCGCGCGACATGACGACGACGGTCCGGCTCAACGGCGCGACGGTTCATAAGTTTCCGACCGGCAACATGCTGTTCAGCGCGGGCGAGGTGATCAGCGACATCTCCAAGACCAACACGCTGTCGCCGGGCGACGTGATCTGGCTCGGCACCGATGAATTGCCCCAAAGCCTCAAAGCCGGTGATACGATCGAGATCGAGATCAGCGGCATCGGCGTACTGCGCAATCGCGTGGTCGCGGAGACATAAGCCGGCGGGAGGACGAACATGCGCGCCAGACTTGCAGCCTTGTCCCTGGTCGCCGCGCTTTCCGCCGCGGCTCTGTCACCCGCGCTGGCGCAGGGCAAATATCCGTCGCGGTCGATCCGCGTCATGCTGCCGTTCGCCGCGGGCTCGGTCTCCGACGTCACGCTTCGCATTCTCGCCGACAAGCTGGGCAGCAGGCTCGGCACCAGCATCGTGATCGACAACCAGCCCCGCGCCGGCGGCACCACCGCGGCGCTCGCGGTCAAGACCTCGCCGCCGGACGGCTATTCGCTGGTCACGTTCTCGAGCTCGACCGCCATCAGCGTGTCTCTGCTCAAGTCCCTGCCCTACGATCCGGTCGGCGATTTCATACCGATCTCGGGCATCAGCACCTTCGCCAACATCATCGCCGTCAACTCCGGCTCGCAATATCGGACGCTCGGCGACCTTCTCGCGACCGCGCGGGAAAAGCCTGGCGTGTTGAACGTCGGCACCACGACAGTCGGTTCGACCAACAATCTCGCCGCCCATCTGTTGAAATCGATGACCGGCCTGAGCTTCGTGATCGTGCCGTTCTGCACGCCGGGCGAACTCGTGACCGCGGTGCTGCGCAACGACGTCGACGCCGTCATCCAGTCCTATGGCGCGCTGAAATCGGCGGTCGAAAGCAACCAGCTCCGGGCGCTCGGCAGTACCACGCCCAAGCGCGCGGCCTACGCGCCCCAGGTCCCGACCGTGGACGAGGCCGGGGTGAAGGGCTTCGACGTGGTCACCTGGAACGGCGCCTTTGCCCCTGCCGGCACCCCGCCCGAGGTGATTGGCACGCTCAATCGGGAACTCCGCGCGACGCTGGCGGAACCCGATCTGGTGAAACGCTACACCGAGCTTGGCCTGGAGCCGCTTCCCAGCACGCCGGACGAACTGGCGGGCCGGTTGCGCGGCGAAATCGACAAATGGGCGCGCGTCATCCGCGACGCCGGCATTGAGAAGCAATGACGGCCAAGGTCCGGGAAGGCTCCTGAAGGCCCGGGAGGGGCTGCCGCCCGCCCGTGAAATCGGCTATTGTCCGCCAGCCCGCCGGTTTGTATGGGTCGGAGGCGGCTATGACGATGGAGCTTGAGGGCAACATCCTGCTCGAGCGGGCGCATACGCGCCGCTGGGTCTCTATCATCGCTGTCGTCATTCCGGTGGCCGCTTTCGTGCTGCTGGCGGCCTGGTTCATCCGCGCCTACATCGCCCCGCCGACCGTCGCCATCTTGAGCCCGATGATGCTCGCGGCCGCTCCGCCGACGCCGCCCGCTCCGCTCGCGCGGGCGCAGTCCACGGTGGCGAAGGCGCCGCAGCCAGTAGAGATGGCGGAGCCCGTAGCGCCGCCGCCTCCGCCATCGCCAGCCAGGGCGGCGCCTGAACCCGCCGTTACGGCGCTGCCGATGTTTGCAACGCTCGCGGCAGCGCCGCCGTCGCTTGCCAGCGTCCCGCCGGCCTATACCGATCCGGTGCAGGATAAATCAAGCGCCCCGCCGTCCATCATGGTTGCCGAGACTTCCGCGATCGAACCGTCCGAGCCGATCGCAGGCGCCATCCCGTTGCCGCGGACGAAACCACAAGTCCGCGTCGCGCTCGTCACGGCTGCGGTCCCTTTGCCGCGCCCGCGTCCGACCGACGCCGAGTCACCACCGCTGGACCTGCCTTCGCTCGACCGGCACGCCGTCGATTAGCAGACGCACTCAGTCCATCGCATCGCCGGTCGCGATCCGCACCGGCGCAAGGCCTTCCTCCTTGAACGCCGCCAGGATTTCCGCCGCATGCACGGCGTCGCGGGTCTCGACGGTGACGTCGAGGCGCGCGCCCTTGGCCGGCACGTCCAGGAACAGCCGCCGGTGATCGACTTCAAGAATATTGGCGCCGAGCCGGCCAAGCGTGGTGGCGATCTGGCCCAACAGGCCCGGACGGTCGGCGATGGTCAGCCGGAACGACACGATCCGGTTCTCGCGCTCCAGTTCGCGCACCATGATCGAGGCGAGGATGCGCGGGTCGATGTTGCCGCCGCAGAGGACGAGCCCGGCCTTCCTGCCGGCAAAGCCGCGGGACCCGCCAGCATCGCGGCAAGCCCCGCCGCGCCAGCGCCCTCCGCCATCGCCTTCTGCAAGGTGAGGTAAGCGTTGACCGCGCGCTCGATATGCTCCTCGTCGACCAGAATGATGTCGCTGACCAGCGCGCGGACGATCGGCAGCGTCAGGGCGCCGACGTTCTTCACCGCGATGCCTTCGGCCAGCGTCGCGCCGCCGAGCGGGCGCTGCTCGCCATGAATGGCGTTCCACATCGACGGATAGAGCGCCGATTCCACGCCGACGATTTCGATGCCCGGCTTGAGCACCTTCGCCGCCGTGGCGATCCCGGAAATCAGCCCGCCGCCGCCGATCGGAATCACCAGCACATCGAGGCCCGGCGCCTCCTCGAGCATTTCGAGCGCCACGGTGCCCTGGCCGGCAATGACATGCGGATCGTCGTAAGGATGCACCCAAATGAGCCCGCGCTCGCGCGCCTCGGTCTCGGCGCGCGCCTGCGCCTCGCTGATGGTTTCGCCGTCGAGCAGCACCTGCGCGCCGTGCGCCCTGGTCGCCGCCACCTTCACGAACGGCGTCGTCACCGGCATGACGATGGTCGCCGCAATCCCAAGGCTTGCGGCGTGATAGGCGACCGCCTGGGCGTGATTGCCGGCCGACATGGCGATAACGCCGCGCTCCCGTTCGTCCGCGGTCAGCGAGGCGAGCTTGGCCCGCGCGCCGCGCTCCTTGAACGAATTGGTGACCTGGAGATTCTCGTATTTGACGTAGACCTCGGCGCCGGTGAGCGCCGAAAGCCTCGGCGCCGGCAGCATCGGCGTGCGCAGCACATGCCCGGCGATGACGCGCCGGGCGGCTTCGATGTCGGCCAAGGTCACGCTCAAGATTTGGGCTCCCTCCCCGTCAATCTAGACCTTATTCCCGCCACGGCCAGTTGCGACGTGCTGCCTCTTGCAACGGCGGGCTTTTTGCCCATTTCATTGGGAACCAGCGGGGCTTTAGCGAATCATGGCCACCAGCGAACCCAAGCGCCTCGGCGTATCGATTGAACTCAAGCCGCACGCCTACGATCCGGCCGCCACCCCCGAGTTGTTCGAGGGCGTGCTGGCGCGGCGTGTGGTCGCGTTCCTGATCGACTTCCTGATCTTGTCGCTTCCCGTGGTGTTCGTGTCGATGTTCATCTTCGTGGTCGGCATCGTCACCTTCGGGCTGGGCTTCCTGTTCTACGCCCTGCTGTGGCCTGCGATGGTGATCTGGGCGATCGCCTACTACGGTCTGACGCTGGGCGGCCCTGCGTCCGCCACCATCGGCATGCGGGCGATGGATATCGAAATGCGCACCTGGTACGGCTCGCCGGCCTATTTCGTATTGGGCGCGGTGCACGCCGTGGTGTTCTGGATCACGGTCTCGGCCATCACGCCCCTCGTCCTCGTGGTCTGCCTGTTCAACGACCGGCGGCGCTGCCTGCACGACATCCTGGTCGGCACCGTCGTCATCAACAACGAAGCGCGGACGGGCGCGCTCCGCGCGTCGCGCCGGACCGTCTAATGCACAAGCCTTGTGCCCCCTTTGACGCGGGCGGATTTCAAGGCGACAGTGTTGCGGTATTCAGGCGCCGACCCGGCCGAGGGTATCGACCGTCGTGACCCAGCACTCCCGCGACACCCCCCAGTTCTACCTGACGGCGCCGTCGCCCTGCCCCTACCTCGCGGGCAAGGAGGAACGAAAGGTTTTCACCCATCTGGTCGGCGAGCGGGCGCCGGGGCTCAACGACCTGCTCACTCACGGCGGCTTCCGAAGAAGCCAGTCGATCGCCTACCGTCCGG
>CAMDOQ010000175.1 GCA_945903685.1 Rhizobium sp. Q54
CGGCACCAGCATCACCGCACCGCGCGCCTGGCCGAGCTTCAAGGTCGAGCCTGGATTCTTGTTGACGAAGGTCTCTTCGATCGCCGCTTCGTCGGGGCGGTGCACGGCGAGGACCGCGACCAGGGCGCGATGGAGATCGCGCAACCGCACGGCCAGCGGATCGCTGGCGTCGCTCCCGACGGTGCCGTGGGCGAGGTGGCGGAGGCGGTTGCCGTCCGCTTCGATCACGCCCCAGCCGGTCGTGCGCAGACCGGGATCGAGTCCGAGGATCTTCATTCTGTTGCGATCGCGCGCTCCGTTTATGCCACGGCGCTCAGTTTTTCGATCACCGCATCCGCTACGTCGAAATTGGCAAACACGTTCTGGACGTCGTCGTTGTCTTCCAGGGCCTCGATCAGCTTGAACAGCGTCGCCGCCTTTTCCTCGTCGAGCGGGACGGTGGTGAGCGGCTTCCAGGTGAGGGCCGCGCTTTCGGCCTCGCCGAACGCCTTTTCGAGCGCGTCGCGCACCTGATGGAACGCGTCGGGCGCGCAAGTCAGCGTGTGATTGCGGGTGTCGCTCACGCAGTCGTCGGCACCGGCGTCAATCGCGGCTTCGAGCATCCGATCGGCGTCGCCGACCGCGGCCGGGTAGACGATCTGGCCGACGCGGTTGAACTGGAACGCGACGCTGCCGCTCTCGCCCAGGGTGCCTTCATGCTTGCTGAGGGCGGTGCGCACGTCGGACGCCGCGCGGTTGCGGTTGTCGGTCAGCACCTCGATGATCATGGCGACCCCGCCCGGGCCGTAGCCTTCGTAGCGGATCTGCTCGTAAGTCGCGTTCTCGCCGCCGCCGGTCGCGCGCTTGATCGCGCGCTCGATGTTGTCGCGGGGCATGTTGGCCTGACGCGCGGTCAGCGTGGCGGCGCGGAGCCGCGAGTTCGAGGCCGGATCGGGCAGCCCGGCGCGGCATGCGGCCATGATCTCGCGCGTGATTTTGGCGAACATCTTGGCGCGCTTTTTGTCCTGCGCGCCCTTGCGGTTCATGATGTTCTTGAATTGGGAGTGGCCTGCCATCGGTGGTCCCGGCTGTTGGGTCGTCGAAAACTCTTCTATATCGTGTGGCTTTGGCCGCTAGATATACCAAATATCGCGGATTCCCGCATCTTAAGCGGCGAACCTGACAAAGCAATATGGCGATAATGGGGCCGGTCGCGCGCTCACCCGGGCTCGTTCGACGGCAGCGGCCACGCCGGGTGCAGCACGCCCCCGAGCCGGAGCGGTGCGATATAGACCGCGAGCCCGGTCTTGTCGTCGGTCTCGACGTAGGTTCCACACAACGTCGCCGGCCCCTGCGCGGGCTGCAGGCGCCCCTGCGAGATCTTCTTGCGAAAGCGATTGAGCGGCTCGGTCTTCTCCATCCCGATGATCGAATCGTAGTCGCCGCACATGCCGGTGTCGGTGTGGTAGGCGGTCCCGCTCGGCAGGATGCGCCAGTCCGCCGTCGGGACGTGGGTGTGCGAGCCCACCACCGCCGAGACGCGGCCGTCGACCATGACCCCGATCGCGGTTTTTTCGCTGGTGGCCTCGCCGTGCGCGTCGATCACGATCGCATCGACGGTGGCGCCGAGCCGGACTTTGGCGAGCTCGGCCTCGATGCACGCGAACGGATCGTCGAGCGGATCCATGAACAGCTGGGTCATGACGTTCATGACCATCGCTTTCTTGCCGCGCCGGGTGGTGTAGACGCCGACGCCGCGTCCGGGCGTGCCGCGCGGGAAATTGTGCGGGCGGAGCAGCCGCTCGTCGCGGTCGATATAGGCGATGACCTCGCGCTGACCCCAGATGTGGTTGCCGGTGGTGATGACGTCGACTCCGGCGGCGTACAGTTCAGCGCAGAGCTCGCCGGTGATGCCGAAGCCGCCGGCCACGTTCTCGCCGTTGACGATGACGAGGTCGAGGTCGAGGCGGTGGCGGATATCGGGCAGCTTCTCGACGATGGCGCTGCGGCCGCTGCGACCGACGGTATCGCCGAAAAACAGTATCTTCACTCGACCCGCCTCGCCGCTTGTTCGGTCACGATCCAGTCGAGCCGCTCGTCCCCGAGGCCGTGCGGTACGTGCGCGACTTCTTGTGCCGCGAACCCGACCCCGACCGCAAGGACCCGCGCGCCGCTGGGTTGCGCGCGCAGTTCACGCAGCGTGCGATCGTAGAAGCCGGCGCCGTAGCCAAGACGGTGACCGACGCGGTCGAACGCGAGCAGCGGCACGATCACGATCGACGGCACCACCGCCGGCGCATCCCGCGGCGGCTCGTACGTACCGAACACGGCGCCGACCAGGGCGAGGCCAGGCCGCCAGCGCCGGAACGCCAACGCCTGATCGCGCCCGGCGATGACCGGGAGCGCCACGATGGCGCCGGCGGAATCGAGCGCCGCCAACAGCGCGCGGACGTCGAGTTCCTCGGCGAGCGGCCAGTATGCCGATACGGCGGTACCGGCGGGCACCGGAATTGCCGCGCAGAAGCGGTCGCAGACGGCACCCGCGGCCGCAAGCGCTCCCGCCGACGCCGCGGCCCGGCGCCGCTCGCGCGCGACCGCCCGCAGCGCGCGTTTGGCGTCGCGGAGGTCGTCGGCGGTCGAGGGTTGCAGGATCGCGGCACCCACCGGGCGAACGGGCGATTTCGGAAAAGCGATGGGCGGCCCGCCGACGCCGTCGGCTCGTTGATCCTCTGTGGCCTGCTGTTGCAGGTGGGCGCCATGTGCCGAGACCAAGGCCTCGGTAGGGACAGCTCCCGTTAGGATCTTATGGCCCCAGGGATACGATGAGCGCGTCGAACGCAGCAGAACCGCCCATCTCCAACTTAGGTACTCTCGACGTTGGCGACAATAGCCTCGATGCGCCGGGCAACCCGGTCGAGGGCGCCGCGCGCCAAATCGACCTCGGCCTCGGTCGCGCCCTTGGCCTTCGAGACGCGCTCGATCTCGCCTTCCGCCACTTCGAGTTTGTCGACCGTTGCCGCCAGTTCGTCGGCAATCACGAGCCCGGCCATCAGCATCAGCCGGATCTCGCCGACTTGGCCGACCGAGGTCACCAACTCGCCGACCTTGCGGTTGAGATAGTCGGCGAGGTTGAGGAGATGCTTCTCCTCGCCGTCGTCGCATGCCACCTGGTAGCTGCGACCGTTGATCGTCACTTCGACTTGCGCCATGGCGTCCTCCGTCGCGCCGGGCGACCTTCTCAGCCTTCGAGCGCGGACTTCAGTTGCTCGATCGTCGCGTCGATCCGCTGGGTCACCTCGGCGACCGTCCGCTCGAGCGACGCGTTGGTCGCTTCGATCGCCGACAGTCGCGACTGGGTGACTTCGCGTTCGCTCCGGGCCGCGGCGAGATCGGCGTTGAGCCGATCGCGCTCGTCGCGGAGCCCGGCCAATTGCTGCTGCGTCTTGGCCGTTACGCCTTTGACCGCCGTATCGAGCCGATCCAGCGCGTCATCGAGTCGAGCCCGCTCTTGTTCGAGTTGAGTCGCCGGTTTGGTCATTCGCACGCCCGCTCACGTTCACATCGCCGTTCGGTTGGTGACGGCTTATCGCACACCCAGAATAGGTTTCGCGCGTAAACCGCGTCAATGCGGCCGACGACGATTTTTCCATCCACAGGCCGATTGACGCCACCGGCCCTGCACGCCATGGTGCCGCCGCGCGAACAACGGCCGCCGCCGCCGCCTCATGACCGTCAGCCAAACTCGGCCATCACCCGCCTCGACGCCTGCTCCCGTGGCAGCGTCCGACCAGAATCGCGCAATGGCCAACGCGCTCCGCGCGCTGGCGATGGATGCGGTCGAGGCGGCGAAGTCGGGGCATCCCGGCATGCCGATGGGGATGGCCGACGTCGCGACCGTCCTGTTCACCCAATTCCTCGCGTTTTCTGCGGCCGATCCAGCGTGGCCCGATCGCGACCGCTTCGTGCTCTCGGCCGGCCACGGCTCGATGCTGCTCTATGCGCTCCTGCACCTGACCGGTTATCCCGGCATGAGCATGGCCGAGATCAGGCGTTTCCGGCAGCTCGAGAGCAAGACTCCGGGGCATCCCGAGTACGGCGCCGCGCCCGGCATCGAGACCACTACCGGCCCGCTCGGCCAGGGCCTCGCCAACGCCGTCGGCATGGCGATCGCCGAGCGCCACCTGGCGGCGGTGTTCGGCGCCGACGTCGTCGACCACTATACCTACGTCATCGCCGGCGACGGCTGCTTGATGGAAGGCATCAGCCACGAGGCGATTTCGCTGGCCGGCCACCTCAAGCTCGGCAAGCTAATCGTGCTGTTCGACGACAACCGGATTTCGATCGACGGACCGACCGCGCTCGCGACCAGCGACGATACCGCGCTCCGCTTCGCCGCCGCCGGCTGGGACACCGCCGCAGTCGACGGCCACGACCCGGCCCAAGTCGCCGCCGCGATCGCCCGCGCCAAAACCACCGACAAACCCTCGCTCATCGCCTGCCGCACCACGATCGCCTACGGCGCGCCGACCAAGGCCGGTACCGCCGCCGCGCACGGCTCGCCGCTCGGGCCGGCCGAAATCGAAGGAGCGCGCGCGCGCTTAGGGTGGACCGCGGCACCGTTCGAAATTCCCGACGTAGTCAGGCAGGCGTGGGCGGCCGCGGGCCAACGCGGCGA
>CAMDOQ010000176.1 GCA_945903685.1 Rhizobium sp. Q54
CTGGAGCGCGCCCGCCGGCGCATGATGGCGAACGTGCCCAAGGCCGATGTCGTCATCACCAACCCGACCCACTACGCGGTTGCGCTCGCTTACAAGCAGCAATCGATGGGGGCGCCCAAGGTGATCGCCAAAGGCGTCGATGCGGTCGCGCTCCGGATCATTGCGCTGGCCAAAGAGAACGACGTTCCGGTGGTCGAGAACCCGCCGGTCGCCCGTGCCCTGTTCGCTGCGGTCGACCTCGACGAAGAGATACCGGTCGAGCACTATAAGGCGGTGGCACAAATCATCTCCTACGTCATGCGGCTCAAGAAGCGGTGGCAGCCGTCGCGGCGGGGCGCGACTCATGAACGACGGCCCGCGGTCCATTAAGGGCAGCGCGCTTTCAGGCGCTGTCCTCGTCCCTGTGCGGCTGGGTGTCGACAATTCCTATCGCACTCCCTCCCCCGCGGAGCGGGGGAGGCGTAGGTGGGGGTCGCGCCCCAGTTCCCAGCACAGCCACGATCGCTTCGACGACACCATCGAGATTGGTGAGTACTTCGTCGTTTCCGAAGCGAACAACACGAAAGCCGCGCCCGGTGAGCCAAACCGTGCGGCGCTCGTCGTACGCTTGGCGCTCCGTATGTTGGCCGCCATCAACCTCGATTGCGAGTCGCGCGCGATAGCAAGCGAAATCGACGATGAAGGGGCCGATCGGCGCTTGGCGTCGGAAGTGAAAGCTACCGAGCCCGTGACGCCGAAGCGCGGCCTACAGCAGTCGTTCCGCGACCGTCGCGGTCTGACGCAGCGCCCGAGCGCGGGCTGTCTGGGTTGGTTGTCGCGACATTGGTGGCACCCCTTTTCATCTCTTATGAAAGGATCTGAGACACCCCCACGCCCCCACCTACGCCTCCCCCGCTTCGCGGTGGAGGGGGCGGTCGCCAAGTGAATTCCGATGCCGAACTCACGCGGCTCGCGCACGTCGCGCCGATCGGCTTGGCGGTGATCGCCGCCGACGGTGCGATCGCGTCCGCCAACCAGACCTTCGCCGAGGCGTTCGTTCACGGCGGCATCGCGACCGGCCGGCACCTGCCCGATCTGCTCCACGGCCGCGACGGCGCGCGCGCGGCGGCGCTGCTGGCCCGCGCCGGGGTCGAACCCGGCCTGCTTCTGCCCGCGATCGCGGTGCGGCCCACGGACGCGCCCGAGCGCACCGCGCTGATCGTCGCCCGGGCCGAGGCCGGCAGCGGCCGGATCGTCGTTGCCGTAATCGACGTGACCGAGGCGCGCCGGATCGAGCGGCGGCTGTTGGTCGCCGAAAAGCTTCAGACCGTCAGCCAGCTCGCCGCCGGGATCGCCCACGACTTCAACAACCTCCTGACCTCGCTGGTGGGCTCGGCCGATCTCCTGCTGGTGCGCTTCCCCGAGGGCAACCCGGCGCACGAAGACGTCGCGCAGATTCGCGTCGCCGCCGAACGCGCCAAGGCGATGGTGCACGAACTTCTGACATTTGCCGGCGAAAAGGGCGACCGGCCCGAGACGCTCGACGTCAACGCCATGGTCGCGGACGTCGCGCCGGTGCTCGAACGCGTGATCGGACCCGATTGCGCGCTCCAACTCTCGCTCGATCCGGCGACGCCGGCCGTGTCGATCGATCGCACCCAGATCGAGCAGACGCTCGTCAACTTGGCGACCAATGCGCGCGAAGCGATGCCCGAAGGCGGCACCCTGACGGTCGCTACTACTTCGCTCGACGTTACCGCCGGGACCGAGCTCGAACCCGGGCTTTACGCCGTGATCGAGGTCGCCGACACCGGGCGCGGCATGACCGCGGCGCAGGCCGAGCGCGTGTTCGAGCCGTTCTTCACCACCAAAGGGCCGGTGACAGGCGCCGGCCTCGGCCTCGCTTTCGTCTATGGCATCGTCCGGCGCGCCGGCGGCACCATCGAAGCCAAGAGCAAACCCGGCGAAGGGACGACCTTCAAGGTGCTGCTGCCGACCTTCGCGCCAGCGGGGGTGGCTGCTGGCGCACCGCCGACCGTGGCGGCGCCCAAGTCAGAACCGGTTGCACCGGTACCAGTGGCGCGCGTGCTGATCGTCGAGGACGAGCACGCGGTGCGGCGCTTCGCGGTGCGGGCACTCAGGAGCCGTGGCTACGAGGTCTTCGAGGCCGAGACCGGCGAGGATGCGTTGGCACACTTGAACGAACCCGGCCGGGTCGTCGATCTGATGGTGAGCGACGTGATGATGCCGTCGATGGACGGCGGCACACTGGTGCGCGAGGCGCGCGCCAAACGCTCCAACCTCAAGATCATCCTGGTCTCGGGCTACGGCGCGAACGCGCTCCGCGGCATTCTCGATCAGCACGCCGACATCGAGTTTCTCGCCAAGCCGTTCGGGCTCGACGAACTGACCGCCAAGGTCGCCGAAGTGCTGGGGAAGGAGTGAGCGAAGCGCGGCCCTCTGGGGACCCGAGGACGCTGCTCACAATCGCTCGTTCAACCACGCCGACGTATCGGGCTTGATGTTGCGCCACGCGGCGTGGTCGGCCGAGCGCACGATCAGAAGGCCGTCGCCGGGATCCATGTGCCGCGCCAGGTTGTCGCGAATTTCGGCCGAGCCCTGCTCCGTCACGATCGCCCACAACGACTCTAAGGGATGCGCCCAGGTGCCGTAGGCCTTGATCGCCGCGTGAAGGTCCGCATAGTCGCGACCGGCTCTGAGCTGGCAGGCGACGAGATAAGTCGGCATGGGCGCTCCACTCGAAAGAGATTGTCGCACATTGTAACGGTTTGACGCGCTTAACGCGCCTCGGCCGCGAAGAAGTCGAGGATCGGGGCGTTATACTCGTCCTGCCACAAATGGTTCAGCAGCGTTCGCTCGCCGCGGCCCGCCAGCAGGAACGCGCCGGCGTCGCGGAAGCCGTGGCGGATGAGCTGTCGGCGCGCTTTTTCGAAGCACGAGCGATCGACGATGCCGTCGCCGGCGTGATGGAACTGCTTGAACACCGGTCTCGGCGCCGCGCTCGCCGGCCACGCGCTCTCGTTGGGGTCGTCGGCGCCGGTACAGGCGTCGATCACCGTAATGTTGCGGCGCGTCTCGCGATCGACGACGATCCCTTTGGCGGCGGTGCGGGGCGAGAGCGCAGTGTCGCAGATGGGATCGGAGCCAAACGGATCACCGGCCGCGACTGGGGCGAAAGCGCGGATGCGATCGGCGTACTCGGCCGCTGCGCGGATCGTCATGTAGCCGCCGGTCGAGAGCCCGGTCATGAACACGGCAGGATTGCTCCCGAACGGGCGTCGCTTCGCCACCAGATCGTCGATCACGGCGCGAACGTAGGGGAGATCGACGTTCGCGCGCGGGAATACCGAGAAGTCGAAGCGCTTACCGCACGGCCTTCCGGCCGCGTCGGTCACGACATCGGTGGTGGCCTCGAGCAAAAAAACCGCAAAGCCGCGCGCGGACGCCAGATCGGTAAACCGGCTCTGCGCCTCGATCAGGCGACCACCGCCCATGCAGAAATGCGCGCCGCTGCCGCCGCCGCCGTGAAGAACGAGGACCGCGCCCAGTGCCCATGCCGCGCGCGGATGCTTGGCGAGCACCATCCGTTCGCGCCCGTTGACGGTCAAGTCGATCCGCTCCCAGCCGCGGCTTGTGCAGTGCCCGAGCCCGGTGTCCTGGGCCTGCGCCCGCTCTGTGCTGGCGCCGGCGAGCATGACCGCAACCAAGCCGAGCGCAGCACCCCGCGACCACCGCCCTAGACCTTGCATAATAGAGGTAGAGGAGCAGCCTATCGCTCGGTGAAAGTTTCGGAACATAGTTAGAACTTCTCCTAAATTCACATATTATTCAATGCTTTAAAAATATGCTTGCCAATGAGAACAAAATGAGTACATTTGGCTCTAGATTGCAACCCCCGCCCGCGTGCCATAGAAGAAAGGACCCTGCGTCATGCCCGAGGTAGTGAGGCTCCACGATTTGACCAACGGTGACAAAGACAAGGCGCTCGACGCCGCGCTCAGCCAGATCGAGCGCGCCTACGGCAAGGGCTCGGTCATGCGCCTGGGCCAACAGTCCTCGGCGGTCGAGGTCGACGCGATCTCGACCGGCTCGATCGGGCTCGACATCGCGCTCGGGATCGGCGGCCTGCCGCGCGGGCGCGTGGTCGAAATCTACGGCCCCGAAAGTTCGGGCAAAACCACGCTCGCGCTCCACGTCGTTGCGCAGGCGCAGAAGGCGGGCGGCACCTGCGCCTTCATCGACGCCGAACACGCGCTCGACCCGCTCTATGCGCGCAAGCTCAAAGTCGACGTCGATGAGCTCCTGATCTCGCAGCCCGACACCGGCGAGCAGGGGCTCGAGATCGCCGACACGCTGGTGCGCTCGGGCGCGATCGACGTCCTGGTGGTCGATTCGGTCGCCGCGCTCGTGCCCAAGGCCGAGCTCGAAGGCGAGATGGGCGATCAGTTGCCCGGTCTGCAGGCGCGGCTGATGAGCCAGGCGCTTCGTAAGCTCACCTCGTCGATCTCGAAGTCGCGCTGCATGGTGATCTTCATCAACCAGCTCCGCATGAAGATCGGCGTCATGTTCGGCAACCCCGAGACGACGACCGGCGGCAACGCGCTCAAGTTCTACGCCTCGGTCCGTCTCGACATCCGCCGCATCGGCGCGAT
>CAMDOQ010000177.1 GCA_945903685.1 Rhizobium sp. Q54
CCCTGTTCCGGCTGCATGTCGATGGCCGCGTGCTCTTCGCCGCCGGGCGGCGCGAAGCTTGGCGCCGGAGCGTTTGCGAATTCGCCGCCATGCTCGGCGGGAGCCTGATCGCGACGCGGCGGGAATGGGCCGCCCTCGCGGTCCTCGCCACCCCGGCCGCCACGACCGCGCCGGCGCCGTCTGCGCCCGCGGCCGTTGCGAGGCCCGTCGCCATTCTCGCTCTCTCTTGCGCCAGCGCCGCCGTGCGCCGGCTGCTGCTGATCGTCCTCGGTGTCGGGGACCTCGTCGACCTGTCCGGCGTATTCCACGCGATCGGAACCGTCGGCCTCGGCTTCGCCTGCCTCCTCGTCGACCTCATCGGGGAAGTCCGGCTCCTCGTCCTCGTGCAGCGCAGGCGCGTCCGCGGCGGCCTGCACCAGCAGCGCCTTGGCCTGTTCGACCGTCATCACCTGCTCGCCGCGATCGATGGTGAAGCCGATCTGGCCGCCGACCTCCTCGTCGGCGTGGACGGTGAGGGTGACCTTGAATCGCTCCTCGAGCCCGCGCAGATGGGCGCGCTTGTGGTTGAGCACATAGAGCGCGATCTCGGGCCGCGTGCGGACGATGAGATTATGGGTTGGGCCCTTGAGCAGCATCTCCTCGATCGAGCGCAGAAGCTGCAGCGCGACCGACGACACCGAACGCACGTGGCCGGTGCCGCCGCAATGCGGGCACTTCTCGGTCGAGCTTTCCAGCACCGAGGTGCGGATGCGCTGGCGCGACATCTCCATCAGGCCGAAGTGCGAGATGCGGCCGACCTGGATGCGGGCGCGGTCGTGGCGCAGCGCGTCCTTGAGCCTGCGCTCGACCGTGCGGTTGTTGCGCTTCTCGTCCATGTCGATGTAGTCGATCACGATCAGTCCGGCGAGGTCGCGCAGGCGAAGCTGGCGCGCGATCTCTTCCGACGCCTCGACGTTGGTCTTGAGCGCGGTGTCCTCGATGTGGTGCTCGCGCGTGGAGCGGCCGGAGTTGACGTCGATCGAAACCAGCGCCTCGGTCTGGTTGAGCACGATGTAGCCGCCGGAGCGCAACTGCACCGTGGGCGAGAACATCGCATCGAGCTGGCTCTCGATGCCGTAGCGCGTGAAGACCGGCTGGGAGTCCTGGTAGAGCTTCACGTTCTTCGCATGGCTCGGCATGAGCATGCGCATGAATTCCTTGGCGTCCTTGTAGCCCTGTTCGCCGGCGACGACGATTTCGTCGATGTCCTTGGTGTAGAGGTCGCGGATCGATCGCTTGGCGAGCGAGCCTTCCTCGTAGACCAGGGTCGGCGCGGTCGATTTGAGCGTCAGGTCGCGCACGAGCTCCCACTGCCTGAGCAGGTATTCGAAGTCGCGCTTGACCTCGGCCTTGGTGCGGGCGGCGCCGGCGGTGCGCAGGATCACGCCCATGCCCTCCGGAACCTCGAGCTCCTCGGCGATTTCGCGAAGCTTCTTGCGGTCGTCGGCGCTGGTGATCTTGCGGCTGATGCCGCCGCCGCGGGCGGTGTTGGGCATCAGCACGCAATAGCGGCCGGCGAGCGAGAGATAAGTCGTCAGCGCCGCGCCCTTGGTGCCGCGCTCTTCCTTGACCACCTGCACCAGCATGACCTGCCGGCGCTTGATGACCTCCTGGATCTTGTACTGGCGGCGATAGCGCGGGGCGCGCTCCATCACCTCTTCCATCGCGTCGGCGCCGCCGACGGTGTCGACGACCTCTTCCTCTTCGTCGTGGCCGTTTTCCGGGCCATGCTCTTGGCCGTGTTCCGGGCTGGCTTCCTGGGCGTGGCCATCGCCGTTGCCTGAAGGCTGCTCGCCGCCTTCGGACCGAGAATGAGATTCGTCGCCGTGGCCGGCTTCCGTCGTCTCGGAGGCGTGGGATTCGGGTGCGGCCTCAACGTGCGGCTGCTCGAACGGCGTGCCGACCTCGGCCGGGACCGGCGCGTTCGCCGTTTCACTGACCGGTGCATCGTCGGCATGGGCCTCGTTCTGATGCGCGATTTCCGACGCGGACTGCTCCGACGGCTGCTCGGGCGGAGCGTCGCCAGGCAGCGGATCGCTCAAGGAACTGCCCGTGGCGTTCTCGCCGGCCGGGATTTCGGCGGCCTCGTGCGCCTGTCCTTCGGCGCCCAGAGGATCGCTTTGGACGGGTTCGTCGCGGCGGGCGTGAGGACGCTCGCGGTTGCGATTGCGGCCCTGACGGGGGCGGCGGTTGCCGCGATGGTGGTCGTCGGCCTCCTCGTCGTCGCGGGCGGCGCGTGCGTCGGCGTCGATCAGCGCCTGCCGGTCGGCGACAGGGATCTGATAGTAGTCCGGGTGGATTTCGGAAAACGCCAGGAAGCCGTGGCGGTTGCCGCCATACTCAACGAACGCCGCCTGCAGCGACGGTTCGACCCGCGTTACCTTGGCGAGATAGATGTTGCCGCGAAGCTGTTTGCGGTGCGCCGTCTCGAAATCGAATTCCTCGACGCGGTTGCCGCGCAGCACGACCACCCGGGTCTCCTCCGGATGCGTCGCGTCGATAAGCATTTTATTGGCCATTGAACTGTCTCTTTACGGCGCGTCGGCTCACTGCCGCCGGTCAACGGCGGCGCGAGCAAGGACGGGCCTGATACGAAGTGGAAGGACTGGGTCACAGTGCCACGCCGAGGCGCGGTGCGGGTCCGGCGTGAAACGCGCACGCTCTGAAGAGAGCGACGCTCCGGCCGGACCTTGAAATACGCGTCGGGCATGACCTCAACCCGTTGGAGGACGGCGGCGCACGGCGCCACCGGGCGTCTACACTCACGATTCGCGGGGAATGCGCGCATCAGCGCCGCCGCGTCGGTCGGGTGTCCTGAACAAGAGCCTCGGCTTCGACCGGCCGCCGCCAGCAGCGCTAGAGCGCGAACAGGGGCCGGTCGCTTCTCGTCCGCCAAGCCGGTCCCCACAGCGTTTCGAGGGGGAGCAATCCTTGGCACACGTGCCGGAGGGCCGAACGCGGCACACCCGGTTACTCAACCGTGAGCCACCCATACTTACGGATCGAAATGGCGAATGGCAAGCTAGTCGCTGAAAAGCCACACAAACCACAGGCTTGGGTCCTGCCGTTAAGTTCCGATTAACCACCCCCTCCTTATGGAGTAAGACGGTCTCGGAGGCTCTGGATTCGTGATTATTCGGGCGACGGACCTCACAATCCTCGCTGCTTTGCTGCTGCTGACCGGGGCGGGAATCGCTTCGTCGGCCGAGCGGGCGGATTCGCGCGCCTATCCGGTCGCGACCGACACAAGGGTCGGCGGCGACGATTCCCAGACCCGTTTCGTTATGGATTTCTCTAAAAAGGTCGATTTGCGCGTCTTCACGCTCGCCGATCCCTATCGCGTGGTGATCGACCTGCCGCAGGTGACCTTCAGCCTGCCGCCCAAGACCGGCGCCACCGGCCGGGGCCTGGTCAAGGCCTTCCGCTTCGGCCTGGTCATGCAGGGCGGCTCGCGCATCGTGATGGATGTGACCAAGCCGGTGCGGATCGACAAGGCCTTCGTGGTCGAGGCCGCGGCCGGCCAGCCGGCGCGGCTGGTGGTCGATCTGGCCTCCACCGACCGCGACAGCTTCATGAAGACGCTCGCGGCGGAGGGCCGGCCGGCGCGCACGCCCACGGCCAGCGGCCAGGAGCGGGAACCGGCGCAGAAGGGCGATCCCCGCCCGATCGTGGTGCTCGATCCCGGCCATGGCGGTATCGACAACGGCGCGGTCGCGGCCAGCGGCGTGATGGAGAAAGACCTCGTCCTGGAGTTCTCGGTCCAGCTTCGCGACGCGCTGGAACGGACCGGCAAATACCGCGTGGTGATGACGCGCACCGACGACACCTTCATCCCGCTGGTCGACCGGGTCCGGATGGCGCGCATCCGGCAGGCGGCGCTGTTTGTCTCGATCCATGCCGACGCGATCAAAAAGGGCGAGGGCGAGGCCCAGGGCGCGACGGTCTATACGCTGTCGGAGACGGCCTCCGACGCCGACGCGGGGCGCCTTGCCGAAAGCGAGAACCGCGCCGATGTGATCGCCGGGATCGATATGTCGCACGAGCCCGGCGATGTGGCCGACATTCTGATCGATCTGGCGCAGCGGGAGACCAAGGCATTTTCCCTGCACTTCGCCAAGACGCTGGTGGCCGACATGAAAAAGGTCGCCAAGATGCACAAGCACCCGATGAAGTCGGCGGGCTTCAAGGTGCTCAAGGCGCCCGACGTGCCGTCGGTGCTGATCGAACTCGGCTATGTGTCCAGCAAGGACGATCTGAAGCAGCTCACCTCCGGCGCCTGGCAGAGCAAGACCGCCGCCGCCATCGGGGAGGCAATCGACAATTTCTTCACCACCAGGCTTGCCGGCGCCACCGCGGTGCGGAGCGGACGATGACCGGAAAGCCTCAGTTTGAACATAAAAACCGGCGATTTTTCGGGCCAGCATCGTTGAATTCTGCGGTCGCCTCTGTTGAACCCGGCGACCGGAGGAACGACATATTGAGCTTTGGGTTGACAGCATTGCCGGATCGCGACGCGGCCGCGGGCGGCTGTCCGGGGCAAACAGGACTTCTACTATGAGACTGCTGCTGCGCTTCTGCGGCTTCCTGTTCGCGGCGGGGACG
>CAMDOQ010000178.1 GCA_945903685.1 Rhizobium sp. Q54
TTTCGCCGTTGCAAAAGAACCCGACCATCGGGATGTCGCCGAATACGTCGCGGATCGCGCGCGTTTCGCCCGAGTCGGCGCCGAACATGTTGGGCCCGCGCGCGACGCACGAGTAATAGACCGCGCCGCGCGCTGGGCGCCGCGCCCGCCTTTTGATATCGGCCAGCATGCGCCGTAGATCCTCGGTCGCGCTAGCCGCGTCGCGCCGGCAGAACATCAGTCGTTGACCGAGCTCAAGCCGAGCAGCGATGCCGACCAGACTACGGGCGGGATCGATGCCGATCAGATTGCGGACGACGTAGTCGCCGCGGTCAGACCCGGCAACCGGGAACGCAACATAGATATAGCCGCCGATCCGCTTGAGATCGCGCGCCAAGAGCTCACCGACGTCCGCCTTGAGCACATCGAGCGCCGGCCGATCATCGAGCGTTATGGCGACGTTGCCGCGAGCTTCAGTAACGGTATGCGCGGGCCCGAGCGGCGTGCAACCTTGGGTGAGGCCGGTGACAACCTCGACGTCCTCGGCGAACAGAACGCCGGAAAACGGGCATTCGTCGAACACCGACTCGGCAATCTGCGGGTAGCTTCCGGACGACGACGTCAGGCCACCCACCAAGTAGCTGGCGGTCGCTTCGACGAACCGGGGCAGCAGCGAATCGAGGTTGGGCGTCCGCGGATCGGCGTGGACCACCCCGAAATGCGTGTCGCTCCGCTTGAGCCACGCCTCGTGCCGGCGCCGGAACCCGTCGAAATCGCCGTGATCGGCCCGGAACAGGTGATAGGAATCGCGCGGGAATGCGCCGACCATCGCCGCGATCGCGGGCTCGTCATAGTATTCCTGCGCGCCGCCAAGGATACCGTGCCCGGACGTGCCAACCCAATCGACGATCCCGGTTTCGGCCTTGAAGAACTCGACGATCGGGCGGGCGTCTCCGCCGAAGCGCTCGCTAAAGTAGAGAAACCCGAGATTGGCATCGCCGGAGAGCGGCCCTAGTTGGCGCGCGCACGCCGCACCAACGGCGCGCCAGTCATCCCCTCTGGCATGGCCGAGAGCAAACTTCTCCATAACCCCCTACCCGCTTCAATCGAGCGCGTTCTCTGGGACTCCGACGACGTTTCTCGTTGTGATCGTTATCACTAACTCTTAGCGCATAACCGCAACGAGCGGTATCGCAAATCCGGGAATTCCCTTGGCCATCACCCCGCGCATCCCCCATCTATAACTCTTGTACTTTTGCGGTATTGCCCCTGGGACCGATCCGAGCACGCTATAGGAGTGCTGCCCCCTGCCACCCGCATCAACCCGCGAAATTCCTTCGCACATCGCCGCCCAGGAGTGGAGCAAGTACACGCCTGAGCAGCACGACACGTGGCGCGTTCTGTTCGCCCGGCAGTCCCGGCTGCTCGAAGGCCGCGCCGCCCCCGACTATCACGCCGGCATCGCCGCACTCGGGATCGCTGCCGATGGCGGGATTCCTGACTTCGACCGCTTGAGCGCGATCCTGCGGCGCGCGACCCGCTGGGAGATCGTACCGGTGCCCGGCCTGATCCCCGACGACGCCTTCTTCCATCATCTGGCGCACCGCCGATTTCCGGCGACGACGTTCATCCGACGCCGCGCGCAGCTCGACTACCTCCAGGAACCCGATATCTTTCACGACGTGTTCGGCCACGTGCCGATGCTGTTCCATCCGGTCTTTGCCGATTACCTGCAGGAGTTCGGCAAAGGTGGCCTCAAGGCGCTCGACCTCGGCAGCCTGCCCTACCTCGCGCGGCTCTATTGGTACACGGTCGAGTTCGGATTGATTGCAACGCCGGACGGGCTTCGTATCTACGGCTCGGGCATCGTCTCGTCCAAGGGCGAGACCATCTACGCACTCGAAGACCCGCGCCCGAAGCGCGTGGTCTTCGACCTGCTTCGACTGATGCAGACGACCTATCGGATCGACGACTTCCAGGATATCTACTTCGTGATCGAGAGCTACGATCAACTGATCGAGGCGACGAAGCCCGATTTCGCCCCCCATTACGAGGCGCTCGCGCACATGGCGACGATCGCGCCCGGCCAGATCCGCGCCGACGAGCGGACGTTCGCCGCCAATCCGCCGGCGACGGCGACCTAGTCCGACAGGTCGCGCTTACGCAGCTCGGTCTTTAGGACCTTGCCGTAGTTGTTCTTGGGCAGCGTGTCGACGAAGGCGTAACGGCGCGGTCGCTTGAAGCGCGCGATGTGATCGAGGCAAAGGCGGTCGAGGTCAGCGGCGTTAACCGGTGTACCGGGCCGCGCGACCACGAACGCCACCACTTCCTCGCCCCACTCCGGGTGCAGCCTGCCGACGACTGCTGCCTCGAGTACGCCCGGATGCGTCAGCAGCACCTCTTCGACCTCGCGCGGATAGATGTTGGAACCGCCCGAGATGATCATGTCGTTGGCGCGGTCTTTGAGCGTCAGGAAGCCGTCGCCGTCGAAGACCCCGATATCGCCGGTATGCAGCCAGCCACCGCGGAGCGAGCGCCGGCTCGCTTCGGGATTGGCCCAGTAGCCGGCCATCACCACGTCGCCCCGGACCGCGACCTCGCCGATCTCGCCCGGTGGCAGCGTGCGGTCCTCGGCATCGACCACGCGCACCTCGACGTCGGTACGCGCGACCCCGGCCGAGCCCAGACGCTCGAGGTAGCGGGGGTGCGACTTGTTTTGGTGTTCGAGCTTGGAAAGGCCGGTGATGGTGCACGGGCTCTCGCCTTGGCCGTAGATCTGGAACAGCCGGGGGCCGAACAGGTCGATCGCTTTCGCGAGGTCGGCGACGTACATCGGGCCACCGCCATAGTGGATCGTCTTGAGATTGGCGAAGTCGTGGTCCTGCAGCGCTGGCGCGTGGATCAGGCGCGTCAGCATGGTCGGCGCGGCGAACAGCGTTACGTTCGCGTGGCTCCGGAACAGCACCGCGAGCTCATCGGGATCGAAGTGACCGCTGTCGGGGATCACATGCAGGCCGCCGCGGGCAACGAACGGCAGGCCGTAAAGGCCCGAGGCATGCGACATCGGCGCGGCGTGGATCATCGTGTCGCGCTGGTCGAGCCAGTCGATGTCGGCAAAGTACGACAGGATCATGACCAGAAGGTTGCGATGGCTGAGCATGGCACCCTTGGGCCGCCCGGTGGTGCCGGACGTGTAGAAGAGCCAGGCGATCGCCGTCGGATCGACCTCGGCCGGCGCCAGGCGCTGGTCCCCGAACAAGTGTCGGTAATCGGTACTCTCGACGTCGATCACCTCGCACCGCGACGGGAGCGAGGCGATCGCTGCCGTTGCGTTCGCGGCGGTCGCCGGCGTCACAAAGCACGCCCGCGCACCGACGTTCTCGAGGATGTAGGCGATCTCGCGCGCGTGGAGCCGGGCATTGATCGGGACCGCGGCCAAGCCCGCCCACCAGACGCCGTATAGAACCTCGAGAAACGCCGGATCGTTCGTCATCACGAGCGCGACCCGATCGCCGACGGCAAGCCCCAGGCGTCCGCGTAGCGCCGCTGCCAACGTACTGGCCCGGTCGGCGAGTTCGCCGTAGGTGCGAACGACCTGAACCCCGCGCGCGACAGCCGGCCGCTCGCCCAGGCTCAACGCGGTCTTTAGCAGGTGCGCCGCCAGGTTCATCTTTCGTCCCCCGCCGTTCTTTTACCGCGAGCAGCCCGCCCTTGACAGGTTCCTCGCCGCAGGGCTTCGTTCACCTCGGAAGGGTACCGATCTCGTCCCAGTAGCGCGTAGGAAAAATCCGATGCTTACCGTCAGCAAGAACAAGCCGCTCCTCACTACCACTACCGGCGCACTGCCGCGTCCGTCGTGGTACACCGCCAATCTCGACGGGCGGCCGTTCTCGGTCGGCATGGCAGATCGGGTCTACCGCGAGCAATATCTCGACACCATCAAGTGCCACGTCACCGATCAGGCGCGCGCCGGGATCGACCTTCTGGTCGACGGCGATTCGCGCTTCGACGACGACGTCGCTGGGCGCGGCTGGTTCGCCTACGTGTTCGAACGCCTGACCGGCATGGGCCGCCCGGAAATGGCGAATGCGATGATCGCGTCGAACCGCGACAAGATGCCGGGCGACATCCTGTACGAAGTGGTCGAAACCCGCCTACCGCCGCGTGTGACGGGCAAGGTCGGCGCCGGGCCGCTCGAGTACGACCGCAACTGGCGGGCGTCGCAGGCAATGACGGCGAAGCCGGTCAAATTCGGCGCGATCTCGGCGCAGATCATCGAAGCCATCGTCAATAACGATTTCTACAAGGATCGCCGCGAACTGGTGAATGACCTCTCCGACGCCTTCAACGCCGAGTATCACCGTCTGGCCGATTCCGGCTGCCCGGTGATCCAGATCGAGGAACCGTGCATTCACGAGACCGCGGGCATCATCGAAGACCCAATTCTCACGCCCGACTTTTACGTCAAAGCCTTCAACCGTGAAGTCAAAGGCCTGCGCGCCAAAACCGAGGTCTGGTGCCACACCTGCTGGGGCAGCCCGTGGGCGCAGCGAGTCGAACACAAGCAGCTGAGCTACAAGATCGCACTGCCCTATCTCGCCCAACTCGATGTCGATGTCCTGACCTTCGAGGGCAAG
>CAMDOQ010000179.1 GCA_945903685.1 Rhizobium sp. Q54
GCCGCGACTACCGCCCGCGCGTTGTCGGCGGCGGGCCGACCGGGAATCGGGTGCGCGGCGAGGACAATCGGCCTAATCGGCAGCGCCGTCGCGAACGCGCGCTGGGCGTCGCGGCCGTCGCCGACGGTCGCGAGCGGGACCGTGCGGCCCAATCGCCGCGCCAACGCCGCGATATGGTCGGGATCGGCGATCAACAGGAACGGCGGCACCCCGTTCGCACGCGCCGCCCACGCCGCCAGCGCCAATTCGGGGCCGATACCGGCGGGCTCGCCCATGGTCAAGGCGAGCGCGGACGGCGGGCGGTCGGGCATCAGCGGACTTCGATAACGGCGTCGCGGCGAAGGTCGCGAAGGTAACGGCGGGCCATCAGGGCGAGGCGCGTATTGGTGAGCGAGCGGGCGATGTCGTCGCGGGTCGGCATCGCCGCCTTCGGCTCGTCGCGGCGGCACACCACGAACACGTGGATGCCGCCCGGGCGGGCAACCGGTGCCGAGCCGCGGCCGATCGGCAGGGTCGCGACCGCGCTTCGGATCTCGGCGGGGAGATCGGCGAGGGCGATGGTGCCGAGATCGCCCGACGTCGGCGAGTTCAAGGGCTTGGCGAGTTCGTCGGCGGTCGCGCAGCCGTTGACTTTAGCGCTGATCGTTTCCGCTTCGCGGCGTTTGGCTTCGCGGTCGCTCGCGCTCGTCGTTTCCGCAATCGGGACCACGATCTGCTTCAAGTCTAGTTGAGCTTTGTCGTCGGCGCCCTCGCCGTCGAACGAACGGGTGTCGCGCACCAGGATCAGATAGTAGCCGGCGTCGGTTCGGATCGGCTGCGATACTTGGCGGCGCTTGAGCGTCGACAGCGCCTGGCTGACCGGCGGCGGCATTTGCGAGGCTTGGATCCAACCGACATCGCCGCCGGTATAGGCAGTGACGCCCTGCGAGTACTGGCGCGCGAGGTCGGCGAACTGGGCCCCGTCGTTCAAATGGCCCAACACCCGGCGCGCGAGTTCGATCGCTTCGTTCTCCTGGTCCTGGCTGTCGAACGGCAGGAAAATCTCCGACAGCAGGTAGGCGCCGCCGGAGACGTCTTCCTTGATGCGCCGCATGGCGTCGTCGATCTCCTCCTCGCCGATCGAAATCGTCGGTTGAAGCCGGCGCAGGACCAGTTTGTTCCAGGCAATCTCCGAGCGAAGTTGGGTACGGAACACCTCGAAGTCGACGCTTTTCGAAACGAGAAAATTCTTGAGGTCGCCCGGCCGCATGCTGTTTTGGCGCTCGAGCACGCGCAGACCGCGATCCATTTCCTCTTCGTTGACGGCGGTATTGAGCCGCTTGGCCTCCTGGAATTGCAGCCGCTCCTCGATCAGTTTGTTGAGCACCTGCGAGCGTAAGCGTCGGCGATTGGCCGGCGTATCGGTCAGCCGCGTGGTCGTCATGAACAGCCGGATGCTCTGGTCGAGGTCGTAGCCAGAGATGAGTTCGTCGTTCACGACGGCCGCGATCGACAACAGCTCTTGGGCGTGGGCGACGACCGGCGCGGCGGCCAGCACGGCGCCGACGCAAAGGCGAGCGAGAAATCCTCGAACCATGGTCACGGTAAATGAACGGCGTTCCAGCGGTGGCACGATTATAAAGAACTCCGGCGTTCGGTAGAAGAAAACCTATCCAATATGCTTGAGCCGGATTCGGACCTTGATCGAGCTCGACGGCTCGATGTCGCGGTCGCGGAAGAAGCTGCGTGCCGCCGTCAGAATGAAATCGAAGCACTCGTCCAGGTATTCGAGCGCAACAGCGTAGCTCAGCGTCTCGCGATCGTCGCTGATGTCCTGGCGGGTGCGTGCGGCGAGCGACCAGAACGGGGTGATCTGAAGGCGGGTTTGCACGCCGACCTCTTGGCGGCCGACCAGCTCGTCGGTGGTGAGCTCGCGCGATAGCGCGACGTAGCTGGCATCGACCCGGATCGCGCGCGGCCCGGCGCTCAATACGATCTCGTTGCGGCGGATCGAGATCGTGTCGCGATCGAGGCGGAGCCGGTTGGTGAAATCGATGAACTCGGACGGGACGAAATAGAGATGGCTCACATAGTCGGAACGGCGGTCTTCGAGCCCGGTCTTGTCGGCGAACGTGTCGTCTTCCTGGGCGCGCAGGCTTTGCCCGATTAAGAGCGTACCGTAGCCCCCGGCGTCGCTGTAGACACCGACGCGAACGCCGTAATTGACCCGCGGCCCCGACTCGACGCGGTCGAGACCGGGGAACCGGCTCGCGGTCAAGAGATTGGTCGCGTCGAACTCGAACGCCAGACTGTCCTCGTTCGGGATGTCATTGGGGTTGCCGCCATAGGGCGACACCACGCCGAGCACGATCGGTTCGATGGTCTGGCGGACCGAACCGTCGTCGCGGATCATCGGATAGCGCCATTCGAGCGCGAGTTGCGGGAGGATTCGGCCGGTGCCGCCATCGGCGACCACCTGGCGGGGGTTGGAGCTGGTCGGAACATCGTCGACGATGTAGCCGTCGCCGCGCAGACTCGCGGTCATGGTGTAGACCGAGCCATCGCGCCCGATATAGGGGAGCCGCCAGCCACCGTTTAGCGACAGTCGGTTGCTAGCCGGCCCTTCGTCGCGGGTGAGCAGCAGTAGATTGGCGTCGAACAAGTAGGTGTCGCCATACCGCCCGGGTTCGCTGATCAGGTTGTAGTCGAACAGGGTCGGAATGACTGCGGTTCGGCTCGGATCGTCGTCGACGCGGAGACCCTGAAAGGCATAGGCGTTGGCTGACATCGAATTGCGTCCGCGAAAACCGTCGACGTACAGCCGGGTCGTGAGCGAGTCGAAATTGCCGAAGTCGTAGCGGCGCAAATAGGTGTCGTCGGTTGAACGGTTGACGTCGAACCCCCACCGCCAGGTCGGATTCGGATCGAACCGACCCTGACTTAAGATGTGGCCGCGGATTTCGCGATCGCCGGTCTTGACGTTGCGCGGATTGCGCTCGTCGACCTGCGTGATCGAGGCCTTGACGTCGAAGCGGCCCGCCGCAGTGCGCTCGCGGTACTCGCCGAACGCGACCACGCCTTCCTTGGTCGTGAAAATCGGCGCCAGGGTGAAGTCACGATGCGGCGCGAGATTGAAAAAGTAGGGAATCTGCAGGGTCTGGCCGAGCGCGCTGGACGAGCCGTACTCGGGCGCCAAAAAGCCACTCTTGCGCGCAACACGCGGATCGGGGTGCGAAAAATAGGGCGAGTAGGCGACCGGAATGCCGAAGAACTCGAGGATCACATCCTGGTACTCGATTCGCTGTTTCTGCTCATCGTGGACGACGCGCACCGCCTTGAACTGCCATAGCGGCGCGCGGGTGCGGTCGGTCGGGCAAAGCTCGCAAGCCGAGAACACGCCGCGCGACATTTCGGTGAAGTTGCCGTCGCGGCGCTCTCCGGAGGCCGCGGCGACCTTGGTCTGGTCGGCCAGCAGGGCGCGAAACCCGTCGATGAAGCCTTCGCGGAGGTCGCGGGTAAGCTCGATCCCGTCGGCGAAAATAACGTTGCCCGAGGGCTCCAGCACCGCGACATTGCCGCGCGCCGCGACTCGATCGGCACGCTCGTCGTAAACGACTTCGTCGGCCACCAAGACGCGCTCGCCCGAGGAAATTTCGACGTTGCCGCGGGCAACGACAATCCGATTGTCCTGATCGTAGACGACCGTATCGGCTTGAAGGAGAATTTGCTCGTCGAGCGGTAGGATTTCGGCGGCGCGCGGCGCCGCGACGGCGGCAAGCGCGACCGACAGCGCCGCCGCGGTCAAGATAGCGGTGCGCCGCATCTAGCCGTCTTCGAGGTGCATCAGCATCGCGATGCCGAGCAGGCTGCAGACCCCAGCCGGGGTCCAGGCCGCGAGCGCCACCGGAATCGCGCTCGAAAGGCCGAGCGCTAGCACGAGGTCGGTGAGGAAGAACAAGACGAAGCCGGCAAGGACGCCGCCGCTCGCCAGCATGCCGACGCCGCCGCTACGGGTCAGCCGCAAGGTAAAGGTCGCCGCGATCAGCAGCATGGCGCAGAGCAAGAGCGGCGTCGCTAGCAGCGAATGCCAGTGCAGCCGGTGACGGCGCGCGGTAAAGCCGGCGTCCTCGAGCATGCCGATAAATGGGGGCAGCGCCCAGAACGACATCGTTTCCGGCGACGCGAAGCTCTCCTGAATCTGGGTCGGCGTCATGCTGGTCGGCAGCACGAATCGCGCCGACCGATCAACGCTGCCGTCGAGGTTGGTGACGAGCACGTCCTTGAGTTCCCAGAACCCGGCATCGAGTCGGGCCGCGGCGGCGTCGAGCCGGCGCAAAAAACGGTCGGTGCCCTCATAGAGGTAGACGGTGACGCGGTAGAGTTCGGTACCCTCGGCCGAGACCGCGTCGGCATGGAGAACCGACTGGCCGCGCTCGTCGGCCTGGCGCAGCCACAAGCCGCTCGACGATACCGCGAGTAGGCTCGGGCGGCCTTCGAGATAACGCGCCTCGAGGTGCTCGTAGCGCGCCATCATCACCGAAGCGATCGGGTTGAATGCACCGACCGAAAAAATCCCGGCGATGGCAGCGATCAAGAGCCCCGGCATCAGAA
>CAMDOQ010000180.1 GCA_945903685.1 Rhizobium sp. Q54
GAGACCGCCGAAACCACGCTGCTCGCGATCAAGGCGTCCGAAATCGTCGAAGCCGGCATGAGCAGCAAGATCGCCGAGGTCACGGTCAAGTTCGTGAGCGAGATGGTGACGATCGTCCGTGACAAGGACGGCGCCATCCTGAGCGGCGACTCGCGGTCGCCGCAAACCGTCACCGATCTGTGGACGTTCGCGCGCAGCACGGCGAGTTCCGATCCCAACTGGACGCTGATCGCGACCCGTAGCCCGAATTGATGCGCCGCTATTGGGCGCTCGGCGCTGCGGCAGTCGCGGTTGCGGCCGCCGCTGCCGCCGGCGGCTGGTATTTTCTTCTCAAGCCGCCGTTGCCGGACCGCCTAGTCCTCAAGCCGACGACATTCGCCGCGCTTAAACAATGGGATGCTGGCGATCCGCGTGGTGCGCTCGCGGCCTTCGTCGCGTCCTGCGCCCGCTTCGAGCGCGGGCCACCCGAACGCAGCCTGGGCGCCGGCGGAATCGCCGGTACCGTGGCCGACTGGAAGCCCGTTTGCGAGGGCGCTCGGGCGCTCGGCGTCGCCGATGCCGGCGCCGTCCGCCGTTTCTTCGCCGAGGCGTTCTTTCCAGTGGCGGCGGCCAACAACCGCGACCGCGACGGCCTCTTTACCGGCTACTACGAACCCGAGTTGCGCGGCGCCGAACGTCCGAGCTCTCAATTCTCGGTGCCGCTCTACAAACGCCCGGACGACCTCATTACGGTCGATCTCGGTCAGTTCCGCGCGACGCTCAAGGGCCAGCGCACCGCCGGCAAGGTCGTGAACGGCGCGCTCCGGCCCTACGCTTCACGGGCCGAGATCGAGGGCGGCGCGCTCCAGGGGCGCAACCTCGAACTCCTCTGGGTCGACGATCCGATCGCGGCGTTTTTCCTGCATATCCAGGGATCCGGGCGGGTCGTGCTCGAAGACGGTTCGGTGCGCCGGGTCGGCTTTGCCGCGCAGAACGGCCACCCCTACGTCGCGATCGGGCGCGAGTTGATCGCGCGCAGCGTGCTGAGCCGCGAGGAAGTGTCGCTGCAGACGATCGCCGCCTGGCTCCGCGCCAATCCGGGCGAGGCCGCGGCGCTCATGAACAAGAACCCGTCCTACATCTTTTTCCGCCCGCTCCCGGGCGCGGGTGCCGAGGGCTCGCAGGGCGCCGTGCTGACGGCCGAGCATTCGCTTGCGGTCGATACCGTCTATATCCCGCTCGGCGTCCCGATCTGGCTCGACACCACGCTCCCCGGCGACCGACCCGGGACGACGGGGCTGGCCTACCGGCGGCTCGTGATCGCGCAGGATACCGGCGGCGCCATCAAGGGTCCGGTACGGGGCGACATTTTCTTCGGTGCCGGCGCGCGCGCCGAAGACCTGGCCGGGCGCATGAAGAGCCAGGGGCGCTACTACCTCCTGCTGCCGCGCGCCGTGGTCGAACGCGGCGATCCGTGGCCGAAGGACCCGTCCTGACGCCCGCACCGCAGTTGCGTGCCCCCGACGCGTGCGGTTTGATGCGGGCCAACCGCGAGGCGCACCCTTGACCACCGATCGACCGACCGTTGCTTTGTTCGTCACCTGCCTGGTCGATCTGTTTCGACCGCGGGTCGGCTTCGCCGCGATCAAGCTGCTCGAAGCGGCCGGCTGCAATGTGGTCGTGCCCGAAGCGCAGACCTGCTGCGGCCAGCCCGGCTACAATTCGGGCGACCGCGCCGATGCGGTCGCGATCGCGCGCCAGGTGATCGACACGTTCGGGCCCTACGAATACGTCGTCGCGCCCTCCGGAAGCTGCGCCGGCATGATCAAGCGCCACTACCCGACTCTGTTCGGCAGCGACGACCCCTATCGCACCAAGGCCGAGGATCTAGCGCGCCGCACCCATGAACTGACCGCGTTCCTGGTCGACGTCCGTGGCACCGTCCGCGTCGCCGCGTCCTACCGCGGCACGGTTGCCTATCACGACTCCTGTTCGAGCCTGCGCGAGATGGGCGTTTCGCGCCAGCCGCGGCTCCTTTTGGCTTCGGTCGATGGGGCGACGCTCGCCGAAGCCGCCAACCCCGAAGTCTGCTGCGGCTTCGGTGGCGCCTTCAGCGTCAAATACGGTGACATCTCGAACGAAATGGCGGCGCGCAAGACGCAGTCGCTCGCCGCCTCCGGCGTGGCCACGGTGGCGGGCGGCGACTTGGGCTGTCTCTTGAACATCGCCGGTAAGTTGAAGCGCGACGGCAGCACGGTCGCGGTCCGCCACGTCGCCGAAATCCTGGCCGACGACGCCCACGGGCCCGCGATCGGCGAAGGGCGCGAGTGATGGAGCTGACCTCGCCCCGCTTCAAAGCCAATGTCAGGGACGCGCTCAAGAAGCCCAACCTCAAGACCGCGATGGGCCGGCTCATCTCGACGATGGGACCAAGGCGCCTCGCGGCCCGGGCCGGCTTGCCCGAATTCGAGCGCCTCTGCGATCAGGCGCGCGATATCAAGAACCATACCCTCGCCAACCTCGACTTCTACCTTGAAGCCTACGAGGCCAAACTCCGCGCTTCGGGCGGCACCCTCCACTGGTGTCGGACACCGGAGGAGGCGCGCGCCACGATCCTCGACCTTTGCCGCCAGGCTGACGCCAGAACGGTGACCAAGGGCAAGTCGATGATCGCCGAGGAAATCGGCTTGAACGAGTTCCTCGAAGCCAATGGCATCGAGCCGGTCGAGACCGACTTGGGCGAATACATCATCCAGATCGCCGGCGAAGCGCCCTCGCACATCATCGCGCCGGCGGTGCACAAGACGAAAGAAGAGATCGCCGATCTTTTCTTCGAGAAGCATCAGCGCTACGGGCTCCCGAAACGGAGCGAGCCCAAGGATCTGGTCGACGACGCCCGGAAGATTCTGAGGCCCCGCTACATCGCCGCCGATGTCGGCATCACCGGTGCCAATTTCCTGATCGCCGAGACCGGCAGCTCGGTGATCGTCACCAATGAAGGCAACGGCGACCTCACCCAAAGTCTGCCCAAGATGCACATCGTCGTCGCCAGCCTGGAAAAACTCGTGCCGACGCTCGAGGACGTGACCACGATTCTGCGGGTGCTGGCGCGCTCGGCGACCGGACAGGAGTTCTCGACCTACACCACGTTCTCGACCGGGCCCCGGCGCGCCGACGACCTCGACGGGCCCGCCGACTACCACGTGATCCTCTTGGACAATGGCCGCTCGCGGCTTCTCGGCACCGAGTTCCAGGACATGCTCCGCTGCATTCGCTGCGGGGCCTGCATGAACAACTGCCCGGTCTATGCGGCGATCGGCGGCCACGCTTATGGCTCGACGTATGTCGGGCCGATGGGCGCGGTGCTGACGCCGAGCCTGGTCGGTCTGGCCGACTCGCATCACCTGCCCAACGCGTCGAGCTTCTGCGGGCGCTGCGAGGAAGTGTGCCCGATGCGGATCCCGCTCCCGAAGTTGATGCGCGCCTATCGCGAGCAGAGCTTCGCCGCCAAGCTCGGCCCGGCGCCTGAACGCTGGGCGCTGGCCGCATGGGCGTTCGCGGCCAAGCGGCCCCGGCTCTATCGGCTGGTGTCCGAAGCGGCGGCGCGGCTCTTAGGGAATCACGGCGCTCGCCGCGGCGCGTTCCGCCGGCTGCCGCTCGCCGGCGGCTGGACCGGCGGGCGCGATCTCCCTGCACCCGAGGGCCGCACCTTCCATAGCCTCTGGCGCGAGCGCCGACGCGCGGGCGCCGCATGAGCGCGAACGCCCGCGACGCGATCCTGGCGGAGGTGCGAAAATCGCTAGCTGGCAGGCGCCGCGCAAACCACTCGACTGATCCGAGCGGCGACGCTCCGGCCGCGCGGCTCGAAGGTCACGCGCGCAACTTGATTCCCGACCGCACCGCCGGCGGGCGAGCGGCGAACGTCGCGCTGTTCATCAAGATGATCGAGGGAGTTTCGGGCACAGTCGAGCGGGTCGCGAGCGCCAGCGAAGTGCCCAAGGTGGTCGCCGGCTATCTCGCACGCCACAACCTGCCGCCCAAGCTCGCGATGGCGCCCGATTCACGCCTCACCTCGCTGCCGTGGGCGGCGCAGCCGCTCCTCGAAATTCGCCAGGGCGCGGCCCGCGAATCGGACCAAGTCGCGCTGACCGGAACCTTCGCCGCGGTCGCCGAAACCGGGACGCTGATGATGGCTTCGTTCGCCGACCGCCCGAACACGCTCAATTTCCTGCCCGACAACCACGTGGTCGTGGTCGCGGTGAAGGACCTGGTCGGGACCTACGAGGATGCGTGGGATCGCTTGCGTGCCGCGGGCGGTCTGCCGCGGACCACGACCTTCATCACCGGCCCCTCGCGCACCAGCGACATCGAGCTGGTCCCGACCTTGGGCGCGCACGGGCCGCGGCGCCTGCACGTCATTCTGATCGAGGATGCGGGTTGAGGGGGCGATGACGACCAAACGCGGCCGGTCGTTGGGCACGGACGAGGCCACGCTGTTCGCCGCGGCGATGCAGGGGGTCAAGCGCCTCGACCGCGCTCGCCCGCGCCCCCGCCGCAAGACGCCG
>CAMDOQ010000181.1 GCA_945903685.1 Rhizobium sp. Q54
CGGGGCGCGATCGCGGCGGTGGAAAAAACCGGCCGAACCAGAACCGCGCGCAGGCGGTCGAGGAAGTTGCGCCGCGCCCGCGCCGCCGCGACCGGCACGATCCGGATCGGCAGCCGGTCGCCGGCCCGCAGGAGCGCGACGACCGCCGCTTCGTTCACGGCCTCGATCTCGCCCTCGGCCGTTTCGCCGCTCGGCTCGGCCGCCTTGTAGCGAAAGCGCGGCACCTAGACCGCCCGCGACACGCGCAGGACCTCGGCCACCGTGGTGGCGCCGGCTGCGACCTTGGCGAAGCCGTCGGCGGCGAGCGTCTGCATGCCGCCGGCGCCGACCGCGCGGGCAATGGTGTGCCAATCGGCGCGCTCCATGATGAGGGTCCGTACCGCCTCGTCGACTGCAAGCATCTCGGCGATCACGGTACGGCCGATATACCCGGTGCCGCCGCACGCCGGGCAACCGACCGCGCGGTAGAAGACCGGTGTCGCGCCGGCATGGTCGGCGGCTAAGCCGGCATAGGCGAGTTCGTCGCGGGCCGGCGTATAGGGCGCGCGGCAGGCCGAGCACAGCGTCCGCACCAGCCGCTGCGCCACCACCGCGCGCAGCACCGATGCCAGCAGGAAGCTCTCGATTCCCATGTCGAGGAGCCGGGTGACCGCGCTCGCGGCGTCGTTGGTGTGCAGCGTCGTCAGCACGAGGTGGCCGGTCAGCGCCGCCTGAACGCTGATCTCGGCGGTCTCGCGGTCGCGGATTTCGCCGATCATGAGGACGTCGGGATCGTGGCGAAGGGTCGCGCGAAGCACGTCGGCGAAGGCGAGGCCGATCTGCGGCTTGACCTGGATCTGATTGATGCCGGGAAGTTCGTATTCGATCGGATCTTCGGCAGTGACGATCTTGCGCTCGGTCGCGTTCAAGCGTTTAAGCCCGGCATAGAGCGTCGTCGTCTTGCCGCTGCCGACCGGTCCGGTGACCAGGACCAGCCCGTGCGCAAGCTGAAGCACGTCGGTCAGGCGCGCCGCTAACGCCGGCGCGAATCCCAACCGCTCGAAATCGAGCGGGCCGCGCGATTTGTCGAGCAGGCGCAGCACGACGCTTTCGCCGTACTGGACCGGAATGATCGAGACGCGGATGTCGAGCTCGCGGCCGCGGACGCTGGTGCGGATGCGGCCGTCCTGCGCGAGCCGTCGCTCGGCGGTGTTGAGGCCTGCCATCACCTTGATGCGATTGACGATCGCGGCACGCAGGCTGGCCGGGGGCGGCGCCTGGGCGCGCAAGACCCCATCGACCCGGAAGCGGATGCGCAGCCGGTCGACCAACGGTTCCACATGAATGTCGGAGGCGCGCGCCTCGGTCGCTTGTTCGATCAAGCCATCGACGATCCGGATCACCGGCGCGTCGCTCGCGCGGTCGCGAAGGCGCGCGGCATCGGCCGCATAGTGGTCGCGCGAGTCGGCGTCCGCAGCGGTCGCGGCGCGGACCTCGCTGCCATCGCCGTATAGCCGGGCCAGCATCCGCTCGAGTTCGGCCGGGATCGCGACCCACGCTTCGACCTGCTTGCCGACCAGGAGCGCCATCGCATCCAGCGCGTAGCGATCGAGCGGGTCCGCCATCGCCAACGCGAGCGAGGCGTCGCGCTCTTCGAGCGGCAGCACCCGCGCTTCTTTCAAAAAACGGGGGGTCACGCGGCCGACCAGGACCGGGCTGTCGGGATAGTGCTCGGTCCGCGCGAGCGGCGCGCCCAAGTGCTCGGCGAGCGCGCCCGCCATGTCCTCTTCGGAGACAAGGCCCAGCCGCGTGAGAACAAGATCCAAACGCTCGCCGGTCGAACGGCCCAAACTTTGGGCGCGGTCGAGCGCGAGCGAATCGAGCTTCCCGGAATCGATCAGAATATCGGCGAGGTCGCGGGTCACCGGCGGATGAGTGTGCTTTTTCCGTGGGTTAGGTCGCCCGGCTATCATACGCGGGCGGGCGTCGCAGCGCCATGCGGCGCGAACATGTCTAGAACATGCGGATAGGATCGGCGATCCAAACCAGCCAGATCGCCGGCGCCAAGTAGGCGCCGAACGGGACCGGCGCAACAAGGTCGACCCGCCCCTCCCGCCATTGGCGGAGGCCGGTCACGGCGAGCGCGGCGAGCGCCGCGGCCAGGACCACGATCGCGAGCGGCTCCGGTCCGAGCCACGCCCCGGCCGCTGCCATCAGCTTGGCATCGCCCTGGCCCAAGCCCTCGCGGCCGCGGAGGCGGCGGTAGCCAAGCCGGATCGCCAGAAACAGCGCGAACGCGCCGCCGGCGGCCACGGCGTGGCTCGCCAGCCGCTCCGGCGCCAGCCACGCGGTCGCGGCGAACCCGGCGAGCGCGAGGGGCAGCGTGATGAGGTCGGGGAGGACCATGGCGCGGGCATCGGCCGCGGCGAGTGCCAGCAAGGCCCAGCCGAGCCCGGCTGCGAGCCAGACATGGCCGTCGCCGAACCGGGCAATGGCGATAATCGCGATGGCGAGCGCGAGCGCTTCGACCGCCGGCTCGAACCGCCCGAGGGCGCTCTGGCAGTAGCGGCAGCGGCCGGCGAGCGCGAGCCAGCTCGCGATCGGAACCAGATCCCTGACCGCCAGAGCGTGGCCGCACGCCGGGCACCGGGAGCGTCCGCGCCAGGGGCTGCCGCCGGTCGCGATGCGGTGGGCAAAGGTCGCGGCGAAGCTCCCGAAAACGGGGCCGGCCAACGTAACGAGAATCGATTGCAACGGCGTTTCGAGCACAGCGAGTTAAGGCTTTTCCATTCAGCAGAGCCACGGCATAGTAATGGAAGCCGAGAGCGCCTGGAGGCGCCGAAACGCTGGGGGGATACCATGGGTTATTCGATTCGGAAGGCCCTTCGCTGGCTGTCGATGGCAGGCGTCGGGGCGCTATCACTGGCGGCCGCGGCAAGCGCGCAACCACTTCCTTCTCAGAGCAAAGACGTCCATTTAGGGGTCGCGAGTTGCGCCGGCTCGACCTGCCACGGCGCCGTCACCCCGTGGAAGGACTCGAACGTCCTGCAGAATGAGTACGTGACCTGGACCCGCCAGGATAAGCACGCCAAGGCGTTCGAAGTCCTGCACAACGAAAAATCGAAGCGGATCGCCGCCAATCTGGGGCTCCCCAACGCCCACACCGCCAAGGTCTGTCTCGACTGCCACGCCGACTATCCGGTGCAGGAAGCGCGCGGACGCACGTTCCAGGTCTCGGACGGCGTCGGTTGCGAAGCCTGCCACGGCGGCGCCGTGCGCTGGCTCGGGCTCCACGTTTCCGGCACCTCGACCCACGACGAGAACGTCAAGCTCGGCATGTATCCGACCACCGACCCGGTCAAACGCGCCGAACTCTGCCTCTCGTGCCACTTCGGCAACGAAACAAAATTCGTCACCCACCGCATTATGGGCGCTGGGCATCCCCGCATGAGCTTCGAGCTCGACACCTTCACCGCGATCCAGCCGGCGCATTTCGTGGTCGACGCCGACTACCGCAAGCGCAAGAAGGTGTGGAACGGGGTGCAGACCTGGGCAATCGGCCAGGCGATCCAGCTCCGCGACCTGTTGGACGCGTTGACCTCGCCGACCCGGAGCCGCGACGGCATTTTCCCCGAACTCGTGCTGTTCGATTGCCACGCCTGCCATCACCCGATGTCGAACGTGCGCTGGCAGCCGCGCGACAGCGCCAAGCTCGGGCCGGGCATCGTGCGCCTGAACGACGCCAACATGATCATGCTGCGGATCGTCGCCAGCCACATCGACCCGGCGTCGGGCACCAAGCTCCGCGAGCTGACGATCCGGCTGCACCAGGCCTCCACCCAGGGGCCGCAGCAGACCACCGATGCCGCCAAGGAGATGCGGACCCTGGTCGGCGGGCTGGTCGACCGCTTCGCCAAGCACAATTTCGAACGCAAGGACGTCGAGGCGCTCTTGAACGGCGTGATCCAAGAGGGAATCAAGGGCGAGTTCGTCGACTACGCCACCGCCGAGCAGGCGACCATGGCGCTGGCCGCGATCTTGAATGCGATGAAGAACACCGGGATCGTCAACGACGCCCAGTACAAGCGCATGAACGACGTCTTGAACGAAGCCTACAACGCCACTGCGAAGGACGAAGCCTATCGTCCCGAAGCGTTCGTCGCGGCGATGAAGAAACTCAACGAAACGATCCCGCGCTCGTAGCCGTAGTCTCTCTCTCCTGACACCAAGGTAACCGGGCGCGCCCTATGGGCGCGCCCTTCTTCTTTGTCTGCGATCAAGGCGTGCCAGTCGCGAGCGCGTCGCGGTAGACGGCGAGCGTCGCTTGGGCGATGGCCTCGACCCCCAGGCTCGCTTCGGCCAGCCGCCGGCCGGCAGCGCCGAGCCGCGCGCGCCGAGCCGGGTCGTCGGCGAGCGCGATCACCGCCCTGGCCAGGGCGTCGGGGTCGCCGGGCGCGACCAGGACGCCATTTTCATCGTCGACGATGACTTCGCGGCACCCGGGAATGTCGGTCGCAACGACGGC
>CAMDOQ010000182.1 GCA_945903685.1 Rhizobium sp. Q54
AGTGCCTGGTCGAGCGAGAGATGGCGGTCGAGGCGATCGTCGGCCGCGGCCACGACGCCGCAACCGTCGCCCGCGTCGCGCGCATGCTCTACCGCGCCGAGTACAAGCGCCGCCAGGCGCCGCCCGGGGTCAAGATCACGTCGAAGTCGTTCGGTCACGATCGCCGCTACCCGATCACCAACGCTTACACCGGCGACAAATGACCGCCGCCGCGATCGTTACCCGGTTCGCGCCGAGCCCGACCGGGTATCTCCATGTCGGCAACCTCCGCGCTGCGCTCATCAACTGGCTGTTCGCGCGCCGCCAGAGCGGCGCGTTCATCTTGCGGCTCGACGACACCGACCTTGAACGATCGAAGGCGGAGTACGCCCGGGCGATCCGCGAGGATCTCACGTGGATGGGGCTCGGCTGGACCGACGAGGTCGTGCAGAGCGATCGGCTTGATCGCTATGCGGCGGCGCTGGCTTCGCTCGAGGCGGCGGGCCGTGCCTATCCTTGCTATGAAACGCCCGACGATCTGGACCTCAAGCGCAAGGCGCGCCGGGCCGCCGGCAAGCCCCCGGTTTACGACCGCGCTGCGCTCAAGCTGAGCGATGCCGACCGCGCCGCGCTCGAGGCCGCCGGCAAGCGACCGCACTGGCGGTTTTGCTCAACGATGAACCGATCGGTTGGCACGACGCGGTCAAGGGCGCGATCGCGATTCCGCCCGGGACGGTGAGCGATCCGGTGCTCGCGCGCGGCGACGGCCGCCCGCTCTATACGCTCACTTCGGTCGTCGACGATGTCGCGCTCGGCATCAGCCATGTCATTCGCGGCGAGGACCACGTCGCCAATACCGCCTCGCAAGTGCAGATTTTCCGCGCCCTCGGCGCGGCGCCGCCGACCTTTGCGCATCTGGCGCTGATGCTGGACAAGGGCGGCGAGGGCCTATCCAAGCGGATCGGCAGTTTGGCGGTCCGGAGTTTTCGTGACGCCGGCATCGAGCCGATGGCGCTGGCGAGCCTCCTGGCGGGATTGGGTACTGCGCACGGCGTGATCGTCAAGACTACGCTCGATGAGCTGGCGGCGCGGGTCGAGTTGGCCGAGTTCGGCCGCGCGGCAGCGCGGTTCGATGACGCCGAGCTCCGCGCCCTCAACGCGAAGCTTGTGCGCGGGCTTCCGTTCTCGACCGTGCGCGAGCGGCTCGCCAAGCTCGGGTTGGGCGACGCGCCCGAAGCGTTCTGGATCGCGGTTCGCGCCAACGTGGCGACCGTGAACGAAGCGCGCGATTGGTGGCGAATCGTTACCGGCCCGGTGGCGCCGGTGATCGAGGACGCCGACTTCGTCGGTCAAGCCGCCGAACTGCTGCCGCCGGGCAATTGGGACGACACCACCTGGACCTCGTGGACGCGGGCGATCAAAGGCGTCACCAAGGTCGATGGCGCGCCGCTCTTCAAGCGGCTTCGGCTCGCCTTGACCGGCCTCGATCATGGGCCTGAGATGCGAGCGCTGCTGCCGCTGATCGGGCCCGAGCGCGTCAAGGCGCGGCTGGCGGGGAGGGCAGCGTGAGTACGGTGCTTCGTTTCTACAACACGCTTGCGCGTGCCAAGCAGCCGTTCGAGCCGCTCGATCCCTTGCACGTTCGTATGTACGTGTGCGGTCCGACCGTCTACGACTTCGCCCACATCGGCAACGCCCGCCCGGTGATCGTGTTCGACGTGCTGTATCGGCTCTTGAAGGCACGGTATCCGCGCGTCACCTACGCCCGTAACATCACCGACGTCGACGACAAGATCATGGACGCCGCCAAGGCGTCGGGCGAGCCGATTGAAGCGATCACCAAGCGCACGACCGATGCCTACCACGCCGATATGGCGGCGGTCGGCGCGCTCGCGCCGACGATCGAGCCGCGCGCGACCGCACACATCGCCGAAATGGTGCGGATGATCGAACGCCTGGTCGTCAAGGGCTTCGCCTACGCTGCCGACGGGCACGTGCTCTTTAATGTGCCGCTGTTCAAGGACTATGGCCGGCTCTCCGGCCGCAACCGCGACGAGATGATTGCCGGCGCCCGCGTTGAGGTCGCGCCCTATAAGCGCGACCCGGCCGACTTCGTGTTGTGGAAACCCTCGACGTCCGAACAGCCGGGCTGGGACAGCCCGTGGGGCCGCGGTCGCCCCGGCTGGCATATCGAGTGCTCGGCGATGGGCGAGCGGCACTTGGGCATCACCTTCGATATCCATGGCGGCGGCCAGGACCTCGTGTTTCCGCACCACGAGAACGAAATCGCGCAGTCGATCTGCGCCCACGACGGTGCGCCGCTCGCCCGCTACTGGCTCCACAATGGCTGGCTGATGGTCGAGGGCGAGAAGATGTCGAAATCGCTCGGCAACTTCATCACCGTGCGCGATCTCCTGCAGAAAGAACGCGGCGAGGCGATCCGCCTGGCGATGCTGATGACCCACTACCGCCAGCCGATCGACTGGACCGCGGCCGGCCTGGCGCACGCGCGCCAGACGCTCGACCGGCTCTACCACGCGCTCCGTCACGTCGGCGATGCCGACGACGAGCCGGCCCAGCCGCCGGCCGCATTCGCAGCGGCCTTGGGCGACGATCTCAATACGCCGCAGGCGTTGACCGAACTCCACGCGCTCGCGGGCGGGGCCAATAAAGCGACCGAGCCGGCCGATCGCCGGCGGCTCAAGGCGGAGCTCAAAGCCGCGGGCGGCTTGCTCGGATTGCTGGGCGGGGATCCGGAGGCTTGGTTCAAGGGCGAGGCCGGCGATGAGGCGGCCGCGATCGAGCAATTGATCGCCGAACGTACCGCCGCGCGCCAGCGTCGTGACTTCTCCGCGGCCGATCGCATTCGCGACGAGCTCAAACGCCGCGGCATCGCCATCGAAGACGCCGCCGGTCGCACGACTTGGCGGCGCATAGCGTCCTAGATGGCGGGCACCGACCGTACCAAAGAAGCGAAGTTGGGCGGCCCGACCATCGTCCTGGTCGCGCCGCAATTGGGCGAGAACATCGGCGCCGTCGCCCGCGCGATGTTGAACTTCGGGCTGACCGACTTGCGGCTGGTCACGCCGCGCGACGGCTGGCCCAACGAGCGCGCGATCGCGGCTGCCTCAGGTGCGCGCGTCGTACTCGATCGGGCGCAGCTTTTTCCGAGCGCTGCGGCGGCGGTCGCCGACCTTCAGCACCTCTACGCCACCACCGCGCGGGCACGCGACATCATCAAGCCGGTGATGACGCCCCGCCACGCCGCGAGCGCGATCCGCACCCAGTACGCCGCGGGCAAGAAGATCGGCATCCTATTTGGGCCCGAACGGACTGGGCTCGAGAACGAGGACGCCGTGCTCGCCGAGGCGTTCGTGACCGTGCCGATCAATCCGGCGTTCGCCTCATTGAACATCGCGCAGGCCGTGTTGTTGGTCGGCTACGAGTGGTTTCTTGCCGGTGACGCGCGGCCGGCGGTCGTGCTCGAATCGGAGCGCACCGAGCCTGCGACCCATGACGATCTCGGCCACCTCTTCCGCCACCTCGAGGACGAGCTCGATGCCGCCGGATTCCTGAAGCCGCCCGAGAAACGCGCGTCGATGGTCCAAAATCTTCGCGCCATCCTCACGCGCGCCAACCTGATGGAGCAGGAGGTCCGCACCCTCCGGGGCGTCATCAAGGCGCTGGTGGTGGGGCGGCGCGGCCGCGCCAAAGCCGGGCCGGCCTGACGGCGCCCGAGGCTCGGCTGGTTTGACAATCCGAGGATGGTGCGTATAGTGCGCCGTTCGCTGCGGCGAGGGTCGCCCGATCCCGCCGCTAACCGATTGCAATCAAAGGCTTTTGGAACGCCGGCATGAGCAAACGCCAGTCGTCGAAGTATAAGATCAACCGCCGTCTCGGCCAGAATCTGTGGGGTCGCGCCAAGAGTCCGATCGCGAACGACCGCGATTACGGGCCGGGCGTGCACGGTCAGCGGCGACGCAAGCCTTCGGACTACGGCATTCAGCTTCACGCCAAGCAGCGGCTCAAGGGCTACTACGGCAACATCACGGAACGGCAGTTCCGCAACATCTATCAGGAAGCGATGCGCCGCCGCGGCGACTCGAGCGAGGAGCTGATCGGGCTACTCGAGTCGCGGATCGACGCGATCGTTTATCGCATGAAGCTGGCGCCGACCGTGTTCGCGGCGCGCCAGCTCGTGAGCCACGGCCATGTTCTGGTCAACGGCAAGCGGGTAACGATTTCGAGCCAGCGGCTCGACGAAGGCGATACCGTCGAACTCAAGGGCAACGCCAAGCAGATGGCCCTGGTGCTGGGGGCGACCCAGTCGGCCGAACGCGACGTGCCCGACTATCTCGAAATCGACCACACCGCGATGAAAGGCAAGCTCGTGCGCGTGCCCAAGCTCGCGGACGTACCCTATCCGGTCAAGATGGAACCCAATCTGGTCGTCGAGTACTATTCGCGCTGACCGCGCAGTCGGTTGCTTACCTGCGAGGGCCGCCACG
>CAMDOQ010000183.1 GCA_945903685.1 Rhizobium sp. Q54
CGCTCGGGATGACGCGCGAGGCCGAGCGCGGCACCATCGAGACGCTGCTCGCGATGCCGATCCGGCCGCTCGAGGTAATGCTCGGCAAGATCGTGCCTTACATCCTGATCGGTTACGTCCAGGTCGCGCTGATCCTAGCCGCCGCGCGCTGGGTGTTCGACGTGCCGTTCGCCGGCAATGTGCTCTTGCTGTTGGCGCTCACCGCCGTCTTCATCGCCGCCAATCTCGCGGTCGGCTTCACCTTCTCGACCATCGCCCGCTCGCAGCTGCAGGCGGCGCAGATGGCGATCTTCTTTTTCCTGCCCTCGATCCTGCTCTCGGGCTTCATGTTCCCGTTCCGCGGCATGCCCGAATGGGCGCAAGCGATCGGCGAGGTGCTGCCGATCACGCATTTCTTGCGCATCGTGCGCGGCATCATGCTGAAGGGAACCGGCTTGGCCGAAGCGCTGCCGGAGCTGTGGCCGCTCCTCGGTTTCATCCTCGGCGTCTCGGCGATCGCGCTCTGGCGCTACCGGCGGACGCTCGATTAAACCGGGGCCGCTCAGCGTTTTTCGGTCGGCGGAACCACGAACACCTGGCCCGGGTAGATCAGGTCGGGGTCCTTGATCTGCCAATCGTTGGCGCTGAAGATCACGGTGTAACGCGTGCCGTGACCGTAGGTGCGGCGCGCGATGCGCCAGAGCGAGTTCCCCGGCTGGACCACGACCCGCCCCGGCGCGAGCTTGGCGGCATCGATCACCGCGCGCACGAACGGGATGTCGAGCCGCTTGACGACCGCATTGCCGGCACGCTCCTCGATCCGCAAGCGGTGCGGACCGGCGGCGATCGCCGCGTCGGGCGTTACCTGCCAGCGGCCTTGGGCGTCGCCGGTCGCCTCGCCGACCGCCTTGTCGTCGACATAAACCCGGACCTTGGCCCCGGGCTTGGCGCGGCCCGAGAAAATCACCTTGCCGGCGTCGTCGTAGTCGATGATGTCGAGCGAGAGCCCGCCGCCTGGCGGCGCCGGCCCTTGCAGGACACGGCTCGCCCCCCCGTCGGTCGGCGTCAGCACGGTGATGGTCGGCTGCGATTCGGACTTGGCGCGGTCGGGTACGTGGAGAACCACCGAACTTTCCGAGGTCACTTCCTTGCCATCGGGCAGCACGATCGTGAGCGAAAGCTGACGATCCCCCGACGCCAGCGGCTTGTCCGGCACGAATACCCATTCGCCGCGGGCATCGGCCTTGACCCGCCCGATCACCTGATCGCCATCCTTGATGGTGACCTCGGCGCCGGGCGGCGCGCGGCCGGCGATCACGGCATCGCCCGCCGGGTTGATGCGGACGACGTCGAACGAGGGACGTGCAGCCGCCGGCGGAATCGCAGCCGGCGCCGCAGGGCCGGTCGATGCGGTCGCCGGGACCGGGGCGGACTTAGACGGTTCCGCGCTCGGCGCCGGGGCGGGCGCGAGCGGCTCGCGGCGCTCGTCGAATTGGGCGATGAGATAGGCGATCACGACCGCTGCGGCGATCGCGGCCGCGATCACGATGAGGCGCGAACGGGGCGATCCGGTCGCGGACGGCCCTTCGCTCGGCGGCTGGCTGGTCAACGGCCCCGCTCCTTGGCTTCGAGTCGCGCCCATAATGGGCCGGGCCGATCGGGGCGACAACCGCTCTTTCGCTTTCGGCGGGAGCGGCGGGTCCGACTACTTCTTCGGCGTCGCTTTGACCGCGTTCTTCACCGCCGGCACGGTCTTGAGGTACGCGGCGATCGCCTTCAAATCGTCGTCGGTCAAGTGCTGGAGCCCGTTGTTGACCGCCTCGCCCATCGAGCCGCCGACCGCGTCATAGTCGGGCTTGAGCCCGGTCTTCAAGATTTGGACGATATCGCCCTCGCTCCACTGGCCGATCCCGGTTTCGGGATCGGGCGTGATGTTGGGGACGCGCTCGCCGCCGGGGCCATCGGTCGTGCCGGCGAGCGCGCGCGTAGGATCGAGTGCGCCGAACGCGTTGCGCGGTGTGTGGCACTCGCCGCAGTGCGCGAGCGCGGTGACGAGATAGGCGCCGCGGTTGACGGCGGCCGACAGCGCCGGATCCGCCTTGAACTCGGCGGGAGAGAAATAGAGGAACTTCCAGCCGGACTGCATCTCCCGCCAGCCGACCACGGGGGGCAGCGAATGCGGCCGGTTCGCTTGCCGTACCGCCGGCTGCGAAAAAAGGTAGGCCTTGATCGCGACCGCGTCGGCCCGCGTCATGCGCGTATAGGTCGGATAGGGGAACACTGGAAAATAATGCGCGCCGTCCGGGCGCACGCCGTCGTGGAGCGCGCGGTAGAACTGCTCGTCGCTCCAGCGGCCGATCCCGGTCTCGTTGTCGGGCGTGATGTTGGGGCTATAGAAGGTGCCGAACGGCGTCTTGAACGGGCGTCCGCCGGCCAGGGGCGTCCCGTCCTTGGCGGTGTGGCAGGTAACGCAGCCGGCTGCCTTCAGGAGATACGCGCCGCGCTCGACAGGATCGTCTTGGGCGGCGGCGGCGAACGCGGCCAGCGCCAGCGCAGCAACCAGCGGCAGCGATATCGAGACGCGCGTCACGCGGACGATCTCCTCGAAAACGAAACGGGCGGCCTGCATTGAGCAGACCGCCCGCCCGTCACGTCAAGTCGCGCTTACTGGGCGCGGTAGGGCGTGTGGCAGCCGCCGCAGCTTTTGCCGACTTCGCCGGCCGCGGCGCCGATCTGGTCGCCGCTTGCCGCCGCGAGTTTCGCGGTCGCGTCGGAGAGCGCCTTGGCCGCCGCCATCAGCTTGTCCTTCTCCGCGAACGCCTCGGGCTTGGCCTTGCCGCCTTCCGACCCCGGCTGGAACACCAGCGCGATCGATTGCGCGGTGGCGTTGAGCGCGGCAACGTGATGGGCGATGTTGCCCTTCGCGTTCACTTCGCCCTTGAGATTCGAAAAGATGCCGCCCAGATGCGCGCTCAGGCTCTGCATCATCTTCTGCCGATACTCGACCGGCTTCGGCACCATCGCCTGCTGCGCCACGGCGTAGCCGGCCGCTGTGAGCGCGAGCGCGCCGACCACCGCCGCGGAAATCATATACTTGCTGATTTTCATTCTTGCCTCTCCAAGGTTGAGCCTCCCTCCGGACACGGTCGAGGCCACAAACGCCGGTAACACGTAGACGACGAACCTCACTCCCGCCCAGTCACGGTTTTGTGATTCAGATCACGAATCCGTGGGACGGCCGCACCATGGCGGTGGACCCCGACCGCGCAACCGGCCTAGGAATGCGGACTGAGACCCTTATGGCTCCGATCAACGCACTCGCCGTTTACTGCGGCTCCAATGCCGGCAACGATCCCAGCTATCGGTCGCTCGCCCACGACCTCGGCCGAGCGCTCGCCGCGCGCGGCATCGCGCTCGTCTATGGCGGCGGCCGGGTCGGCCTCATGGGCGTCGTCGCCGACGCGGTGCTGGCGGGCGGCGGCAGCGCGATCGGCATCATCCCGGAACACTTGGCGCGGCGCGAAGTTCGCCACCAGCACCTGACGGAGACGGTCGTCGTCCCCTCGATGCATGTCCGTAAGCAACGCATGTTCGACATGGCCGACGCCTGCCTCGTACTCCCCGGCGGCCTCGGTACGCTCGACGAGACCATCGAGGTCGTGACTTGGCGCCAGCTCGGCCTTCACGACAAACCGATCGTGATCGTCGATCCGAGCGGGTTTTGGCGGCCGCTCGAAGCCCTGGTCCAGCACATGATCGGGCAGGGTTTCGCCTCGCACGCGGCGCTCAGGCTTTTTCACGTCGCGCGGAGCTTGGACGAGACCTTCGCCTTTCTCGCCGCCGCGCCGGCGCCGCGTGTGGCGGCAGCGGCCGAGCGCACGTAGCCGATCTCTCGACCTTGCATAGGAGTCGGAGAAGGTGCCGCGGTGGGCGGCGCCCGACCCAACGAGGTGGCGACCTATGCCGGTTTTCGATACGCTGAGTTACGCGCGGCGGTTGCAGGACGTGGGCGTGCCGCGTGAACACGCCGAAACCCATGCTGCGGTGTTGGCCGACATGATCACCGGTGAACTCGCGACCAAGAAGGACCTCGACCAGGGGCTCCTGTCGGTGCGAGCTGACATCGACCAGAGGTTTGCGACCGTCGACCTGCAGTTCGCCGCCTTACGCGCCGACATCCAGGCGCTCGACGCTAAGATCGACCGCGTCCAGGACCGTCTCACGGTACGGCTTGGCGGTCTGATCGTCGCCGGCGTCATGGTCCTGGCGACGCTCCAAAAGCTCGGGTAGAGCGGCGCTAAGGGGCTTGCGCCCCGGGCGGGCGATGCCTAATGTGCCGCGCGTTTTCGCGGGTCCGGGGCGCCATGATCGACGCCCGAGCCACGCTAACCCCGCGTCGTCTCAATCTTTCACGCGCAAGAGGAACAGCATGCCGGCCAAGATCAAGGTCAAGACCCCG
>CAMDOQ010000184.1 GCA_945903685.1 Rhizobium sp. Q54
TCAGAATAGTCGAAAAGCTCGCGCGCCAGTATTGCTGCGTCGGTTTCACCATGCAGCAGATCCCGAAACCTTTGGAATTCGTCCATAATGATAAGGTCGGGTTTTAGTGCGTCGACGCAGGCGTGAGACAGTTTTCCCCGAAGTTTGCCAATCAGCTTATTGCGGCGTTGCGCCAGTTCGATCGGGTAACTCTCCCTGCGGCGAGGGAAGAGATCGCATACAGACTCAAGCTCTTCGAACAGGCTGGCATCGCCCTCGACGTCGCGGCGGAAGCGATCGATGATTCGATGATCGACACCTTCCAGTGTCAGATCATCGACGGCTTGGTTCCAACCGTCCACCCCAGCGGTGACTTGAAGCAGGTTGTGCAAGCCCCTTGGTCGCGAAACGCATCCCTCGAGCATCCGCAGAAGCAGGGCGCGTTCTCGGGTGACGCCTGTGGTCGACCGTAGATCGAAAGTGGTTCCGGGCGTCAGACTGATAAAGTTGACTTTATTTGCGTCGAGCCCCTGATCGCCCCGGACCTGTAACGGGATCAGTGTCATGCGTGTTGGCAAAGCCAGTTCACGTCGATTGAGCACATTGAGGCGATTGATATTCTGCGCTGCGATCGCCTGGTTGGAGCAAATGTAGAGGATGTCGATCCGTTCTGTTTTGTCCCAGAGTTTCTCAATTGTCCGCGCGATCACACCGCGGGCGACCATCGTCTTGCCAAGACCGACCTCGTCGGCGACAAGGAACTGACGCACGGGATCCTGGTCCCCGTAGAGCCGATCAAACACGTAGTCGACGGTGCGGCGCTGAAACGCCTTGAGCGGCGCCAGAGCGGCGGCTGCTTCGAAGCGTTTATCCGACATGGTCAGCTCCCAGGTCTTGGAGCGCGATGCGGAACGCATCCCACAGGGTGCGGAAGTCATCCGGGATGGGATCTGGGCCTGCGTCGCTGCCCGACTCCAGCCGCGTAATGAGACGTTCGATCGCATGGAGCCGTTCGCCTCCATGACAGAGCGCGCGGACCATATCTTCGAGCAGCGGGGCGTCATCGGCCGACACGGCCCATGCGGTATGTCCTGGCCCCTCATGCGCCGCGAGCGCCGCGCCGAACGGGTCGCCGAGTTCGGACAATAGCAGCCTCAGATAGCGGAAGAACGCGTCCCGACTGTCGATTATCCAGCGAAGTATGGCGGCATGCCGCTCAGCCGGGAGGCCTTCCATGATCAGGCTAGTGCTGAATAAGGCGGAAGCCTTCTCGCTTTCATCTGTCAGGCGGAAGGCAAGAAAGCGGGTGAGATCGACCATCGGCATGGCGCCCAGATCGACTGTTTCCCCCATACGCAGCGCGGCCAAGACGTCGCGAGCATGCCCGTCGCCGCGCGTAATCGGCCAGGCGCTTAAAGCACCGATACCCTTGAGTGGCAGAGGTCCGGATGGTGTCAGCCAGACGCGCCACGGTTTCTCTTCGGGATCGTCGCTTTCGGTCCGTTCGCAGCGCAGTCGCAGCGCGCCACGGCATAGCGCCCGCCGTGCCTCGTCGAGGCGCGCCTCGGCCGTGGTTAGTTCGGGATCGATCGGATCCAACTCGGTGGCGACGAAAGTTCGCGTCAGGCGGCCGAAACCTTTCTCCCCCATGATTTGCTCAACGCTGCCAACCTTCGAGCGCTTGCCACGGAGTGAGGCGAACAGCTCGACATTGTTGCCAGAGAGCAGTGCCGGCCGTGTCGCATTGCCGGAACCGATGGTGACGAGGGTGTCCCAACCGATCTCTGAGATGAAGGCTTTTGCGTGAAGGCCTTGGAGAGCGCTCGCGGAAACTTCTTCGCCGTCTTCGCTCGCTGCCATTTCGTCCAGAACGGAGACCCGTTCGAACGCGCCGAGCGTCTTGCTCTCGACGCAGGCCAGCTGGTCAGGTCGACTGATGATAATGGGTTTTTCCGTCGGCAATGCAGCCAAGAAGTTCAGGGCGTCGGTATCGCAGAACGGCGAAATCACGCCCAGCCGTGCGCAATCGGTCGGCTGCCAAACCTTGCCGCCGAAGCCGTTGACCGCGAAGGACACCTCGTCGAACCGCTCGGGCATTGCCCATTGTGCCCGCCGTACGTCCTCGGCGATCTCTTTGGTCAGGATGCGCGCCTCGTCGGTGATCCCCGACACCGCCAGGTCCGGCAAACGCGTCAGCAGATCAAACAGGGGGCGGTTATTTGTATCGGGTCGCCGAGTGAGTTCGCCATCAAGGCGGAGCGAGATATCCCAGGAGCGGTCACGGGTAAGATTGCGCGACAAAACCAGCAGGCGAAGCAGGACCGGGTCTTGAGCCAGGGTCGGCCTATAGCGCAACGCCCACATCTTGGGATGGAAGGCGCCATCGCGAGGGGCTGCGACTTCGACGATGATCCGCTCTAGGAGTGAGCAGAGCCGTGAGTGCGGTCGAGTCTGCGCGTGAATATGGCCTGCATCGGTGAAGACGACGAGCCGTCCGGCGATCCGTTCAGCGCCCTCGAGCAGGGCCAAGGGATGAGAGAGGATGTCGTCGCGGTTTTCAGCGGCGAACAACGCCAGGCTAACCGGGGCGGCAAGAGCAGTCTCGAAGTCGAGGGAGAAGGTTGTGGCGACTGCCGCGTCGAAGACGTAGCCCGGCGGCGGCTGAAGACTGTCGCCGTACAGCACGCGCGTCTCGGGATCGAGCGTGGTCCTATTGAGCATTTGCGAGGTCCCGCAGGTGTGCCTTCGCCTGCGCCCAGCGGAAGGACAGCCGTTCGGTCCCCGATGCCCCTGTCCAGCGATCTCGGACCGCCCTGTTCGCAAAGCGAGATTGACTGGTTTTCAGCCGCCGCTCGCGGTCCTGCACCAGTTGCGCCGCCTGGGTCTGGATGCCGTCGGTGATCGATCCGTCGCGAACCAACATCAGCCATTCGGCGACAAAGCGCTTGGCGGCCGGCCGAATGCTGTGGGCGGGGTGATCGACGGACTGCCAAAAGGCGTCGAGCGACCAGGCGCGGATCGCCGGCATGTCCAGTTCGTCGCGCCACTCCTGCAAGCGAGCCTTGTAGTCCTCTATCCAGGCGGGCTGCTCACGCAGTTCGCTGAGCAACAGGTTGTAGAGGAGTGACGCGCCGTGCATCACGCTCGAAAACACTTCTCCGTGGCTGACGAGCGAGCGCATCTCCTCAGGAAAATGGGTGAGGTTTGGGTGCTCCCAAATAAAGCGGCAGTCGGCGGGGGTGCCGGCTCTGCGGGCCAACGTCGCCAATAGGCTATGAGGTTGGTGCAAGACGAGTCGGTCGATAATGAACTGCGCCTCGTCAGCGCTGAGGCGGAAGGTTGCCGCCTCAAGCAGATTCTTGGGTCGGGGCGGCAGCGACGGCGTCCATATCTGCAAGGCCTGCGCCTCCGAGGCGGCGTCATCGCTCTCACGGACTCGAGGGCGACCACGTTGGAGGTGGCGCATCGACGAAAACAAATTGTCGGTCGAGCCTGGGAACAAGCGAATTCCCCAGGAGCCCAGTCCGGCCCAATAGACAGAACTGGGAAGACGTTGCAGATCGGCGCCGGCGTCACGCCCGATGATCCCGTTCGACTCGCCGCCGGCCTTGAGAGCGTTGGCAAGGCGATTCTCGAGGGCGCGGGCTTCGGCCGCAAGCTGATCAGCGCCGCCGCTCGAACTCTCCAAAATCTGGAACAGCCATGGAATGAACAGCATATAGCGCAGCCGCGTCTGGATTGTGCTGGTGCCCGGAAAGAGGTGATCGGCAATGGAATCACGGATGCCGCCCAAGCCGAGTTCGTCACGGCTCTCCCTTTCCTGGAACAGCGCCATGATCCGCTGCGCACGCTGGCGCTCGGCTTCATCGAAATCAATCCAGGCTAATGATGACACGCGCCGTTCTCCGTTCGCGTTTCTAGGCGGCGCTGGCCGCAGAGACTGGAGAAGGCGAAACCGGCAGCACCAAACCCGAGGTCACCAGCACGATCAGCCCGCGTTCGGTGCCGGTCATATCCAGATAGGTCCTGACCTGTGCGCGGTAGTGCTCGATCGTTTCGGGGCTGGGCTGGACATCGCTTTTCCAGTCGATGACGACCTTTGGCTTGCCATCCTCACCAAAGCTCGTCGCGTCGGTGATGCCGGCCGTCGCCTGTTCTAGATTGTCGGCGAACAGAGAGGCATAGACCGGAAACTCCGGCGCGAGGGTTGGACGAAGCCGAACGATGTCCGGCAGGGCCAGAGTGCGTGTGACGCACTCCGCGAGTTCGACTGGCGAGAGGCCCTTGGCGGGGTCATCGACGACGGGTTTTCCGATCGCAACGACGAGGGCGCGTGCTCGCTCAGTTAAAGCCGTCGCGGTGTCGGCGGTTTCGCCGGTCAGCACTTCCTCGAGGAGTTTGTGTAGGATGAGGCCGCGTTCACGCCCACCCTGGATCGCGGCCGGGA
>CAMDOQ010000185.1 GCA_945903685.1 Rhizobium sp. Q54
CGCGACCGCGACCTGGGTTGGAGGTCCCGCCGGGCGGGGCGCCGTCGCCGAGGGCGGCTGAGCCGCGACCGGCGCGGATTGGCCGACCGGGGGGGCCGGCGGCGTGCCCGGGGCGGCGGGCGCCCCGATCGGCGGGCGTTTTTCGTTGAGCGCACCGAGCGGCGGGGTCGGCGGCAATTGCGCCGAAACTGCGTTCGAGGTGCGGCCGGTCTCGGACGTCCGGGCCGGGCCGGGTGCCCGCGCTACCGCCGTGGGCGCCGGCGGTTCCGGCGCCGGTTTGGCCATCGGCTCCTCGGGCGCTGGCAACACCTTTTCCTGCCCCGGCGATGCCACGCCGCCCGGCGAGACGCGCTGGTAGACGAGCTTGTCCTGGTGCGGAATCTGCAGGCCGCCCGGCGAGTCGGGCTGAACCCGGGTCGGCGCCGGATCGGCCGCGACCACCGGCAAGGCCTCCTTGCTACCGCGCTGGTGCCCGGCGTCGTAAGCCATGACGATCGCGATCGTGAGGACCGCGAGAGCGGCCGCTGCAATACCGCCCTTCACCAGGACCGCGCGCTCGGGCAGAACCAGCCACCTGCGCGGTGGCTTTTCCTCGTATTGCAGGAGCGGCGGGGGACGATCGACCTCGGACATCGGATTCTTTCCGGCTTAGCGCATCTCTTCGACCGGGGCCACGCCCATCACGGCGAGGCCGGCGGCGATCACCGTAGCGATGCCCTGCACCAGTGCCAAGCGCGCGAAGGTGAGGTCGCGGTTTCCCGGCACGATGAAACGAAGCGCGGGGTCGTCGTTGCCGAGGTTCCAATGCGAATGGAAGTCGCCGGCAAGGTCGTAAAGATAAAATGCGATCCGATGCGGCTCGTGCGCGCGCGCCGCGGCTTCGACCGTTTCGGGAAAATGCGCGAGCCGCTTGATCAGCTGAAGCTCGCCGGCATGGCCAAGCCGTGCGAGCGGCGCTTGCCCCCACGCCGGCGCGGCGAGTTCGAAGTCGGGATGCTCGGCCGCGACCCGACGCGCCACCGAGCGGGCGCGGGCGTGGGCATACTGGACGTAGAACACCGGGTTCTCGCGCGATTGCTCCAGCACCTTGGTCAGGTCAAAGTCGAGCATGGCGTCGTTCCGCCGCGTCAGCATGATGAAGCGGACCACGTCCTTGCCGACCGCGTCGACCACGTCGGCCAGGGTCACAAACTCGCCCGAACGCTTCGACATCTTGACGGGCACGCCTTGGTCGAGCACGCGCACCATGTTGCAGATCTTGACGTCGAGCTCGGCCTTGTCGCCGGCAAGCGCGGCGATTGCCGCCTGGACCCGCTTGACGTAGCCGCCGTGGTCGGCGCCCCACACGTCAATCAGCGTCGGGAAGCCGCGCTCGATCTTGTCGAAATGGTAGGCGATGTCGGCCGCGAAATAGGTCCAGCTGCCGTCAGATTTCTTGAGCGGACGGTCGACGTCGTCGCCAAACTGGGTGGCACGAAACAGCGTTTGCGGGCGCGGCTCCCAATCCTCGGGCACCATGCCCTTGGGCGGCTCGAGCACGCCGGTATAGATGACGCCCGCCTGCTCGAGCCGCGTGAGCGCGGCCTCGACGCGGCCGGCCGCATGGAGCGAGCGCTCCGAGAAAAACACATCGAACTGGATGCCGAGCCGATCGAGATCGGTCCGAATCATCGCCATCATCTGTTCGATCGCGAAGTCGCGTACCGGCGCGAACCACGTCGCTTCGGGGAGGTTCAGCCATTTGGTGCCGTCGCGGACTTTGAACGCTTCGGCGACCGCGAACAGGTAGTCGCCCGGGTAGAGTCCCTCGGGCATGATGCCGGGCTTCTCGCCGCAGGCTTCGCGGTAGCGGAAATGGAGCGAGCGCACGAGCGCATCGATCTGACCGCCGGCGTCGTTGATGTAATACTCGCGCGTCACCTGGTAGCCGGCTTTTTCGAGCAGCCTCGCGAGCGCATCCCCGAATACCGCGCCGCGGCCGTGGCCGACGTGAAGCGGCCCGGTCGGGTTGGCCGAAACGAACTCGACGTTGATGCGCGCGCCGGCGCCGATGGTCGAAGCGCCGTAGGCGGTGCCGGTCGCCAGGATCTCGGCAAGGCGCGCGTGCCAAAACCCGTCACGGAGTGCCACGTTGACGAAGCCGGGGCCCGCAACCTCGACCGCGGCCACGTCCGCGTCCCGCCGCAGCCGCTCCGCCAAGGCGTCGGCGATCTTGCGCGGCGGCATCTTGGCCTGCTTCGCCAACACCATCGCCGCGTTGATGGCGATGTCGCCATGGCCTGCTTCGCGCGGGGGCGCGGCTGCAATGGCGTCGAGTTCAAGGCCGGCGGGAAGCACCGCCGCATCCATCATACCTTCTATTTCTTTCTTAACAATAGATTGAAAGTTACTGAAAACGTTCATTATTTTATATATCACCACCGCACAAACGCTTGTGCTCGTCGATCGCGAAACGATCGGTCATGCCGGCAATGTAATCGGCGATCAGGCGCGCTGTCTTGGCTTTTTCGGGCGTGCGATCGAGGCGCTCCTGCCATTCGGTCGGCAGGCACCCGGGTTCGCCTATGAACGCCTCGAACAGATCGGTCACGATCTCGCGCGCGCGCCGGTGGGAGCGCTGTTGACGAAAATGGGTGTACATCCGGGCGTAAAGGAACGCCCGCAACGATTGTTGATGGGCGTGCATTTCGGGCGAAAAGCCGACCGTCGGTGCGCCAGCCGCGCGGATCGCGTCGGCCGAGGCAGCGCCCGATCGTCCGAGGCGGCGGCGGGTCTCCTCGATCAGGTCGTTGATCATGCGATCGATCAGCCGGCGCGAGAGTTCGTGCACCAAGCGGCTGCGTTCGAGCGCGGGAAAGCGCGTCGTGATCGTCTCGATCAGCGGCCCGACCAGCGGCAGTTCGAGCAGATCGTCGATGGCGAACATGTTGGCGCGGAGCCCGTCCTCGATATCGTGCGTGTTGTAGGCGATATCGTCGGCGAGCGCGGCGACCTGGGCCTCGCCCGACGGATAGGTCGCAAGTTCGAGGTCCTGGACCGCGACGTATTCGACGATCGCCGCCGGCAGCGGCCGGTTCGCTGGCAGGAGGGGCCCGTTGTGCTTGACCACGCCTTCCAGGCTTTCCCAAGTGAGGTTGAGGCCGTCGAACTCGGCGTAACGGCGTTCGAGCTTGGTCAGGATTCGGAGCGTCTGAGCGTTGTGGTCGAATCCGCCATAGGGCGCCATCACCGCATCGAGCGCGTCCTCGCCGGCGTGGCCGAACGGGGTGTGGCCCAAATCGTGGGCCAGCGCCAGGGCCTCAGCCAAGTCTTCGTCGAGCCCGAGCACGCGGCTCGCCGAGCGCGCCACCTGCGACACTTCGAGGCTATGAGTGAGCCGGGTGCGGTAGTGGTCGCCTTCGTGGGCGATGAACACCTGGGTCTTGTGTTTGAGGCGCCGGAACGCGGTCGAATGGATGATGCGATCGCGGTCGCGCTGATAGACCGACCGCGTCGGGCTTTCGGGCTCGGGGTGGAGGCGACCGCGGCTGGCGTCCGGGTGGCAGGCAAAGGGGGCATAGGCGAAGCGGACCGCCATAGGGCCGACACTAGCTCGGCCCCTCCGGCCGATCAACGCGGCCGGCCGCGGAGCTGCCGTGCCCGGTGCCGATTTGACAGCCGGCAGCCAAGCGATACATATCAAGGGGTTGGTTGCGACCAGTTCGCACCGTAGTATTCCGCACCTGACGCCCAAGGACGTACCGATGACCGACGCCCCTGCCCTGCTGCTCTCCGAGAACGCCGCCAAGCGGATTGCCAATTTGGCGGCGCAAGAAACCAAGCCGGTCATGTTCCGGATCGCGGTCTCGGGCGGCGGCTGCTCGGGCTTCCAGTACGGGTTCTCCTTCGACGACACCAAGAACGAGGACGATCAGCTGTTCGAGCAGAACGGCGTCAGGGTGGTGATCGACACTACCTCGCTCGCCTACCTCGCCGGGTCGCAGGTCGATTTCGTCGAAGACCTGGTCGGTGCCGCGTTCGCGATTACGAACCCGAACGCCTCGTCATCGTGCAGCTGCGGGAATTCGTTCGCGGTCGGCTGACGACGCCGCGGTTCCGGTGGCGGCGGAAGACGGTGCTGAGCTTCGACCGACCTGAGCAGATCTCGCCTGACCGCACAAACCGGGTGGCGTGGGCGCACCTGGGCCACGGACTCGCCCAGCATGCCGCGGTCGCGGCCTCGCCCAAGCCGACGAACGGTTGAGGCGTCGCGTGAAACTTGCGACCTGGAACATCAACGGCGTACGCGCCCGGCTCCCCAACCTGCTGGCGTGGCTGCGCGCGGCCAAGCCCGACGTCGCGCTGCTGCAAGAGATCAAGTGCGAGGACGACAAGTTCCCGCGGCTCGAAGTCGAAGAGCTCGGCTACAACATCGAAACCCACGG
>CAMDOQ010000186.1 GCA_945903685.1 Rhizobium sp. Q54
CGGCGTACAGCGCGACGTTGAGAAGGAGCCCCGACAGCACTGCGGAGATCGGGGTCGGGCCCTCGGCGTGGGCGTCGGGGAGCCAAGCGTGGACGGGCGCGAGGCCGACCTTGGTGCCATAGCCCAACAGCAGGAACACGAACGCGAGGTTCAAGAGCGCGGGATCGAACGCAGCGGCTTGGGCGGCCAGATTGGTCCACGCCATCGCCGCCAATCCTTCGCCGATCACTGGCTGCGCGGTCAGGTAGATGAGGATGGTACCGAACAGGGCGAGGGCGATACCGACGCTCCCCAAGATGAAGTACTTCCACGCCGCTTCGAGCGCTTCGTGGGTGCGATAGATGCCGACCATCAACACGGTGGTGAGGGTGGCGAGCTCGATCGCGACCCACATCAGGCCGACGTTGTTTGCAACCAACGCCAGATTCATCGCAAACATCAGGACCTGATACATCGCGTGATAGAAGCGCGTGTAGACCGGGGTCAGCCGGCCGGTTGCGAGCTCGTGACCAATGTAGGTCGCACTGAACACGCTGGTCGTGAAGCCGACGAAAGCGGTGAGCGCGAGGAATACGGTGTTGAGGTCGTCGACCAGGATGAATGCGTTCGCGGCCGGCCGCCCGTCGAACAGCGCGAGCGCCGCGACAAGCGTCGCCAGCGTCGCCGCAACGTTGAGACGGGCGGTCACGCGGTAGTCGGGCACCAGCGCGAGCACGGCAGCGGCGACCGCCGGCACCGCCAGCACGGTCGCGAACGCGAGCGTCGGGAGCCAACTCATCGCCGGTCGCCCCGAAAGCGATCGAGCGCCTGAATATCGACCGTGTCGAAACGCTCGCGGATTCGGAACAGGAAGATGCCGATCACGATGAAGGCGATCAGGACCGAAAACGCAACGCTGATCTCGACTACGAGCGGCATGCCCTTGGCGCCGGTCGCGGCCAGGATCAGGCCGTTTTCGAGCGACATGAAGCCAATCACCTGACCGACCGCATTGCGGCGTACGACCATCATCAAAAGCCCGAGCAGCACCACCGCCAGCGCGAATGCCAGGTCCTCGCGCGCGTAGACGTCGGACTGCGCGGTCACCGGCAGCATCACCGCGATCGCCAGCGCCGTCACCGCGACGCCGATCAGGATGGTCGGCCCGACCCCGACCACGGTCTCGATGGTACGGTGAATATCGAGGCGAATGACGATACGTCGCAGTGCGGTCGGAATCACGACCGCCTTGAATGCCAGTGCGATAAAGGCGGTGAGATAGAGAAACGGCGCGTCTTGAACGAACGCCTGCCACGCGACCGAGAGCGCGAGCGCCCCGGCATGGAGCGCGAAGATGTTGATCAGCGCCAGCATGCGGTCCTGGTAAAGCAGAAGGAAGCTCACCAGCACGAGACTTCCGGCTAGAAGATGGGCGATGTCGAACTCGAGGAATTCCATCACACGCTCCGCGACACAAACAGGAGGAGCGTAGCGAGAAAGCCGAGCATGAGCGCGGCGCCGAGGAACTCAGGAACCCGGAAAACGCGCATCTTGGCGATCGCGGTCTCGAACAGCGCGAGGAGGACCGCGCCCACGCCGAGCTTGACCACGTAGCTCGCGGCGCCGACGGCGTAGTCAACCGCGCCGCCGCCGCCCGGCGCCAACCCCCACGGCACGAACAGGCAGGCGATCAGCGACAGGTAGAGCAGGAGTTTGAGCGAGGCAGCGGCCTCGATCAGCGCGAGATGGCGGCCCGAATACTCGAGGACCATCGCTTCGTGCACCATCGTGAGTTCGAGGTGGGTAGCTGGATTGTCGACCGGAATGCGGGCGTTCTCGGCGAGCGCTACGATCACGAGCGCAAACAACGCCAACCCGAGCGAGACCCGGAGGCCGGCGTTCTGGGTGAGGAAGAAATCGGCGATGCCCGAGAGCTGGGTCGCGCCGGCGACCAGCGACAGCGTGAACACGATCATCAGCATCGCCGGTTCGGCGAGCGAGGCGAACATCATTTCGCGGCTCGCGCCGATGCCGCCGAACGAGGTGCCGATGTCGAGGCCGGCCAGCGCCAGGAAAAATCGCGCGGTACCGAGCAGCGCGACGATGGCGATGACGTCGGCCGCCCAACTGAAGGCGAGGTCGGTCGCGAACGTCGGCACCAGCGCCGCCGCCACCCACAGCGCGGCGAACACGAGGTAGGGGGTGGCGCGGAACAGCCACGACGCGTTGCCGGCGAGTACCGCGTCCTTGCGCAACAACTTGGCGAGATCGTGGTAGGGCTGCCATACCGACGCGCCGCGCCGGCGCAAGAGCCGCGCCTTCGCCTTGCGCACGACACCCGTGAGCAGCGGCGCCAAGGCCAGCACCAAGGCCATCTGCGCCGCTTGCACCGCGAGATCGGCGATCGTCATTGCCATAGCGCGAGAATCGTCAGAAGCCCGACCAGAGCGCCGAACACGAGCGACAGGTAGCGACGGATCGTGAGGTACTGGAGCGGGTTCAGGCGGTCGGCCATGAACCGGACCGCGGCCGCGACCGGCGCGTAGAACACCTCCCACACCAAGTCCTTGAGGTCGACACGAAATACCGCCGGGCGATTATCGCCCGGACGCGGCAGGTCGACCCGCTCACGAGCCAGGAACACGGCCGCGAACACGCGCCGGATCGGCTGGGCGAAGCTCTCGGCGGTGTACTGAGTGGCGGGACTGGGATCGGGAAAGCCGCAGTCCCACGCCGGGCCGCGGCGGACGACGCGCGAGCCCAAGCGATGGACCGCGAACGCGGTCGCGAGCCCGGCTAGGACGATGAAGGCGAGAACGAGGAGCCCGTTGTACGAACTCCGCCCAGCCGCGATCGGCACCAGCGTGAGCCAGGCTTGGCTCGCCTGCGGCACCAGCGCTTCGCCGATCAGCGCCCGCACCGCCGGCGCCAGCGCATCGATCACGAACACCGGCGCGATCCCGACCAGACCGCAGAGGAGCGCCAAGCCCAGCATCGCGGCGAGCGAGAAACGGTCGACCTCGGTCGCGCGTTCGGCAGCGTCGCTCCGTGCGCGGCCGAGGAACGCCGAGCCGAACGCCTTGACGAAGCAAGCGGCGGCGAGCGCCGCCGAGAGCGCAAGCATCGCGCCGACCGCCGGGATCAGGAGCTTGAGCCCCCACTGCGGCAACGTCGGGCTGACCAGGATCGCCTGGAACGTGAGCCACTCGGAGACGAACCCATTGAGCGGCGGCAGCGCCGAGATCGCCGCCGAGCCGATTAGAAACGCGAAGGCGGTGACCGGCATGCCGCGGATCAGGCCGCCTAGCCGCTCGAGGTTGCGCTCGCCGGTCGCGACCGCGATCGCGCCCGAGCCGAAGAACAGTAGGCTCTTGAACAGCGAATGGTTGAGCACGTGGAACAGCGCTGCCGTCAGCGCGAGCGCCGCCGCCCAACCAACGCCATTGGCGCGGAACGCGAGCGCAAGGCCGAGGCCGATGACGATAATGCCGATGTTCTCGACCGTGTGATACGCGAGCAACCGTTTCAAATCGTGCTGCATCAGCGCGAACAGGACGCCGGTCACCGCGGTCACGCCGCCCAAAGCGAGAACGATCAAGCCCCACCACCAGACCGGTTCGCCCAGGAGATCGAACACGACCCGCACCAGACCGTAGATCGCGACCTTGGTCATAACGCCGCTCATCAGGGCCGACACGTGGCTCGGCGCCGCCGGGTGCGCGAGCGGAAGCCAGGCGTGGAGCGGCACGACGCCAGCCTTCGAGCCCGCCCCGATCAGCGCCAGCACGAGGATCGCACCCGATGCGAGCGGCGCGAACGAGGCGTCGCGGATGGCGGCGAACGTGTAGGCGCCGTCGGCGCCGGCGGCGACCCCGAAGGCGAGCAGCAGCGCGAAAGTGCCGGCGCTCGCCATCACGAAGTAGACGTAAGCGGCCGGCGCCGACTCGGGGTCGCGATGGCGCGCCATGACGAGCGCCCACGACGCCAGCGACATGAATTCCCAGGCGAACAGGAAGACGAAGGCATCGGCGGCGACGACCACGAGGTTCATGCCGGCGAGGAATGCGGCATAGAACGGCAGCACCCGCGCTGGGCTCTCCTCGTGCCGGCCGTAGCCCAACCCGAACGCGCTGGCCGCGAAGCCACCGAGATTGACGACGACCAAGAAGAACGCGGCCAGCGGGTCGAGCGCAAAATGCGCGCCGAGCCACGGCAGGCCGAGCGGAAGCACAATCGCGAGCGGGAACGGGTCGCCGATTAAAAAGCCGAGCGCGTTGGCGAGTGCGACGGCACATAAGACCGCGGTGAGGCCATAGACGACCGGCGTTGCGACCGGCGAGCGGGCTAGCAGCACGGCGAGCGCACCGCAGCCGAGCATGGCGGCGGCGCAGCCGAGCGCGACGGTTAGCA
>CAMDOQ010000187.1 GCA_945903685.1 Rhizobium sp. Q54
CGGTCCGGGTCGATCGGCTGCGCCTGCTCGGTGGAACCGTGACCTATAGCGATGCGCGCAGCGGCGACTATTTCCGTTTCGACAAGATCGACTTCCGCGTCAACGCCGAAAGCCTCGCAGGGCCGTTCGCGGCGGTCGGCAGTATCGAATTTCGCGGCGTTCCGATCGAGCTGTCGGCCGCGGTCGGGGCCCTCGACGCGGCGCCGATCGCGGTGTCGGGCGACATCGCGCTCGCCAAGACCGCGGCCAAGCTCGCGCTGCGCGGCACGGTGTCAGCGGCGAGCGCGAACGGCAAGCTCACCGGCAAAGTCGAAATCACCGGCGACGACTTGGGCCGCTTCGTCGGCGCGGTCGCGCAAGCGGCGGGCGCCGAGGCGCCGGCGTTGCCCAAGCTCCCGGGCAACGTCAAGGTGACCGCGGGGATCGCGGGGTCGGTCCAGGAGTTCGCGCTCAACGATCTTTCGGTCCAACTGGGCGATAGCAAAGCGAGCGGCGCGGTGAGCGTCGCGCTCGGGCCGACGCCCAAGTTCGATGTCGCGCTCAACGTCAACCGGCTCAACCTCGATGAGCTCATGAAGGCGGCAGCCGGGCCACCGGCTGCGGCGACGACGAAATCCGGCGCGGCGCCGTCAGGCGCGGCCAAGCAATCGGGCCTACCGTTCACGGTACCGGCCAACGTCGATGGCTCGATCAACGTCGAGATCGAGGCGCTGACCTTCCGTGGCGGCATCGTCCGTCAGGCCCGGCTCGACGCGCAGCTCGCCAAGGGGCAACTCAAGGTGAGCCGTCTCGCCGCCCAGTTTCCCGGTGGGTCGGACATCAACCTGTCGGGGGCGATCGCGCCGGCGCAGGGCGAGCCGCAGTTCGACGGCCGCATCGAGGCCTCATCCGACAACTTGCGCGCGCTCATGCAATGGCTCGCCGCCGATATCGCCGATCTCCCGGCCGATCGACTGCGCAAACTCTCGTTGACCGGAACCGTGCGCGCCAACCCCCAGGTCGCGCAGCTCTACGGCCTCGATCTTCGCCTCGACACCACGCGAATCACCGGCGGGGTTGCCTATGCGCTCCGCGCGCGGCCCTCGTTCAGCGCCGACCTCGCGTTCGACCGTTTGAACCTCGACAGCTATGTCCCGCGGGCCAAGACGCCAGCCAAGGAGAAAGAACCGGCCGCCAAACCGGCCGTACCGGTGACCGCTGCCGCGGCGGACGGACCACTCGCCGCGCTCGATACGTTCGACACCAACATCAAACTGCGTGCCGATTCGCTCACGTTCCGCGAAGTTGCGATCCAGGGGGCCAAGACCGACCTGTCGCTGGTCGGCGGGCAGCTCACCGTGCGCGAACTTTCGGTTGCGAACTTCGCCGGCAACGCCTTTGCGCTGGCGGGAACGGCCCGGAACTTCAAGGGCCTGCCGACCTTCGCCGTCAACTACGACGTCAATGCCGGCGACATCACCCGGCTTTTCAAACTCGCCGATGTCGCCGCGCCGCCGCAGCTCGCCAGGCTCGGGGTCGTATCGGTCAAAGGCTCGGCCCAGGGGAGCGAGCAGAACCTAACTCTCGACACCGCGCTCAAGGCCGCCGGGGTCGAGGGCAGGCTGGTGGGCCGTGTTGGCGGCCTGACCACGCCCGACAAAGGCACGGTCGACGTGACGCTCGATCTCAGGGCCGACGACATCGGTCAGATCGCACGCCGCCTCGATCCGGCGGCCGACCTCAAGGGCCCGGCCCGTCTGAGCGGCAAAGTCGCGGGCGGGCTCGCCTCGGCCGCGCTCGACGTAACGGCACAGGTCTCGGGCGGCGAAGTTGCGGTCAAAGGGACGGTCGCGCCGCTCGCCGGTCCGGACTACAAGCTCGCGCTCAGCGTCAACCACCCCAAGCTCACCGATCTTTTGGCGATGGCGGGCGTCGCCTACCAGCCAGCGGCGACCAATCTGGGCGGGGTCGTGCTCAAGGCTAATCTGACCGGCGGGGCCGATCGGGTCGCGCTCGAAGCGCTCGACGGCACGATCGGGCCGGTCAAGGTTCAGGGTGCGGCGACCGCGGCGTTGGGCGGCGCGCGGCCGTCGATCGCCGCCGATGTCCGCACCAGCGAGATCCTGCTGGATCTGTTCCTTCCCAAGGGAACGGCACCAGCGGCCGCGGCGCGCCCGGCGCCGGGAGCGCGCCCCGGCGCCGCGTCGGCGGGGCCGCGTTGGTCGAACGAGCCGCTTGACGTTTCGGCGCTTCGCGACTTTGACGCCGAGGTTCAGCTGGCGTCGAGCGCCATCACCTGGGGCGCCTACAAATTCGGAGAACCCAAGGTCAAACTCGTCGTCCGCAATGGCGTTCTCGACGTCAATCCGCTGACCGGCAAGCTGTTCGGCGGCGAGGTCCAGTTGACCGCGCGGCTCGACGGCAGCCAGTCGCCGCGGGTCGCGCTCGGCCTCGCCGTGACGCGCGGCAATCTGGGCGAAGCGGTCAAGCAAGCGGCCGGCCTAGATTCGGTCGCCGGCATCTTCGATATCCAGGCCCAGGTTGCCGGCGCCGGCCGCAGCCAGCTCGAGCTCGTTTCGAACCTGAGCGGCCAGGGTCAGTTGTCGGCCCGTCAGGGCGCGATCCGCGGCTTCGATCTCAAGATGCTGTCCGAGCGCTTGAAGCGGCTGAACGAGATTCCCGACTACCTCGCGCTGCTGCAAACGACGTTCGGGGGCGGCACCACCGCCTTTCAGACGATCAGCGGCACGTTCCAGATTCAGAACGGCGTCCTCCGCAGCAACGACATCAAGGCGGTGATGGACGCTGCCCAGGGCAGCGCGGAAGGAACGGTCGACCTGCCGCGCTGGACCGTCGATCTGAAGAGCCGCTATCGCTTGACCGAGCACGCCAATGCGCCCACGGTCGGCTACGACCTCGCCGGCTCGCTCGACAATCCCCGCGGCGATGCCAAGACCAAGGAGCTCGAATCCTTCCTCGCGCAACGGCTCGGCGCCTCGGTCCTGCAAAAAGCACTTGGCAAGAACAACCCGCTCGGCGCGATCCTGGGCGGACAACAACAGCCGGCCCAGCAAGCGCCCGTGACCGGGCAAGCGCCCTCGTCGACCCCGCCGCAGCAACAACAGCAACAACAAAAGCCGCCGGCACAGCAGCTGCTCGAGGGCCTGTTGGGCGGGCGGAAGAAGAACTAACGAGGCGGGCGCCAGCCGCTCGATGACCCGCTTTACTTCAACGACGATAAACACGTCGGCGCCGACGCCGACGGCGCTATTGCGTCAACGTCTCCAGCACGAACACGCGGATCGCGCTCGACAGGTTGCCGGTCCGGCGGCCGTCGATCTCGGCGATCAGCGCCGCGACCGACTGCCCGCGGGCATCGGCGATCCGCTTGAGCCCGGCCCAGAACGCTTCTTCGAGCGAGACCGAGGTGGCGTGACCGCGGAGCGTGACCGATCGCTTGCAGACCTGCGCCGCGTTACCGCTCACTCCGGTCCGATCATGCGCTCGGGCTTGACCCACTTCTTGAAGTCGCTGGCGGTCGCGAGTTTGAGCTTCTCGGCCGCCTCGAGCAGCGTGGTGCCGTCCTTGTGCGCGGTCTTGGCGATCTTGGCGGCGTTGTCGTAGCCGATGTAGGGCGCGAGTGCCGTGACCAGCATCAACGACTGCGCCATCAACTCGGCGATGCGGCGCTTGTTGGGCTCGGTCCCGGCGATGCAGTTGTCCTGGAACGAGACGCAGGCGTCGGCGATCAGGCGGATCGATTGCAGCACGTTGTAGATGATGACCGGTTTGAACACGTTGAGCTCGAAGTGGCCGTTCGAGCCGGCGATGGTGACGCAGGTGTGGTTGCCCATCACCTGCGCGCACACCATGGTGAGCGCTTCGCACTGGGTCGGGTTGACCTTGCCGGGCATGATCGAAGAGCCGGGCTCGTTCTCGGGCAGGATCAACTCGCCCAACCCCGAACGCGGGCCCGAGCCCAGAAAGCGGATGTCGTTCGCGATCTTCATCAGGCTGACCGCAACCACGTTCATCGCGCCCGACAGCTCGACCAACGCGTCGTGCGCGGCAAGCGCTTCGAACTTGTTGGGCGCGGTCACGAACGGAAGTCCGGTGTAGCGCTTGACCTCGGCGGCGACGCGGCGGTCGAACCCTTTCTTGGTGTTCAAGCCGGTACCGACCGCGGTGCCGCCCTGGGCGAGTTCGTAAACCCGCGGCAGCGCCGCCTTGACGCGGCGGATGCCCATCGCGATCTGGTGGGCGTAGCCGCCGAACTCCTGCCCCAGAGTCAGGGGCGTTGCGTCCTGGGTGTGGGTGCGGCCGATCTTGATGATCTTGGTCCATGCGCGTGCCTTGCCGGCGAGGCCCTTGTGCAGATAC
>CAMDOQ010000188.1 GCA_945903685.1 Rhizobium sp. Q54
ACGATTCCGTTCGAGAAGCGTGCGTTATAGCCCGAGCAGGCGGACGCTGCGGACGTCGGGAAACTGCTCGATCCGTGCGCGCAGATGTTGCGCGACGCCTGGCTCCAGGCCACCAACTTCGACTTCGATTCGAAGTTCGCCCGGCGCGAGTTCGCTCATCCGGCTCGACACCCGAACCGGGACTAAGCTCCGGATCGCGAATACTTCGAGCACTTTGGAGAGAATCGAAGGCTGGGCGTACGCCTTGACCGAATAGCGGTAGCGCGCCGGCTCGGCGCTCGGCGCCGGGTCGGGCGTCGTCTTGGCGGGGACGGTGGCTAGGTTAGTCGAGTACTTGAACATGGGCCGCAAGCTCCAAAGGTGTGTCGTACGAACGTCCGGACCGATCCCGGTCTCCCAGGGAGACCGGGCCGGTAATGAGTCGTACGACGACGACCGAGGGTTCGCGGCTCACGCGCATAATCCGGACGTTTACGGGTGGGCAGCGCGGTTGTCCACCGCTTTCCGACCGCCCATCACCTCTTTCGCAACGTCCGAATAATATCCGTTTTATGCCTAATATTTTATTACCGGGCAGGCCCTGTGGCAGCGGCGGCAAGCGTAGCGACCCGGTCCTTGAGGCCGCGCTTGAGGCCGGCGGCAAATAGAAGCTCGGCGGCGATGAACATCGGCCCGATCAGGGCCTGAAACAGGTTGTCGACCAGGGCCGGCCGGCGCCCCTCGATGGCGTGGCCCCAGAACTGGAACACCCAGCCGCCGACAAAAAAGACCGCGAACGCGATCCAGGCATCGCCCGGCCGTGCCCCGATCCAAGCCTCGGCGATGACCAAACCCGGCACCAGGAACAGCGCCATGGCGAGCCCGATCGCCCGGTCGAGTATGACCCAGAGGACGAATGCCACCGCGGTGACCAGGATACCCCACGACAGCGCGAGCCCGGCCAGCTCGATCCGGGCGGGCGCCAGCACCAGCATGATCGAGAACACGATCGCCGGAATGCCGACGAAGTGGGTGAGGCGATTGCGGGCGTTGGTGTGATAGGTCGCGTAGGTCGCCATCTGGCGCTCGAAAAACCTGGCATCGCCAGTGCGGTCGGTCACGGACATCCGGGTCCTCCTATCGGTCGCAGCTGCCGAAGCCTGCGCCTTGGTGGTGCGGCTGACAACCGGCGCGGCCGGCGGCTTTGTGGACCGCCGCCGGAGCCGATGCTAACCTCAAGCGGCCTCGAACAATAGCAAGACCGGCCCGTGCGCCGGCAGAGCCATGGGAGGGTTCAAGTGGCGGCAGATTACACGCTCGTTTCCGGCGATTCGCACATCCTCGAAAAGCACGATCTTTGGATTAACGCGCTCGGCAATAAGTACGGCGACGAAATTCCCCACCCCGTGACCGAGTTCCGCGGCGAAAAAGGCCGCTTTTATTACACGGGGCGCCAGATCGTGCGCTTGGGCGACTCCGACAAGGAACACCGCGACAAAGGCCTCTCGGCTGCCGGATTTGAACCCGAAGCGCGGCTCAAATTCCAAAAAGAAGCCAAAGTCTCGGCCGAGGTGCTCTACCCGACCTTCATGCTGGTGGTGATGCAGTCCAAGCACTACCGCGCGCTCGCCGCCTGCGCCGAGGTTTACAACGACTGGATGCGCGAGTTTTTCTCGCACGACAAGAAGCGCCTGCTCGGCATCGCCTCGATCCCGACCGCCGATCCGCAGTGGGCGATCAAGGAGCTCGACCGTTCGGCCAAGAACGGTTTCAAGGGCGTCACGATCAATGTGCGCCCGCCGATGGGGATTCCGCCCTATCGCGATCCGATCTGGGATCCGTTTTTCGCCCGCTGCGTCGAGATCGGCATGCCGCTCACGCTGCACACGCTGACCGGATGGGTCCCCGACTTCTTCCACCCGCAGTCCAAGGACGAGGCCGGCGAAGCGCCGCGGATGGCGATCGATACATTCGAAGAGATCAAGGGCACGCTCGCCGCCGACTTCATCTTCGGCAAGGTCCTCGACCGTCATCCCCAGCTCAAGCTTGTCATCAGCGAGTTCGAGTTCTCGTGGCTGCCGCACTTCGCCTGGCGCATCGACGCGCTGGCAACCGTGTTCGCAAGCCGGGTGTCGCTGCCCAAGCTCGACCTCGCTAAGCCCTCCGACTACATCCGCCGCAACGCCTGGTTCGGCTGGGTCGACGATCCGTTCGGCGAGCACGGCATGGAAGCGATCGGCGCCGACCGGCTGATGTGGGGCTCGGATTTCCCGCACGTCCGCTCGATGGCGTTGAACGCCCAAGGCGACGTCGCGCAACTCCTGAACAAGTTATCGCGGGCGGACCAGGAGAAGATCGTTCACACCAACGCAGCCGCGCTTTATCTCAACTGACGCAGAAAAGAGGGAGACTTCGCATGCATAAGTCACTGACGTTGGCGGCGGCACTCGCCGTCGCGCTCGCCGCCGGCTCCGCGTGGGCGCAGTCGAAGGAGCCGATCCGGCTCCCCTACGCCGCCGGGTTCAGCGGCCCCTTCACCGATTTCGGCAACCGCGGCTGGAACGAAGGCGCGATGCCGGCGCTCAAGGTCATCAACGAGACGGGCGGCATCAACGGCCGGCCGCTCGAGTTCTACAAGGTAGACACGCGCTTCCCTGACATTACGCAGTTCTTGGCCGACTACCGGCGCCTCTGCGACGACAAGTCGATCCCCATGATCTTTGGCATCGGCGGTACCAAGGGGGTGATGGGGGCCTACGAGGACCTGAAGCGTTGCGGGTTCCCGATCCTGGCCCCGACTTCGGCCGGCGCGTGGGGCCCGCCTGATTTCGGCGGCTGGATCTTCCGCTACCAGCCCGACGCGGCGCAAGTCATCCCGATCCTGCTCAAGAAGGCGCAGGACAAGTTCAAGTTCACGAACATGGCGATCTCGCACACGCTCGATGACGATGCGACCCTTACCAACATCCGCATCGTCAAGAAGACGCTCGACGACATGAAGGTCAAGATCGTCTCCGACCAGTCGTTCAAGAACAAGGAAATCAATTTCGCGTCGCAAGTCGCCAACCATCGCCAAGCCAACCCCGATGCCATCTGGCTCTCGCATCAGCCGGGCGATGCCGGCACGTTCCTGGCGCAACTCCGCGAACGCGGCGTTAACGCCCAAGTCGTGCTCGACTCGATCATCGGCAGCGTCGACTACTTCAAGCTCAGCCAAGGCAAGGCGGAAGGGAGCGTCGGCTATTCGCTCTACGCGGCCGACGACCAGCGCCCGGTGGTGCAGAACTACATCAAGATGTGGCGCGACGTGACCGGGCAGAAGGACAAGGCGCCCGACGCTTTCGTGGTCGCGACCTACGACGCCGTCAACATCCTGGCGCAAGTGCTGCGCAGCGTGAAGGACCTGAACAACCGCCAGGAGATCCGCGACGCCTTCATCAAGGTCGGCGAAATCGAAACGGTGAGCGGCAAGGTGAAGTGGATAAAGGACGGCGAGGTGATCCGCGACGAGCCGATCTTCGTCACGCTCGATGCCAACGGCCTGCTCCGCAAGTGGAACTGACGGTCTAAGCGCACGCGGCCGGCTTCGTTCCCGAAGCCGGCCGCTTTTCTTTTGGAGCCAAATGATGTCGGAACAAAACAAGGCCTTGATGCGTCGTTTCCTGCGCGAAGTGCTCGAAGGCGGCAATCTCGCGCTGATCGATGAGCTTTATGCGGCCGACTTCGTCAACCACGGCGCACCGCCGGGCGCCGCCGCGACGCGCGAGGGCTTGCGCGGCGTCATCACGAAGATCCGGGCCGCCATCCCCGATGCCAAGATCCGGATCGATCACCTGGTCGCCGAGGGCGACATGGTGGTCCTGAACGGCGCGCTCGCCGGGACCCACAAGGGTTCGCTCTACGGCGAGACGCCAACCGGGAAGCAAGTCGAGTCGCGCTCGCTCAGCATGCACCAGGTGCGGGGCGGCCAATTCGTCGCGCGCTGGCACTTCTCGAACCACGCCGAGTTCGCGAAGCAGTTGGGCGTGACGAAGTAGCTGAGGCCCGCTCCCTGCTCTCGCCCTGCAAAGCGGCGCGAGAGGAGAGGGAGAGGGTTTGTAGATCCGCCGCGGCCTCCTCGCCAACGTCGGACGGCGACGAAATAAAGATGCGGACGGGGCGACGTTCAGCCATGGCGGACTCAGGCCGTCCTGATGGCGGCGGGGAGTAGCCAACTATTCCGATGGTGGCCGCAGTCGCACCCTCGCTACACCCGGTTGTACTGGGCGTCCCCCCCTTACTAATTGTAGTAGAGCGTAAAACGCGTGCACGGCGGCGGCAGACTA
>CAMDOQ010000189.1 GCA_945903685.1 Rhizobium sp. Q54
TCGCGCCGCCATCAGCCGGTCGGCCGTTGCCCCGCGGTTAACGAGCGCGCCATAGATCGGCCGGCCGCTGGCCGGCGCGTCGGGCGGGGTCCACAAGTGCCCGATTGCGACGTCGGCGAGTCTATAGCTGTGCGCCGGCGCCGGATCCGGCTGAGCGGTTAACAACATTGCGATCGCCGCGGCGATCGCGCAGTTCGCGCTCGCCCGGCGCATCATCAATTGGCGCGCACTTCGGCGAAATAGCCTTCGATTGCGCGCGCCAGCGCGTCGACATAGAGCTTGCGCCCCGGCCGGGTGCCGAGCGTTCGCTCGTCCTCGCCGTTCGAGAGGTAGCCGAGCTCGACCAGCACCGAGGGCACGTCGGGCGCTTTCAAGACCGCGAAACCGGCGAAGCGGTGGCTCTTGCGCAGCACCGGGACCGATTTCTTGAATTCGCCGAGCAGGATGTTGGCGTAACGCGCCGAAAGGTTCATGGTTTCGCGCTGCGTCAAATCGATCAGGATGTTGGTCACGTCGTCGCTCTCACCGGTCAAGTCGAGTCCGGCAATGACGTCGGCGCGGTTCTCGCGCTGCGCCAACGCCGCCGCTTCGTCGTCGGACGCATTCTCCGACAACGTGTAGACCGAAGCGCCCCGGAGCGTGCGGTCCTTGATCGAATCGGCGTGAACCGAAACGAACAATTGCGCATTGGCGTCGCGCGCTACCTGGATGCGGTCGCGCAGCCGCAAGAACTCGTCGCGTTCGCGCGTGAGGACCGCGCGGATCTTGCCGCCCGCCTCCAGCGCCGTCTTGAGCTCGCGTCCGAACTGGAGCGTCACGTTCTTCTCATAGAGCCCGCTCGCGCTGATCGTGCCGGGATCGATGCCGCCATGACCCGGGTCGATCACGATCACCGGGCGCGCGTCCTTGCGGGCGGGGCGTTCGGCGGCCGGCGGCTTGCGCGCCGGGACCGGGGCTGCCGCCGCACTTCCCACCGCGGCCGGCGACTGGCCGGGAACCGGAGTCGCAATCGGCGCGTTCGCGACTTCTCGCGTCGCGCTGAACTGGTTTTCGCTGGTTTCCGCGATGTCGATCACCAGTCGGTAGCCGCGGCCGATCTCGGGGCCGAGCGTGAAATTCTGGCTGACCCGGACCGGGCGGGTCACATCAAGGACGATCCGCGCTTGATGGCTCGAAAATTGTCCGAAGCGGTAGCTTGCGACCAAGCCCCGATTTCCCACTGTGCCCGGGTCGACCCGCCATTCGACCGCCGGCAGCTCGATCACCACCCGGTATGGATTGGCGAGCAGGACAACCCGATGCTGTACCGGCTCACTCAGATCGACCACGATTCGTGTCGTCTTGCCGTCGTGGAGGCCTAGGCGGACGCTGTGGACGACCGGCTCAGCCGCCGCGACGGCCGGCGCGACGACCAGCAAAAGCAAGGTAAGAAGACGCAAAAGCTGGTGGCTTATCGCCATGGCAGCACTAGATATAATGGCGTCATGCCCTCTGCGGCAACGGGCACCGATCGGCGAAACTAAATTTCGCGGTTGTCCCGGTGAAACCCCTAAGAGTATGATCGGGTCGGATCCAAGTTCGCCGAATGTCGGCGGATAGATCCGATGGGGCCCCGGCCTCGATGGTTCGAACACCAGTGCAGTCCGCTAACGTACTGAAAAAGTGGACAGATTTTTTTAAGACCCAGCCATTGGCCGGGTTCTCCCTAGGCTGCCGTGCGTACCGCTCTCGGCGTGCTGCCCATTATGGCGCACGCGTTAGGGCTGGCCTCGGCGCCCCTTTGCTCGACGTCACCGTCATCCCCCTTTACCGCAACCAGCCGCCGCCGCAGGCCTCCGGGCCGGCGGCGCGCCGACGATTTGGAGTTCCTAATGACCACGCGTTTGTTGCTCGATGCCGCTCACCCGGAAGAAACCCGGGTCGTAGTCGTCAAAGGTAGTCGGCTCGAAGACTTCGACTACGAAAGCTCGACCAAGACCCAGTTACGCGGCAACATTTACCTCGCCAAAGTTATCCGCGTCGAACCCTCGCTGCAGGCCGCGTTCGTCGAATACGGCGGCAACCGCCACGGCTTTCTGGCCTTCAGCGAAATCCATCCCGACTATTACCAAATCCCGGTCGCCGACCGCGAGAAGCTGCTGGCCGCCGAGGCCGAAGCGGCCGAGCGCGAGGCCCAGCAGACCGCCGCCGAGGAAGCGTCCGCCGGCGAGACATCGATGCAGCGGGCCGACGATGATGCAAGCGGCACGGGCGCGCATGGAGATTTTGACGGCGAACCCCGGTCCGTGGGCGCCGAAACCGGCGAGCCGGACGCTGCGCCGACCGAGTTGGGACCGCCATCGACCGGTCCCGTTGTAACCGGCGAGGTAACCGGCGAGGCCGCGTTCTACGCCCCGCCCCCGCCGGCACCCGAATTGACCGATGCGCTGGCGCCCGGGACGGAAGGCGAGTTCGCCGACCGTCCGACCGATGAGTCCGCAGCGGTTGCCGAGTCGCACCCAACGGCCGAGGAAGGCGTGGCGTCGCGTCCCGAGCGGGGTGGACCCCGGAGCGACGAACGAATCAGCGATGCCGGCTCGAGCGACGATGATGACGAAGCGCATCGCCGCCGCCGGCGCATGCGGATGCTGCGCTCCTATCGCATCCAGGAAGTGATCAAGCGGCGCCAGATCCTGTTGGTGCAGGTGGTGAAGGAAGAACGCGGCAACAAGGGCGCGGCGCTCACCACCTATATGTCGCTCGCCGGCCGCTACTGCGTCCTGATGCCAAACACGGCGCGCGGCGGCGGCATCAGCCGTAAGATCGTCGACGGGACCGACCGCCGCCGCTTGAAGTCGGTGGTGGGTGAGCTCGAAGTACCGAAGGGCATGGGCTTGATCGTCCGTACCGCCGGCGCCGAGCGCAGCCGGGCCGAGCTCAAGCGCGACTACGAGTATCTGCTCCGGGTCTGGGAGAACGTGCGCGATCTGACGCTGAAGTCGACCGCGCCGTGCCTGGTTTACGAAGAAGCGAACCTGATCAAGCGCGCGATCCGCGACTCCTATTCCAAAGACATCGACGAAATCCTGGTCGAAGGCGAAGAGGCCTACAAGAACGCCAAGACCTTCATGCGCATGCTGATGCCGAGCCACGCCAAGCGCGTCAAGCGCTACGACGAGCGGGTTCCGCTGTTCCAGCGCTATCAGGTCGAAGAGCAGTTCGACGCGATGCACAGTCCGCAAGTGCGATTGAAGGGCGGCGGCTACATCGTCATCAACCCGACCGAGGCGCTGGTTTCGATCGACGTCAACTCTGGGCGCGCCACCAAGGAGCGCAACATCGAGGAGACGGCGCTGCACACCAACCTCGAGGCCGCCGACGAAGTGGCGCGCCACTTACGGTTGCGCGACTTGGGCGGCTTGATCGTGATCGACTTTATCGACATGGACGACCCGCGCCACAACCGCGCGGTCGAGAAGCGCTTGAAGGACGCGCTCAAGGTCGACCGCGCCCGCATCCAGGTCGGCCGCATCTCGGGCTTCGGCTTGCTCGAAATGTCGCGCCAGCGCATGCGCCCGAGCCTGTTAGAGGCCAGCACCAAGTCGTGCGAGCACTGCGACGGCACCGGCTATGTGCGCTCGACCGAATCGACTGCGCTCCACGTGCTCCGCGTGATCGAAGGCGAGGGCATGAAAAAGACGGGCGGCGAGATCACCGTCCATGTTGCGACCCCGGTCGCGATCTACCTCTTGAACCAAAAGCGGAGTGCGATCACCCGCGTCGAATCGATCTACGGCGTTCGCGTGTTCATGGCCGGGGACGACACCCTGATTCCGCCGCAAACCCGGATCGAGCGCACGATGACGTCGACCGCGCCGCCGCCGCCGCCGGTAGCGATCCAGGCCGACGGCATCGCCGAACGCCCGTCGACCGCCGACGGTGCAGCTGCTGCCGCGGCCGCCGAGGAAGAACGCGCCGACGAGGCTGCGGCCGAAGCCGAGGTTGAGTCCGAAGTCGACGCCGAAGCCGGCGAACGCAACGACCGTCCCGCACGGGACTTCGATCGCGAGCGTCAGCGCGACGGCGACCGCGACGGCGGCCGCCACCGGCGCGACCGACACCGCCGGGATCGCGACCGCAGCCGCGACCGCGATCGTCCGCCTGAGCAACAGGGCGAGGCGGCGCAACAACAACCGCAACAGCCGCGCCCGCAAGAGGGCCAACCGCAAGGCCCACA
>CAMDOQ010000190.1 GCA_945903685.1 Rhizobium sp. Q54
TAACGACCTCCCCGGCGCCCTTGTCCAGATCCACCGCATGCTCAAGCCCGACGGGCTCCTGCTGGCGGCGATGTTGGGCGGCGACACCCTGACCGAGCTCCGCCAGGCGTTTCTCGCCGCCGACCTCGCCGAAGAGGGCGGCGCAGCCCCCCACGTCGCGCCGTTTGCCGGGATCGCCGATGCCGGTGCGCTCCTGCAGCGCGCCGGCTTCGCGCTGCCGGTGGTCGACCACGACGTCCTTACTGTTACTTATGAAACCCCGTGGCGACTCTTGACCGACCTCCGCGCCATGGCCGAGACCAACACGCTGGTGCGCCGGCGCCGGACGCCGCTCCGGCGGCGGACGCTCGAGCGAATGGTTGCGGCCTATCGGGATCTCGCCGGCCTTCCCGACGGGCGGGTGCGCGCGACCTTCGAGGTGATTTACCTGAGCGGTTGGCGGCCGCACCCCTCGCAACAGGAGCCGCTCCGGCCGGGGTCGGCGGCGGCACGGCTGGCGGACGCGCTCGGCACTGTCGAGCGGCCGGCCGGCGACAAGGCGCGGCCCTAGCCGGTTGACCTCGATCAACGCCGGCGCAACGCGATGGGTTAGGGTGCCGGCATTCGGAGAGACGTCATGCGTTACGGTTTGGCGATTTTCGTCGTTCTCGGTTTCGCGACCGCGGCTTGGCCACCGGCGAGTGGGCAGCCGACGCGGGCCGAGGCCGGTCGGCAGATTTTCGAGCAACGCTGCGTCGGCTGCCACGCTGCGACCAACGCGCGCGCCGCCGACGTCGCGCCGCCGGTCGCCGCGATCGCCGAGAAAGCGACCAACGAGGACTATGTTCGCGGGCGGATGCTGAGCCCGCACCCGCCGATGCCCGATTTCGCGCTGTCGCGCCGCGACCTCGAGGATCTACTCGCTTATTTCGCGAGCGTGCGCGGCAAGTAGTCCGGCCCGCCGCTAGAGCAGATCGCGCAGGTGCGCGATCAGTGGCTTGTCGGCCGGCGGCATCGCATAGCGGGACATCTCGTTCGGCCACGCCCACACCATCGCCTGGCCTTCACGGCCGCGCACGGTCCCCTGCCAGACCCGGCACACATAGAGCGGCATCAGTAAGTGGAAGGCTTCGTAGCTGTGCGAGGCGAAGGTCAGGGGCGCCAGGCAGCTTTTGTGGATGTCGATGCCAAGCTCTTCGTGCGCTTCGCGGATGACCGCCTCTTCCGGCAACTCGTCGCTTTCGACCTTGCCGCCCGGGAACTCCCACAAACCCGCCATCGCCTTGCCCGCGGGGCGCTGGGTCAACAGCACGCGACCGTCGCTGTCGACCAGCGCGAGCGCGGCGACGAGCACCAAGCGCCGCGGCACCGGCGCGCTCACGCTTGGGCCCCGCTGCGAACCAGCTCGTACCAGACGACCGGGCGGCGAACGCCCCGCGCCGGGGCGAGTTCGACCGTCTCGCGTCCGCGGACGAACCCGCGCTTTTCGAGTACGCGGCGCGAGGCGCGGTTGGCGAGGACGACGCGGGCTACCAACCGATCGAGGCCGAGCACTCCGAACGCAAGGTCGATCAGCGTCTCGAGCGCCTCGCTGGCGTAGCCCCGGTCCCAATACGGTCGCCCGATCCAGTAGCCGACTTCGGGAGCACCATCGGTCTCACCGACGAAACCGATCGATCCGATAAACGTTCTCCGCTCTTTGAGCTCAATCGCGAAGGGCCGGTACGCCGCCTCCGGCGCCCCCGCCGCCGCGATCCATCTTTGGGCGTCAGCCTGGGTGTAGGGATGCGGCATCCGAGCCGTGAACTTGGCCACTTCCCATTCGCCGGCGAGCGCCATCAGCGCGCCGACATCGTCCGGGGTCGGCGGGCGGAGCCTGAGCCGCGTCGATTCGAGCGGAAGCTCCGGGTAGGGGTGCATGACGCCGCCATAATGTCTTGTAGGACGCGTTGATATCGATGTAGCCGTGGGTCAGGTCGCAGGTCCACACCGTGGCGCGGCCGCGCCCGACCGCGACGTCGACGTCGATCGCGACCTCGCTTCCTTTCAAGTACCGGGCGACCTTGGCGTCGGAATAACCTTTGACGATCTCGCCCCGGCGCGCGATCGCGATCCCGCCCATCGCGATCGAGAGCTTGTCGACGTTGGCGGGCTCGCCGGCCTTGCCGACCGCCATGACGACCCGGCCCCAGTTGGGGTCGCCGCCGGCGATCGCCGTCTTCACCAGCGGTGAGTTGGCGATCGCCATGCCGATCCGGCGCGCCGAGGCATCGTCCGTGGCGCCGCTGACGCGAATGGCGATGAACTTCTGCGCGCCCTCACCGTCCCGGACGATCTGATGGGCCAGGTCGCGCATCACGTCTTCGAGCTTGGCGCGGAAATCGGCAAGGAGCGGTGTTGCGGCGGACGCGATGCGCGGATGCCGGGTAGCGCCGGTCGCGAACACCAGAACGGTATCGCTGGTCGAGGTGTCGGAATCGACCGTGATCGCATTGAAGGTGCGGTCGGCCATCGCCGCCACCAGGCGCTGCAGCACCTTCGGCGGAATCGCGGCGTCGGTGAAGATGAAGGACAGCATCGTCGCCATGTTGGGCGCGATCATGCCCGAGCCCTTGGCGATGCCGGCGATGCGGACGCGGGCGTTGCCGATGTGGGCGGTGGCGCCAGCGGCTTTGGCGAAAGTGTCGGTGGTGCGGATCGCTTCCGCCGCCGTCCGCCACGCGCCGGGTTCGAGCGCGTCGAACAGCCCGGGTAGGGCCTTGGTGATCTTGGTCGCATCGGGCGGCTCGCCGATGACGCCGGTCGAGGCCACGAACACTTCATCGGGCCGGCAACCCACGAGCGTGGCCGCGGTCGCAGCCGTCGCGCGCACGGTCGCGACGCCGCGCTTGCCGGTAAAGGTGTTCGAGTTCCCCGAGTTCACCACCAGCGCCCGCGCGCGGCCGTTCTTGATTCCAGCCTGGCACCACTTGACCGGCGCCGAGGCTGATTTCGATGTCGTCACTACGCCGCCTACGGCCGTGCCTTTTGGCATCACCGCGAGCAGGAGATCGGTGCGGCCGACATAGCGGATACCGGCCGCGGTCGTCGCCAGGCGCACGCCGTGAACCGGCGCGAGCGTGGGAAAGCGGTTCGGCGCGAGCGGCGAGGGCTTGAGCGAGGGCATGGTCGGACCGGCGGCGAAAAGGGGCAAAAGCGGCGCGGATCGTATACGCCTCGCGCGCCCGTGAACAGGCAGCCGGCGTTGACAGCGGCAGGGGGCCACCATATGTCTCCTGCGACGGACGGCCCATCCGATCTTCAACCGCCCAAGGATTCGCCTCGATGCTGGGTAACTTGGCCAAGCGCCTGTTCGGCACGGCCAATGACCGCGTGCTCAAGCGGTTCGAAAAGAGCGTGGCGCGAATCAACGCACTCGAGCCTGCGATGCAAGCGCTCGCCGACGATGCGTTCCCAGTCAAGACCGCCGAGTTCAAGCAGCGGCTCGCGGACGGCGCGCCGCTCGACGATCTACTGCCCGAGGCGTTCGCGGTCGTGCGCGAGGCCGCCCGCCGCACCTTGGGCGAACGCCCGTTCGACGCCCAGTTGTTGGGCGGCATGGTCCTGCACGAGGGCAAGATCGCCGAAATGAAGACCGGCGAAGGCAAGACGCTGGTCGCGACCATGCCCGCTTATTTGAATGCGATCGGCGGCGACGGCGTCCACGTCGTCACCGTCAACGACTATCTCGCCAAGCGCGACGCCGGCTGGATGGGCCGGGTCTACAACTTCCTCGGCCTCAAGGTCGGCTGCATCGTCCATGGCTTGACCGACGAGGAACGCCGCGCCGCCTACGCCGCCGACATCACGTATGGCACCAACAACGAATACGGCTTCGACTATCTGCGCGACAACATGAAGTTCGAGTTCGCATCGATGGTGCAGCGCGGCTTCAATTTTGCGATCGTCGATGAAGTCGATTCGATCCTGGTCGACGAGGCGCGCACGCCGCTGATCATTTCGGGCGCAGCCGAAAGCAGCTCGGACCTCTATCGCGTCATCAACGTCCATATCCCCAAGCTCGGGGCCGACGATTTCGAAAAAGACGAGAAAGCGCGCACCGTCGCGCTCTCCGACAAGGGTGTCGAGCACGTCGAGGCGTTGCTGCGCGAAGCCGAGATGCTCAAGGGCGACCACCTCTACGACATCCAGAACGTCACTACCCTCCACTACGTC
>CAMDOQ010000191.1 GCA_945903685.1 Rhizobium sp. Q54
GGTGGCGCGCGCCGACTTGGGCGGCGACAAGGGCATCGTCTTTCGCGTTCAGGTCGGCAACTTCGCCACCCGCGACGACGCCGTTCGCCTCTGCGACTATCTCAAGGAACGCCGGCAGGACTGCCTGATCGTTCGGCCGTGACGTCCTCTGCAGGGCTTCCGCGCGCCGCCATCTTCGGGATCGGCGGGCCGCGCCTGACGGAGGCCGAGCGGGCGTTCCTGGGCCGTGCCCAGCCGTTCGGGTTCATCCTCTTCGAGCGGAACTGCGCCGATCCCGACCAGGTGCGGGCCCTGACCGCCGAACTCCGCGCGAGCGTCGGGCGTGCCGACGCGCCGATCCTGATCGACGAAGAAGGTGGCCGGGTCCAGCGCCTCAAGCCGCCGCATTGGCCCAAGCGCCCCGCTGCCGGGGCGATCGGCGCCCTCTATCGCGCCGACCGCGAGCGCGGGCTGCGCGCCGCCTGGCTCGCCGGCCGGCTGATCGCGGCCGATCTCTTTCCGCTCGGCATCGATGTCGATTGCGCGCCGGTCGCCGATGTCCCGGCGCCTGGGAGCCACAGCATCATCGGCGATCGCGCTTTCGGCGCCGAACCCGAAACGGTGGCGGCGCTCGCCCGCGCGATGAGCGAGGGGCTGATCGCCGGGGGCGTGTTGCCGGTCATCAAGCACATCCCCGGTCACGGCCGCGCCCGCGCCGACAGCCATCGGGAGCTGCCGCGGGTGGGCGCCAGCCGCGGCGAACTCGCCGCGAGCGACTTTGCGCCGTTTCGCGCGCTCGCCGAGCTGCCGTTTGCGATGACCGCCCATGTACTCTACGAAGCGTTCGATGCGGCGCTGCCGGCAACGCTCTCGCCGGTCGTGATCGACCAAGTCATCCGCGGCACCATCGGGTTCAAAGGGCTCTTGATAAGCGACGATCTTTCGATGGCGGCGTTGGCCGGCGGCCTCGGCGCGCGCGCCGCCCAGGCGCTCGCCGCCGGTTGCGATCTCGTCCTCCACTGCAACGGAAAATTAGGCGAGATGGAGGAGGTTGCGACGATGACCCCGACGCTTCCGGAGGCACGCTTGGCGTATTACCGGTCGTGGGCCGCGCGCATCGCGCCGACACCGGTTTATCACGACGCTGCCGCGCTCGAACTCGCCGGAATGCTGGCCGCGGGAGCCGCGGAATGCTGACCGACCTCAACATCGCCAGTTTCGCCTATCAGGCCTCGACCTGGGCGATCCCGATCGTCCTGGCGATCACGCTCCACGAAGCGGCGCACGGCTTCGTCGCGTGGCGTTTCGGCGACGATACCGCGTACCGGCGCGGCCGGGTGTCGCTCAACCCGTTGCGCCACATCGACGGGTTCGGGACGGTCCTGTTGCCGGCGCTGCTCTTGATCGGATCGGGCGGCCGCTTCGTGTTCGGCTACGCCAAGCCCGTGCCGGTCGCGTTTCATCGCCTGCGCCACCCGCGCCGCGACATGGTGTGGGTCGCTGCCGCCGGCCCCGCTGCTAATCTGGCGATGGCATTCGTCGCTGCGCTCCTCTTTCACCTGCTTCCGTTGCTGCCTGGCGGCGTCGAGTGGACCCGGCTCAATTTGAGCCACGCGCTCTACATCAACCTCGTCCTGGCGGTCTTCAACATGCTGCCGATCCCGCCGCTCGATGGCGGCCGGGTCGCGGTCGGCGTGCTGCCGTTGGCGCTAGCGCGGCCGTTGGCACGGCTCGAACGCTCGGGCATCTTGATCCTGATCGCGCTCCTTTTCTTGCTGCCGTTCGTCGGCAACCGGTTGGGTACCGACCTCGACGTGTTGAACTGGATCCTGGTGCCGACCGTCGATGTCTTGTTCGACGCCGTCGTTACCTTGGCCGGCCACCGCTAGCAGCGGTTGGGGCTGGGTCCGGCGGGCGCTTTCGCCTATAATCACGGCCTTTTTCGGCCTCCCTTTCTCGAGCCAGGACGCCCCTAGGTGAGCACTCTCGACGAATCGAACGTCGTGTCGACGGCGTTTTCCGGCGACGAAGTGCTGCGCGTCGATCTCGCCGGTTACGAGGGGCCGCTCGACATCCTGCTCGGGCTCGCCCGGACCCAGAAGGTCGACATCACCAAGATCTCGATCCTGGCGCTTGCCGAACAGTATTTGGCGTTTATCGCCGAGGCCAAACGGATCCGTATCGAGATCGCCGCCGACTATCTCGTGATGGCGGCGTGGCTCGCATACCTGAAATCGCGGCTGCTGCTGCCGCCGGGCGAAGAGGACGATGAGCCGACCGGCGAGGAGCTTGCCGCCGATCTCACCTTCCGGCTGGGCCGGCTCGATGCCTTCCGCCGCGTCGGCGAGCGGCTGTTCGCCGGGATCTTGTTGGGCCGCGACGTATTCGCGCGCGGTGCGCCCGAAGGCGTCCGCGTCATCAAGGCGCCGATTTACGAGGCCTCGCTGTTCGAGTTGCTCAAGGCCTATGCCGACCACAAGGCGCAGGCCGGCGCCGTCGCGCTGACGATCACACCCAAGACCGTGTTCACCTTCGAGCAGGCGACGCGACGCCTGACCGCATTGATCGGCATGGCGATGGATTGGCAGGAGCTTGAGCGCTTTCTGCCCGGCGAGCTGGTCGACGACTTCACGCGCCGAACCGCGGTCGCCTCGACGCTCTCCGCTTCCCTCGAACTCGCGCGCCAAGGCAAGCTCGACATTCGCCAGCAGGCGGCGTTTGGACCTATTTATTTAAGGAAAGCGACACGAACGCCATGACGGTCGTTACGAGTAGGGTGCGATGAGCGGCGGCTCCGAACTGGTTCCGGTACGCGAGGCCGACGCCGAGTTTCAAAGCTATGTGCGGATGGCCGAAGCGCTGCTGTTTGCGGCGGTCGAACCGCTCGACGAGGCGACCCTGAAGGCGCGACTGCCCCAGGGCGCCGTAATTGCGGACGTCGTCGGAGCGTTGACGCGAAGCTACGCCAACCGCGGCGTCAATCTGGTCGAAGTCGGCGGCAGGTGGACATTCCGCACTGCGCCTGATCTCAAATACTTGCTCGAATTCGTCCAGCAAGAACCGCGGCGGCTCTCGAAGGCGGCGGTCGAGACGCTCGCGATCGTCGCCTACCACCAGCCGGTGACCCGGGCCGAAATCGAAGAGATCCGCGGCGTCTCGATTTCGAAAGGGACACTCGATCTCCTGATCGAGGCCGGGTGGGCGAAGATCGCCGGCCGTAAGCGGACGCCCGGGCGTCCGGTCACCTATGGCACCACCGAGGCGTTCCTCGAGCATTTCAGCTTGAAGAGCGTCGGCGACCTGCCCGGGATCGACGAGCTCAAGGCGACCGGCCTGCTCGAAGCGCGGATCGCATCCAACGATGCGTCGGGTGAGTCCGAGGACGGCGAGGCTGAGGTTCGCGCTGCTGAACTTCCGCTCGCGACCGGCCCCGACGCCGAAGGCTAGACTTCTAGGACGCGCCCGCCATTGCAGGAAGCGCCCAACGTTTTTTCGGCACCTTCCTGATTTAGATCAATCCAGTAGTCGCGCACCGCCGGTAGGGTAAATCAACACTTGCAATTGACTATCATTTGCAATATCAATCGCGGCGTCAACCCGACGGATGAAGCTTATGCAGATCTATCTTCACCTCAACAAAACGCCATACCGTATTGTTTATTATTTATTTTTAGGCATCGTTTTGATCTTGATCGGAACCCCTGCCACGGTCGCCCAGGAACTCAACGTCTACTCCAGCCGCCAAGAATTCTTGAGCCGCCCTTTCATCGAGCGCTTCGAGAAAGAAGCCGGGGTCAAGGTCAACATCGTCTTCATTCAGCGCGGCATGCTCGAGCGCCTCAAAGCAGAGGGTGCCAACAGCAAGGCCGATGTCGTCATGACAGTCGATATCGCGCAGCTCACCGCGATCGCTGAAGCCGGGGTGCTGCAGACGGTGGCTTCGCGCGTCGTTGCCGCCAATGTACCGGCCCAGTATCGCGGCCCCGACGACATCTGGATCGGCCTGACCACGCGGGCCCGCATCATCTACACCGCCAAGGACCGGGTGAAGTCGGGGGAGATCGCGACCTACGAGGACTTGGTCGATCCGAAATGGAAGGGACGTATCTGCACGCGTTCGGGCTATCACGACTACAACGTCTCGCTGCTCG
>CAMDOQ010000192.1 GCA_945903685.1 Rhizobium sp. Q54
CGACAAGATCCGCCGCATCGCCGCCGACTTCCTCGAAGCGAGCCCGACCGACATGGTCTTGGCGGACGGTTTCGCCGCAGTCGCCGGCGCGCCCCGACTGCGGGTGGCGCTCGCCGAGATCGCGGCGATCGCTTACGCCGCCCATGACCGAGCGCCACCGGCCGGCGAGACGTTCGGGCTCGAAGCGACCGAGTACTACGATCCGCCGCACGTTTACGTCACCAACGCGACCCATGTCGCCCAAGTCGCGGTCGATGCTGCGACCGGACGGATCGCGATCGAGCGCTACCTCCTCGTCCACGACTGCGGCAGGGTCATCAACCCGATGCTGGTCGACGGCCAGATCCACGGCGGCGTCGTCCAGGGCCTGGGCGAAGCGTTGATGGAGCGGATCGTCTACGACCGGGACGGGGGGCTCGTCACCGGCCAGTTCCAGGATTACGCCATGCCGATCGCGCTCGACTTTCCGGCGATCGAGGTCCACCACATCGAGACGCCCTCGCCCGAAACCGCGGGCGGCTTCAAAGGGGTGGGCGAGGGCGGCGTGATCGGCGCGCTTCCGGCTCTGGCCGGCGCGGTTCGCGATGCGTTGGCGCCATTGGGGGTTACCGTCGATCGCGTGCCGCTCGATGCCGCGACCGTGCGCGCGCTGATCGAACGGGCCGCAGCCCGCTAGTCGCGGACGACTACTCGGCCGCCGCGCGGCGCGCGTCGGCGGTAAGCGCGGCCGTCACCTCGGCCCGCGTCATCAGGTCGGCGTACTTCTGGCCCATGTCGAAGAGCGATGCATGGTGCGGCCCCAGCGCCCGGTCGCCAACACAATCGGTGACGAGGATCGGGCGATAGCCGTGGCCCAACGCATCGACCACCGTCGCGCGGACGCAGCCCGAGGTGGTGCAGCCGGTGGCGATCAGCGTGTCGACACGATTGCGCGCAAGCCAGCTTGAAAAATCGGTGCCGAGGAACGCCGATGCGTCCCGTTTCTTGACGATCAGTTCGCCGGCGACCGGCGTCAGCAACGGTACGATGTGCGAGGCCGGGTTGTCCTCGGTCATACCAGCGAGGGCCGGCACCTTCATCATGAAGAGATTGCGATCGCTGCCGTCGGCGGCGAATACGGTCCGGGTGTGGGCGATCGGCAGGCCAAGCGCGCGGAAGGTCTTGAGGAGGAGCACCGTTTCCTCGATCGCGGCGTGGATGTTGCCGCCGCCGAACAAAGCGGGGTCGTCGAAACCGTTGACGAAATCGACGATAACCAGTGCCGGCTGCTCGCCGAGCCCGAGCTTTTGGCCGAAGCCCTGGGCTTTGAAAATATCGCTCTCCGCCATCGCCGCCTCCTTGTGTTCGCGTCGCATTCTAGGCCGGAACGCCAGCGGCCGCTATTGACAGGCTTTCGCGGCTCGCGCCCTATTGGCGGTGCGGCACGGCGCGTCACGGGGAGGGCTCCATGCACAAGGTCGAATTTCCGGCCTATTACATCGATCGCATCATCGCGCGGCGCGGCAAGCTGCACGCATTCGAGACGATCGAGCCCAAACGCACGGCGCTGATTGTCGTCGACATGCAAAACGCGTTCGTCGCCGAGGGCGCGGCCTACGAGTGCCCGCCGGCGCGCACGATCGTGCCGGCGATCAATCGCCTCGCGGTCGCGCTCCGCGCCGCCGGCGGCGAGGTGATCTGGCTCAAGTCGACGCCCGGCGACTGGACCATCTTTTTCGAGTATTTCGAAGGTCCGCACCGCCGCGCCGCCTGCCGCGAGGCGCTCCGCGACGGCTCCCCCGGCCACGAGTTCTACCCCGGCCTCGACGTCAAGCCAGGCGAGCGGATCGTCAAGAAGAAGCGTTTCAGCGCGCTGGTGCAGGGCTCGTCCGACCTGGACTCATACTTGCGTTCGCGCGGCCACGACACACTCCTGATCACAGGCGCCGCCACCAACGGCTGCTGCGAATCGACCGCGCGCGACGCGATGATGATGGACTACAAGGTGATCATGCTTTCCGACGCCTGTGCTGCGTTCAACGACGAGAATCATCTGAACGGTCTCTGGACCGTGTTCCAGGCGTTCGGTGACGTGCGCACGACCGACGAGGTCGTGGGCCTGATCGCCGCCGGGGCCGCCACGCCGGCCACCCAGCGCCGCATCGGCTAGCCTTAGCGATGCGGGGCCACCACCACGACCTCGGCGGCCGCGAAGAAGGTCCGATCGATCGCCGTGAACACCCGGTGAGCCTTTACCAGCAGCGCGCCGATGCCATGGTGATGCTCCTGGTCGGACGCGGCTTCTACACGCTCGATGAAGCTCGTCGCGTCGCCGAGTGGGACTTGAGCGAGGCCGAGTACCGCGAGATTCCCTATTACGACCGCTGGCTTGTCCAAGCCCGGCACATCATGACCGAGCGCGGCCACATTGCAGCGGCCGACGTCGAAGCGGCCGTGCACGCGGCGCGGGCACGGGCTGCCGCCGATGGCGACGCGGCGCTCGCGCTCCCGGTCGCCGCGATCCACAGCGACCACGGCGATCGTCGCGACCATAACGATCACGACCATGGGCTCGACGATGACGGGGCGCGGCCGCTCACCGAATACGAGATCCTCGAGGAAGCGTTGCGCGAGCTCTTCATCGCCAAGGGCTTCTTCACCGCAGCCGACCTGCAAGCGACGGTCGCCGACACCGAAAGCCGCACGCCCGCGTTGGGCGCCCGCTTCGTGGCGCGGGCGTGGACCGACCCGCGCTTCTTCGCGCTCGCCCTCGACGATGCCCGCGCCGCCGCCGCGGAGCTCGGGATCGATATGGCGAAAGCGGTGCCAACCCGCGCGATCGCCAATACACCTGGCCGCCACCACATCGTCGTCTGCTCGCTGTGCTCGTGCTACCCGCGCCCGCTCTTGGGTCCGCCGCCGGCCTGGTACAAGAGCCGCGCCTACCGCGCGCGGACTGTGATCGACCCGCGTGGCGTGCTCCGCGAATTCGGGACCGAGCTCCCGGCGACGACCGAAGTCCGGGTCGTCGATTCGACCGCGGACCTGCGCTATTTCGTGATCCCCGAGCGCCCGGCCGGCACCGCCGGTTGGACGCCCGAGCGCCTCGCCGAGCTCGTCACCCGCGACAGCATGATCGGGGTCGGGCGCGCCCGCGATCCGGGGTCCCTCGCCGCCTGATCCGCCGCCGTTCGTTCCTCTAATCGCGTACGAGTGATTTCCAACCGCTTACGAGAGAACTGTCATGGCATCCAACGTTCCGACCAAACCCGACCTGCCGCCGGCGTGGGCGCAGCAGATCGCCGCGATGCAGACCGAGATCAAGAAGAAGACCTTCACCTTGAGCAACATGCCGGGTTACATCCGCGGCGAGCCGCCGGCGGTTGAGACCTGGCACAATATCGACGCCAAGGAGATCTACCCCAAGATCTATGGCCGCGAGTTCGGCGCCAACGGCATCGGCCGGCTGCGCGAGGTGGCGCTGATCGACATCACCAGCCACGAGCGCTTCGTCGCCTACGACCAGGATCCCGCCTATTTCCCGCAGATGGGGCTCTCGCACCACGAGCTCGACACCCAGAAGATGCGCGATCAGAGCCTCCAATACGAGGCGGCGCTGGAAGCGGCTGGCGTCATCGTCCACCGCGTCACCTATCCCGATCCGCCGGTCGGACCGTTCGGACCGCAGCGCGGCACTTGGGCCGCGAACGAACTCCTGGTCGTGCGCGGAGGCTCGATCATCGAAAAGATCGCGGTGAGCCCGCTGGGATTCGGCCGTTCCGAGTACTTGGCGTATTGGGCGTGGACCCGGCTCGGGGTGCCGCCGGTCGCGACCATCACCGGCAAGGGCGTTGCCGAAGCCGGCCCGTGCCTGTGGCTGGCCGAGGACGTGTTCGTCGCTGCGCGCGGCATGGCCTACAACGACGCGGGGCTCGCCCAGTTGATCCCGGTGGTCGAACGGAGCTGCCTCGCCGATCAGATGACGACGCTCGTGATCGAGTGTGCCGGGCGCATGTATTTCCACCCTGGCTCGGGCGTCTCTCACCATCCCGACATGGTGATCGGACCGCTC
>CAMDOQ010000193.1 GCA_945903685.1 Rhizobium sp. Q54
GATCGGACCGCGGTCGTCGAATATTTCACGTTCCAGAATTTTTTTACCGACCGCACGTTGTTCGCCGGCGTCCATCTGTTGCCGGCCGGCTGCCGCATGCGGGTGCGCGCCGATGCGCCCGCGCAGCCGGCGGTGCAGCGCTATTGGGACTACGGCTTCGCGGAACCGGCGCGGGCCGAACCGGCCGCCGCGAGCGAAGCCGAGCTCGATCGTTTGTTCTCGCAAGCCGTGACCCGTCAGCTCGTGAGCGACGTGCCGATCAGCGCCTATCTTTCGGGCGGAATCGATTCCGGGTCGATCACCGCGATCGCTGCGGCCGCGATTCCCTATTTGCGCACGTTCACGGTCGGCTTCGACCTTCATTCCGCGACCGGCCTCGAACTCGCCTTCGACGAGCGCGAGATGGCCGAGCATCTTTCCTATCTGTTCCGAACCGAGCACTACGAGATGGTGCTGAAGGCCGGCGACATGGAACGCGCCATGGCGCGTCTGGTTTGGCACCTTGACGAGCCGCGCGTCGGCCAGAGCTACCCCAACTATTACGCCGCCCAGCTCGCCGGCAAGTTCGGCAAGGTCGTGCTCGCCGGGACCGGCGGCGACGAACTGTTCGCCGGTTACCCGTGGCGGTACTACCGGGCGGTCGTCAACAGCGACTTCGAGCAGTACGTCGACAAATATTACGGCTATTGGCAGCGCCTGATACCGGCCCAAGCGAATGCCGCCTTTTTCGCCCCGCTCGGCGCCGAAGCGCGCGAGGTCGACACCCGCGCGATTTTCCGCGGCGTGTTCGCGAGCCACGCCGATACCCTGACCCGGCCCGAGGACTACATCAATCACTCGCTTTACTTCGAGGCGCGAACCTTTCTGCACGGACTCCTGGTCATCGACGACAAGCTCAGCATGGCGCATGGACTCGAGACCCGGGTCCCGTTCCTCGACAACGACCTCGTCGACTTCGCAATGCGGCTGCCGGTGGCGACCAAGCTCGGCAACCTCGGCGAGGTGGTTCGCTTGAACGAAAACGAACCCGGGTACAAGACCGCGCGCTATTTCGACCGTACCCGCGACGGGAAGCTCATTCTCCGACGCGTCATGGCACGCTACGTTCCGCCGGAGACCACCGCCGCGATCAAGCAGGGCTTCTCGGCCCCCGACGCAAGCTGGTTCAAGGGCGAGAGCATCGAGTTCGTGCGGCGCGCCTTGTATCGACCGGACGCCATGATTTACGAATACCTCGATCGCAAAACCGTGCACACCCTGCTCGATGATCATCTCGCCGGCCGCGAGAATCGTCGCCTGCTGATCTGGTCGCTGCTCAATTTCGAGTATTGGTGCCGTATCTTCCTGGGCGGCGAGGCACTCCATCGTGCGTGACCCGAGCGGGCATCTGTGATGCGAATTTTCGTGACCGGCGCTAGCGGCTTCATTGGACGCCACCTGGTGGCCGAATTGGCCGAGACTCACCAGGTGTTCGCGGCGGTGCGGCGGCGGCCGACCGAGGCGCCGGCCGGCGTCACCTGGATCGAACACGACTTTGCGGCCGCTACGCCGCCGACGTCGTGGCCGGCCGCGATTGACGCGGTCGTTCACCTCGCGCAGTCGCGCTACTACCGCGCGTTCCCCGAGAAGGCGTCCGACATCTATAACGTCGGTCTCGACGCGACGATGCGGCTCCTCGATTGGGCCCGCGCGGCCGGCGCTCGCAAGTTTGTATTGGCCTCGACCGGCGGCCTCTACGGCACAGGGTCGCGACCGTTCCGCGAGTCGGACCCGGTCATGATCGGTCCCGGGCCGCTCGGCTTCTATTTTACTGTCAAACGCTTGAGCGAAATGCTGGCCGAGCAGTACACGTCGTTCTTCCCGGTCGCGATCCTGCGGATTTTCTTTGCCTACGGTCCCGGACAGGCGCCAGGCATGCTGATGGCCCGACTGATCGAGGCCGTTCGCACCGGAGAGCCGGTCCGGCTCCACGGCAAGGACGGCATTCGCATCAATCCGGTCCACGTCGCGGACGCAGTTCGCGTCATCGCCCGCTGTCTCGGCGCCGATGCGTCCGGGGTATTCAATGTCGCCGGGCCGGAGATCGTGAGTCTGCGCGAGACGGCCATGCACATCGGCACCGCGCTCGAGCGCACGCCCCGGTTCGTGGCCGAGCCGGGCGCGGCGGCGGATCTGATCGCCGACATCGATCGCCTGCGCCGCGAGCTCATTCCGCCGACCGTCGCATTGCGCGACGGGCTGCGGACCGCCTGTGGAGCGCCGCCGAGCGTCCGCGTTCCATGACCGGCGCCGCGGCGTTCACCTATGCGCACTACCGGCGGCTTATCGCCGCCGCGCGCGCCGCCGGCTACACCTTTGCGCCGTTGAACGCCGTTGCGGTGGCCCAACGCGGCGCGACGCCGGTCTGTTTCCTTCGCCACGATTGCGACAACGATCTTGTCGCTGCGGCGCGGTTGGCGCGGATCGAAAGCGAGGCCGGCGTCACCAGCACGTTCTTCGTCATGCTGCGCTCAGCCATGTACAACGCGCTGGCCCCGACCAACGCCGCGCTCGTTCGCGAAATCCTCGCGCTTGGGCACCGGCTCGGACTTCATTTCGACGAATCGCTTCACGCCGACAGCGAGCCGGGGCGTATCGCCGAGCTGGTCGACCGCGAACGCGCCTGGCTGCACGGCGAGTTCGGCCAGCCGATCGAGGTCGTGTCGTTCCATCAGCCATCGCCTCGCGTCCTCGACGGAAGCCTCGTGCTCAACTGCCTTAACACCTATGACCGCGCCGCGTTCGCCGGCGTCCACTATGTGTCCGACAGCAATCTACGGTTTCGCGATGGCGATCCGATCGCGCTGTTCGAGGATCGTCGCCATCGGCTGATCCAGCTACTGCTCCACCCCGAGTGGTGGAGCGAGTGCCCGTTGTCGCTCGACGCGAAGTGGGACGCGATGCTCGCTAACAATGTCGACCTGATGCAGCAGGGCTTGATCGGGCGCGAGCTCACGTTTATACGGCGGCGGCGATTCCGCGTCGATGCCGATGAATCCGGCAGCGGCAACCTGTCATGACGGCCGCCAAGCTCACCGCCGCGATACGGTCGATCGTACGGCGTCTGCGGCACGGCGATGTGCCGCGCCTCGGGCCGGTCGGCCTCGTCTCGCTCTATTACCTCAATCACCTGCGCGAGCGGATTCGCCGACTCGAGAGCGAGGCCGCGATCTTGCGCGCGGGTGGAGCGGCAGCACCGACCTCGAGCGATCGGGGGGCGGAAGCGAAGCCGCGCAGCGTCGTTTTTCTCCACCACGACTACTACCATTTCTACTATCTCGCCCAAGCCCTGCGCCGCCGCGGCTGGGACGCCGTGTCGGTGAGCCTGGAAGGGCCCGACAGCCCGAACGCGCGCTACTATCACGGCGAAGACCTCAATCTTTACGATCCGGACCCGGCGGTGTTCGCCCGCAAGGCCGCCGAGTTCGCGGCCGAAGTGCGGCGGCGGTTTCGCATGGTGCACTTTTACGGCAAGGGACAGATGTCGTTTTTTCCGGCGACCTACGATCACGACGAGATCTACAGCGGCGTACCGGAAGATTTCGTCGACCTTCGGCGCCATGGCATCAAGATCGGCTATACGGTGTGCGGTTGCCTCGACGGTATCGCGCAATCGAGCTTCCATCGCTGGAGCGGCGGCGCTTGCGACAAATGCGTGTGGCAGAACAATCCGCAAATTTGCAGCGATCGACGTAACCTGGCGTGGGGCCACAAGGTCGCCATGTTCTGCGATCTGGTCGCAACCGAAGGCGATCCGGCGCTCGACTACCAGGGTGGTCCCAAGTGCTATCGCGAACCGTTGACGACCGCGCTCGACCCTGAATTCTGGCGGCCCGATCTCGCGATCCCGGAAAACCGTCGCCTCGCGCGCGGACCCAACGAGCTGATTGTCTTTCACGCCGTCGGCAACTTCGCGTCCCGGGCGCGCCAAGGTCGGAATATCAAAGGCACGCCGGCGGTGATGGCGGCGATCGAGCG
>CAMDOQ010000194.1 GCA_945903685.1 Rhizobium sp. Q54
GTCCTCCTAACGCCGCCGATCAAGATGACGCTCGAGAAGGCGCTCGCCTATATCGGCGACGACGAGTTAGTCGAAGTGGCGCCGAAGTCGGTCCGACTTCGGAAGCGGGAACTCGACGCCAACAAGCGCCGGCGCGAAGCCAAGCGCGCCGCGATCTAGTACCGGCTATCGCGGAAACGTGAGTCGGGCGGACGCTCTTCGTGAAGCCCTCATGGTGAGCGTGTCGAACCATGAGAGCCTTCGTCCTTCGACGGGCTCGGGACGAGGCCTTGTTCGAACTAACGCCACGTCGCAATGGCCGCGTAGACGATCGGACCGTTGATGGCGAAGAGCACGACCCCAACCACGAATAGGATCGGACGTACTGGCAGGCGCCGGACCAACAAAGCCGCCACCGGGGCGGCGCACACCGCGCCCGCGATCAACGCCAGCGCGATCACCCCGGACTGACCGAGGACGCCCGCGCCCAGCCAGAAACCGAACACGGCAGCTTGCGCGCCTGCCACGATCGGCTCGACCGCGCTGGTGGCGGCGACAGCGACGCTCGGCCGAAAGCCCCGCATCAGCAAGGTCGAGTTGACGACCGCCCCCCAGCCGCCGCCGGCCGAGTCGAATAGCCCGCCGAGAAAGCCGACCGGTAGAACCGAACGCTTCGTGGCGTCACGGTGCGGCGGCTTTAGGATGCGGACCATGATCACCCCACCCATGACCATCAGGTAAAGCGCGATCAGCGGCCGCATCGCCGAAGCCGGGGTCAAGCTGACCATCGTCGCGCCGATCAGCCCGCCGACTATGCCGGGTAGAATCAACTTGCGCGCCAGACGCCAGTCGAGGTTGCCGACCCGCCAATGCGAGACTCCCGAGGCGATGCCAGTGGGGATCTTGGTGACGTGAACCGCCGCGCTCGCGGTCGCCGGCGGCAATCCGCTCGCCAGCAGCGCGCTGGTGGCGATCACGCCGTAACCCATGCCGATCGAACCATCGATCAGTTGCGCGGCGAATCCGATCGCGAAATAGAGAATCAACTCGCCGGCCATAACGGGACCAGATTAGCGCGTTACCGCGCACCGCACCGGCGGTTGTCCGGACGGGATCAGCCGGCCGGCGCGCAGCCGTCGAGCGCACTCGCGCCGTGGCGCGCCGCGACGACCCAGGTGCGGCGATCTGCCGCGGGCTGGTACCAGACCGATATTTCGCGAATCGCTTCGGACCAAGCGGTCACCGCGCTGTCGTTCGGTAGCACGAACGAATCGATGCCGCAGCGTTCCATGAACAGGAGTTGATCGCGGAGCACTTGTCCGGTCGCTCGAATCTCGCCGGTATAGCCATAGCGCTCGCGCAACAGCCGCGCCTGGGAGTAGGCACGGCCGTCGCGAAACGAGCGAAATTCGAGTGCGACGACGCCCAGGCGATCGAGATCGGGGCCGAGCTCGTCGACAGCTTGATCGGGCGGCAGGACGATCCCGATCGGCTGATTGCGCCCGAGCAGGGCGTCGCGGTCGCGCAGCCAGCGCGCCAAGCTCACGATCGCGGCGCCGGCCGGAAGCGGCGCGTCGTCGGCAACCATCGTCCACGGATCGGCAAGCGGCTGGCCATTCCTAATGAGCGGCATAGAGCGCCTCCTTGAACGGCTTCAATCCGACGCGTCGGTAGGTGTCGAGGAAGGTTTCGTCCGCGGTCCGCGTACCGACATAGGTCGCGACGATAGTCTCGACCGCGTCGACCACCGCATCGGCCGAGAACGACGGCCCGACGATCTCGCCGAGCGCGGCGTTCTCGTCGCCGCTGCCGCCCAAGCTCACCTGATAAGCCTCGGCGCCGTGTTTCTCGACCCCCAGGATGCCGATGTGTCCAACGTGATGGTGGCCGCAGGCATTGATGCAGCCGGAAATCTTGATCTTGAGCGGCCCGATATCGTGGAGCCGCGCCAGATCGTCGAAGCGCTGGCCGATCCGCTGCGAGATCGGGATCGAGCGGGCATTGGCAAGATTGCAATAGTCGAGGCCGGGGCAGCAGATGATGTCGGTGAGCAAGCCGGCGTTCGCCGTCGCAAGCCCGGCCGCGCCGAGCGCGCGCCAGAGATCGGGGAGCGCGGCCTGTTCGACGTCGGCCAGAACCAGGTTCTGCTCGTGCGTCGCCCGAATCTCGCCGAAGCTGAAGCGCTCGGCCAAGTCGGCCAGCGCATCCATTTGTTCTGCGGTCATATCGCCGGGGACCCCGCCATGGGGTTTGAGCGAGACGGTGACGGCGGCGTAGCCCGCGACCTTGTGCGGATGCACGTTGGTTCGGGCCCACGCCGCGAACGCCGGGTCGCGCGCGTCCCGGACTGCGGAGGCAAGGTCGACCGTCGGAAGAGCTCGATATGCGGGCGGCGCGAAATAGGCGCGAATGCGCGCGATCTCAGCCTCGGGCAACGCCAACGCGCCACCGCGAATCGTCGCCCACTCGGCCTCGACCATTGCGCGGAACGCATCGGCGCCGACGGCGTTCACCAGGATCTTGATCCGAGCCTTGTAGAGATTGTCGCGCCTCCCCAACAGGTTGTAGACGCGAAGAATCGCTTCGAGGTAGTTCAGCAACTCGGCCCGCGGCAGAAAATCGCGAATCCAGGTGCCGATCACCGGCGTCCGCCCCTGCCCGCCGCCGACCAGGATCGCGAACCCGACTTCGCCCGCGCCATTCCGCACCACCCGGATGCCGATGTCGTGGACGGCAATGGCGGCCCGATCGCGCGGCGATCCGGTCACCGCGACCTTGAACTTGCGCGGCAGGAACGAGAACTCGGGGTGAAGCGTCGACCATTGGCGGATGATCTCGGCCCAGATCCGCGAATCCTCGATCTCGTCGGCCGCGACGCCGGCCAAGTGATCGGCGGTCACGTTTCTGATGCAGTTGCCGCTGGTCTGCATCGCGTGCATTTCGACCCGGGCTAGATCGGCGAGCAGATCGGGGACCTCGGCGAGCTTGACCCAGTTGAACTGAAGGTTTTGCCGCGTCGTGAAGTGGCCGTAGCCCTTGTCGTAGCGGCGCGCGATCGTCGCCAGCATCCGAAGCTGACGGGCCGATAACGTTCCGTACGGGATCGCAATCCGCAGCATGTAGGCGTGGAGCTGGAGGTATAGGCCGTTCATCAGGCGGAGCGGGCGGAATTCCTCTTCGCTGAGTTCGCCGCTCAGCCGGCGTCCGACTTGGCCGCGGAACTGCTGGACGCGCTCCGCGACCAGGCGATGATCGAATTCGTCGTAGCGGTACATGGCGGCTACCCCTTGAACCCGAAGCCCTCGGCTTGCTTGCCAAGATCACGGCGCACGGTCGGACCGGCAGCGCGGATCCGCTCGCGCTCGCGGGTCGGGCGCCAGCCGTCCGTATCGAGTGCGACTTCCATCAGGTAGGGCTCGATAATGAGGCGCGCTTTGACGGCTGGCATCGCACGATCGAGCAGCGCTTCGGCGGCTACGCGATCGGAAACGGTGGCGGCCTCGGCGAAGTTCAACGACCAGCCGCCGGCTGCGTCGAAATAGACGACGGCGCCGTCGCTCAAACGATTGGCGGTCACGAGCTTGGCCACCGGGTCACCCGACCGCCCGCAGCGGCACCGGATCGACCGCAGCAGCTAAGCCGGCAACCTGACCGATCACCAGCACCGCCGGCCCGACGATGACGTAAGCGGCAACGGCGGCGCCAAGGCGGCCGAGCGTCGTCCGCACCGTGCGTTCGTTGGGGCGGGTGGCGTTCTCGATGATCGCAGCCGGGGTCGCGGCGGCGAGCCCGCCCGCCATCAGATTGCGTGCGACATTTCCCGCCTCGCTCACGCCCATGTAGACCACGATCGTTTGCTTGAGCCGCGCAAGCGCGCCCCAGTCGATCGCGGTCGGGCCGTCGCGGCCTTGCGCGGTCACGAGCGTCACCGCTTGGGCCGCGCTGCGGTGGGTGAGCGGGATACCGGCGCGTGCCGCCGCCGCAGTCGCGGCAGTGACGCCGGGCACTACCTCGACC
>CAMDOQ010000195.1 GCA_945903685.1 Rhizobium sp. Q54
ATACCGGCACCGGCAAGGCCGATGGTGGCGAGACCGGCGCCGATCATCTTTGCTGCTGCTACGTCCATAGTCGTTGTCCTCTCCAGGTTCAGGGGTTGAACGAAAAAAGCAAAACCGTCAGTGGTCGTGCATGTGAAGCGCGTCGTTGATGTAGAGGCAGGTCAGGATCGTGAACACGTAGGCCTGCAGGAACGCGACCAGCAACTCGAGCGCGTAGAGCGCGACGATAAACGCCCACGGCAGAATGCCGAAGAAACCGAGCGCGACGATGAATCCGCCCAACACCTTGAGCAGGGTGTGACCGGCCAACATGTTGGCGAACAGCCGTACGGAGAGCGTGATCGGTCGAATCAGGTAGGAAATGAGCTCGATCGGTACCAGCAGGGGCAGCATCACCGCCGGCACGCCGTGCGGCACGAAAAAGCCCAAGAACCGGACGCCGTGCTTGGCGAAGCCCAAAATCGTCACGCCGACGAACACGCACCCGGCCATGGCGAAGGTGACGATGATGTGGCTGGTCGTGGTGAAGGCGTAGGGGATGAGGCCGAGCAGGTTCGCGAACAGGATGAACACGAACAGCGAGAACACCAGCGGGAAATACTTGCGCGCTTCGCGCCCGGCCGAATCGCTCAACAGCTTGGCGATGAACTCGTATGCGAGCTCGGCGACCGACTGCCAGCGGCCCGGCACCAGCGCGCCGCGGCTCATACTCATGGTCAGCACGAGCGAGGCCGCACCGACCGCGATCACCATCCACAGCGACGAGTTGGTGAACGAAACGTCGAGCCCGCCGATCTCGATCGGGAGCAGGCGGTTGATTTCGAACTGGTGAAGGGGGCTTTCGCCGGCGGCCACGGGCAGTCCTTTTCGTACCTACGCTTAGCTCGGTCGCTCGGGGTCCGCGCTCCGCTTCTGCGTCAGTCGATACGCATTGCGAACGCCGGCCGCGACGCCGAACAACACTAACACCAACGTCAGCAACGGACGGCTTCCCAACCACGAATCGAGAAACCAGCCGATGACCCCGCCGACTGCCATGCCGGCCGCCATTTCGATCGCGAGCCGCCAACCGAGCGCCGCGGCAACGTGCGGGCTCGGCGGAGCGGGGCGATCGCCGCCGCGCGCTTTCTTCAAACGAGCGTCGAGATCGTCGAACGAAGGAGGGAGGTCCGGCGACGCCATGCGCCCCTCCTCAGTCCGCTGATAGCGGCCGAAAAAGCGGTCGCACCATAGGGGCGACGCCCAAACCTGTCAAGCAACCAAGCCCTAAGTTAAAGCGTTGAAATAGAAAGATAATCGAGGGGCGCGCTCACGCGGTTTGACGCAGTACCTCGGCCCGAGTGAGGTCGACCGAAACGAGCTGCGAGACGCCCTGTTCGGCCATCGTCACGCCGTAGAGTCGATCCATCCGCGCCATCGTCACCGGGTTGTGGGTGATAAGGAGGAAACGGGTCCCGGTCTGGCGCGCGATCGCCTGGACGAGGTTGCAGAAGCGCTCGACGTTGGCGTCGTCCAGGGGCGCGTCGACCTCGTCCATGACGCAGAGCGGCGCCGGATTGGCCTGGAACACCGCAACCAGGAGCGCGGTCGCGGTCAGCGCCTGTTCGCCGCCCGAGAGCAGGGACAGGATCTGCAGGCGCTTGCCCGGCGGGCTCGCCATGATCTCGAGCCCGGCATCGAGCGGATCTTCAGCCTCGGTCAACGCCAGATGGGCGCGGCCGCCGCCGAACAGCTGCGTGAACAGCGTCCGGAAGTTGGCGTCGACCTGTTTGAACGCCTCGAGCAGACGCTCGCGGCCTTCGCGATTGAGGCTGGCGATGCCTTGGCGGAGCTTGGCGATAGCGGCTTCGAGGTCGGCGCGTTCAGTTTGCATGCCGGTGAGTTTGGTGTTGACCTCTTCGGCTTCTTGTTCGGCACGCAAGTTGACCGGCCCCATGGTCTCGCGTTCGCGCTGCAGCCGCTGCAGCCGGGATTCGACTTGATCGATGGCCGGAAGCTCGGCCTCGTCCTTGATCTCGGCGATCGCTTGCGTTTCGGTGGGCGTGCAGTCGAGCGCTTGACGGGTGCGGCGTTCGATGTCGGCCTGGCGCTCGTTCGCCTGATTAACGTTGGCGTCGCGCCGGATCCGCTCTTCGCGCGCGCCTGCGAGCGCCTGGTCGGCGGCTTTGGCCGCGTCGCTCCGCGCCTTGAAAGCAGCGTCGGCGTGCGCGAGCTCGTCGGCGGCCCGGTTGCGGGAGATTTCGGCGTCGGCGATGGTCGAAAGGAGCGCCTGCCGCTCGGCGGCAATCGCCGCCGGCTTGGCGATCGTCAGGGCGAGCTGCGCCTCGCTGGCGGCGCGCCGGCGCGCGAGCTCGACGGTCTGGGCGTTGGCTTCGGCAACGCGCGCCGTCCAGGTGTCGCGTTCGCTTTCCGCGGCCCGCAAGCGGCCGGCGCGGGCCGCGGAGGCGCGGCGCAGGCCTTCGAGCGTGGCCTCGGATTCGGCCAAGGCGCGGCGCTTTTCGACCAAGTCGAGCCGGGTCTTGTCGAGGGTCTTCCGCGTTTCATGCCGGTTTTCGAGCGCCTTCAGCTCGGCGGTTGCCGTGCGCTGTCCTTCGCCGGCATCGACCTGCTCGATCCCAAGCGTGACGATGCCGTCGCCGAGCGCCGCGATCTTCGCGCTGCGCGCTTCGCTTTCGCGCTGGCCCTGGGCGTGGGCTTCGCGCGCGGCGCGGAGCGCCTCATCGGCCGCCCACAACGCTTCGCGCGCGGCGGCCTCGGCATGCCGCGCGTGCTCGGCCGCGGTTCGTGCCGCGACGGCAGTGGCCTGCACCGACTCGACCGTCGGCTTGCACGCGACGATCTCGCTGCGCAGGTCGGTCAACCGCTGCCGTTGGTTGAGCCGCACCAGCGCCGCGGTCTGGGCGCCGGCGGTGACGGTGAACCCGTCCCAGCGCCACAGCGCGCCGCCGGTTGACACCAAGCGCTGGCCTTGCGCGAGCTCGGCTTGCAGCCGCGCGCCGTCGGCCGGATCGATGACGCCGACTTGCGACAGGCGGCGGGACAGTACGCCCGGGCCGGTCACGAATTGCGATAGCGGCACCGCGCCAGCGGGAAGCGCGGGTGTGCCGGCGAGCGGATCGAGCCCGCGCCAGTGCATCGGCGCCGCTTCGTTGGCGGCAACATTGAGATCGTCGCCCAGTGCCGCGGCGAGCGCGCCTTCGTAGCCGGGCGCGACTGTGACGGAATCGATCAGTGGCGGCCACAGCTCGGGCTCGCCGTCCTTCAGGAGCGCCGAGAGCGCGGCCTCCTCGGCGGCAAACCGTGCGAGCTGGGCTTCGGCTGTCTGCAGCGCGGCCTCAACCGCGCGCACGCTATCAAGCGCGGCGGCGCGTTCGATCTCGCGGGCGCCGAAGTCGGCGCGGGCGGCGTCGGCGGTTTGGCGGAGCCGGTCGAGTTCGTCGCGGACGGCGGCTTCGGCCGGCGCCTGGGCTTTGGTCATGAGCCGATCGCGTTCCTCACGGAAGCCGCGCAAACGATCGGCGATACGCTGCAGCCGGGCAGTGCAGTCGCGTTGAACTTCGGTCAGGCCCTGCACCCGTGCTTCGGCACGGGCGACCTCGGCGGCGAGCTTTTCGACGTTGGCTTCCTCGGCGGCGGTAAGCGTCCGTGCGGCGGCCGCAGCGGCCGCGGCGTCGGCAACCAAGCCGGCCGCGTTGGCATCGGCATGGGCGAGCTCGCTTACCTCACTCGCAAGCCGGGCGATCGCCTGTTCGGCGTCGCGCACGCGCGCCTGCTCGCGCGCGGTGTCGGATTCGATCTGGGCAATCTGCGCCTCGAGCTTGTGGCGTTCGTCGAGCGCCGCTTTCTCGTCGCGGTCGAGCTGCTCGCCGGCGACCTTGAGCCGGTGGAGCGCAGCCGCGGCTTCGGCCTCGGCTTGGCGGAGCGCCGGCAGGCGCTCGGCGGCAGCGCTCAACTCGGTCGTGGCGG
>CAMDOQ010000196.1 GCA_945903685.1 Rhizobium sp. Q54
CTCCACGCCCGTTTCGGGCGGCGGCCGTGGCCGACGCTGTTCGCGCGCGCCATTCGGCTCGCGGCCGACGGCTTCGCCGCCTCGCACGACCTGGCGCGCGCCGTCGCCGCGCATCGGGCCGCGCTCGATGCCGACCCGGGGTGTGCGGCGCTGCTCGATTCGCGCGTCACCGCCGGCGCCCTGTTCCGCCAACCGGCGCTGGCGCGCACCTTGGCCCTCATCGCCGAGCGCGGCGCCGACGCGTTCTATCGGGGCGAGACCGCGACCCACCTCGCCGCCTACGCCGCGAGCCAAGGCGGCGCCTTGAGCGTTGCCGACCTCGCCGCCGCCGACGTCGCCTGGGTACCGACGCTCACGACCGCGTATCGCGCCTTAGGCGTCCACGTCGCGCCGCCCAATTCCTACGGCCTCTATCTCTTGCTCCAGCTCCGCCAACTCGAACGCGCGCCGATATCCGCGCTTGGCGAAGCGACAATCCAACGCCTCCGCCACCTGATCCGTGCCGCCGAGCGCGCCTTCGCCACCGGCGCGCCATGGGTCGCGGACCCCGCGTTCGTCCCGGCCGCGCGCACGCCCGAGGTCGAGCGCATCCTCGCCGCACCGCCCGGCTCCAACGCCCCGGCGGCAGCGGCCGGCGGCACCGCCGTGGTCGCGGTGGCCGACGGATCGGGAAGCGGCATTTCGTTCATCCAAAGCGTCTACCGGCCGTTCGGCGCCATGACGCTCGATTCCAAGACCGGCATTCTCCTCAACAACCGCCTCGCGTCGTGCTCGCTCGATCCCGCGCACCCCAATCGGCTCGAGCCGGGGCGGCGGCCGGCGCATACGCTGAGCCCGGCGCTCGCTTTCGAGGGTGGCCGTCTTCGTTACGTGCTGGGTTCGCCCGGCGGCCCGGGGCAGACGCTCACGCTGGCGCAGGTGATCTCGAACCTGGTCGACCGCGATTTGCCGCTCGCCGAAGCCGTGCGCGCGCCGCGCTGGAGTTGGGACCTCGCCAACCGGATCGTGATCGAAGCGACGTTTCCGACCGCGACCGCGGCCGAACTCGGCGCGGCCGGTATCGACGTTACGACCGGCGCCGCCGACATGCCCTATTTCGGCTCGGCCGAGGTCATCGCCCTTCGCGCGGACGGCACCCTCGAAAGCCAAGCCGACTTCCGGCGCGAGGCGGCCGCGATCGGGGTCTAGGCCCGCTGTTCGGCGACGAACGGATTGCGGAGCGTGCCGATCCCGGTGATTTCGACCTCGACCGTGTCGCCGGCGGCGACGTTGGGCGGAAGGCCGTCGGTCCCCATCCAGATGATGTCGCCGGGCTGGAGCGTCATGTAGCGGGTGATCGCAACGAGATAGTCGGCGATCCCGAAGATCATGTTGTTGGTGGGAAAGCGCGTGGTCTCGCGGCCGTTGACGCGGACGATCGTTTGCGCGGCATCAAGATCGAGGTCGGTCTCGATCCACGGCCCCATCGGCTTGAAGGTGTCGGCGTTCTTGGCGCGCCAGAGCGTCGCGTCCGATTTCTGCCAGGTGCGCTCGGAGACGTCGTTGCCGATGGTGTAGCCGAGGACACAGGAGAACGCGTTTTCGGGTGTCAGGTGTTTGGCGCGCTTGCCGATCACGACCACGAGCTCGCCTTCGTATTGGACGAGCGGGCTGGCATCGGCCGGGATCACCACCGCCTCGTCCTGCGCGATCAGCGCGTTGTTGGCGCGGTAGCCGACGTCGGGCTTGGCCGGGAGCTTGGCCTCGCGTCCGATCTTGGCCGCCATCTGGTAGATGTGGTCGGCGTAGTTCAAGCCGCAGCAATAGAAGGTCGGCGGCACCACCGGCAGCTCGATCTTGACGGCGGCGAGCGCGTGGACGGTCGCAGTCGGCGTATAGCCCCGGAACGGATCGCCGGCGACTTCGGCGATGCGCTCGCCCTCGAGGATGCCGTACGCGGTGCGGCCGCTTGCGGTGAAACGGATCCAGCGCATCTGCGCGACCCTCCCGTATAACGCCAGGCGCCGATGCCCTAGCGGACCGCCTTCACTACGCGGTGGAAGTCATCGAACATAAAGAGGAACATGTCCAAGGTTTCGTCGACCGTGGCGATGACGCGGCGGCGCTCCTCCTCGGTCCGGGCGAACTGCTCGAGCAGGGTGACGCCGACGCCCGAATGGTCCTCGTCGGCGGTCTGGTGGACGATGAAGAACTCGAGCGCGTGGTCGTCGAGGCCGTAGTGGTCGCGGAGCGCACGGTAGCGGCTGGCGCCGTCGGTCGGCACCGGCGTCTCGCCGGCCAGCATGTGCGCCGAAACGCCCTCGAGGAAATTGCGGCCGCAGACCTGGCCGAAATATTCGCGGAACGCGAGCGCCCCGGCGCAGTAGGGGGTGTTCCACATCTCCTTGTCGCGGATGCCGAGCGCGCGCCCGAGCTGGAGGTAGAGCGCCGAATGCGGCTTGCCGTTGGCGTAGAGCCGCCCGGTGCCTTCCTCGTAGACGACCTCGGCGATCATGGCGCGCCATTGCGGGTCGGGGCAGATCACGTAGAGCCGGCCGTGGAAGTTGTGGTTGTGGAGCGGGATGATGCTGTTCTGGCGGATCAGCATCTTGACCTGCGCGCGCGAGTACGAGCCGTCGTAGAGCCCCTGCCACACGGCGTGCTTGTAGAACGGCTTCTTCTTGTGGAGCGCCGCGATTTCGGCGAGGACGGCGGCGTTATCGAGGGGCATGGCGCGGTTCCGTCGAGGGGAGATCGCGGCCGCCGGATGCAGCCGCCGGGGCATGGTAGGGGGTTTTGGAAGGGGGAGAAAGAGCCCGGCCCGCGGCGCTGAAGCCAGCTTTCCCGGCGAAAAAAGCCCGCCGCGCCGCGGCCGCGCTCAGCGCTCCTTGACGCGGTCGATCGAGGCGATCGGGCGCGGCGCCTGGCCCGACATCTCGGAGATATTGCGCTCCTGCTCCTCGATCACGCGCCGGATATCGTCGTCGTCGGCATAGCCGCGCAGCGCCGCACGCGGCACCTTGCAATTCGAGCGGCGCGTGCCGTCCTTGAAGACGACGTTGACGATGACGAACTCGGCGGTCGTGACGTTGCGATGGCGACCCATGACGCGATCCTCGTGGCCGGAAGGGAACGCCCGCACCCTATGCGGTGCGGCGCCGTCTTTCTAGGTGCGTTTGTCTCCCGTGCGGGCGATTGAGTACCGGACCGACGGAGGATCGACAAGCGGTGGTTACGCTTCGCACGGTTCTCGGCGGCACGCATGAAGTTGATCGGCACATCAGGGATTTGGTTGACCACGGCCGCAAGGGCCACGGCGATGGATCCAGCCTTTCCAAGCGACGACGGGGGCACGCGACCGACCGCGCCGGTAAGCGACCCCGCGTGCTGCGGCGCGAGTTTCGCGAGGGGAGTGGATTCGCGCTTATTCGGGGAATCACCGATAGCCCCCGCTTCGGTTGTCGGTGGCTCCCTCAACCAGGGGGCTTGGCTGTTTAAGGTTAATTCGATATCCTTTAATAACAACCATTCGTATTAAAGGAAGGTCTGCGGGTGGCTAAAGCCGGCAACAACCCCCGACTTGGTGCGTACGTTACTCGCAGCGTCGCCGGCGAACGCTATAAAGCTTTCGTACCCCCTTCCCTTCCGCCGACACCGCAACTCGAGATGGCTCGGCTATACAAGCCGCTCGACCGAGCGATGAAAGCGCTGGGACGCATCGATGCCCTGGCCACGCTCCTGCCGAACATCGGCCTCTTTCTTTACATGTATGTGCGCAAGGAGGCGCTGCTGTCCTCACAGATCGAGGGCACGCAGTCCTCCCTCTCCGATCTTCTTCTGTTCGAGAACGACGAGAGTCCGGGTGTGCCGGTCGATGATGGTCTGCCCTGTCGAAAGTGGTCCAAGTCGAGAGTTAGGATTGGCCCACTTTTGAATGGAGAATGGCATGCCGCGTCAGCG
>CAMDOQ010000197.1 GCA_945903685.1 Rhizobium sp. Q54
CGGCGTCGCCACCGCGACGGTGGCCGCGTTGTTCGATCTCCCGTGCGTCGTCTACATGGGCGCGACTGACATCGAGCGCCAGCAGCCCAACGTGTTCCGGATGAAGCTCCTCGGCGCCGAAGTACGGCCGGTCACCTCGGGCTCGCGCACGCTCAAGGACGCGATGAACGAGGCGCTCCGCGACTGGGTCACCAACGTCGCCGACACGTTCTACATCATCGGCACCGTCGCCGGTCCGCATCCATATCCGATGATGGTGCGCGATTTTCAGTCGGTGATCGGGCGCGAGGCGCGCGCCCAGATGCTGGAGCGCGAAGGCCGATTGCCTGATTCGGTCGTCGCCTGCATCGGCGGCGGATCGAACGCGATGGGCCTGTTCTATCCGTTCCTGGACGATCCCGACGTCAAGTTGATCGGGGTCGAGGCGGCTGGCCACGGCATCGAAACCGGCCAGCACGCCGCCTCGCTCTCGGCCGGCGCGCCGGGCGTGCTCCACGGCAACCGCACCTACCTCCTTCAGGACGCCGATGGGCAGATCACCGAGGCGCACTCGATTTCGGCCGGGCTCGACTATCCCGGCATCGGCCCCGAGCATGCGTGGCTCCATGACCTGGGCCGCGTCGACTACGTCTCGGCCACCGACAACGAAGCGCTCGAAGCGTTCCAGCGCTGCTCCAAGCTCGAGGGCATCATCCCTGCGCTCGAGCCCGCACACGCGCTCGCCCACGTGTTCCGAATCGCGCCCAAACTGCCGAGGAATCACCTGCTGCTCGTCAATATTTGCGGGCGAGGCGACAAGGACATCTTCACCGTCGCCAAGGCGCTCGGCGTCACGTTGTGAGGCGGTCATGCTTGCGCAGATGAGACGTCCGCTCACCCGAATCGACCGCACCTTCGCCGAGCTCAAGGCGGTGAACCGCGCCGGGCTGGTGACGTTCGTGACCGCGGGCGACCCGGACCTCGTCACCGCGGCGGCAATCCTCGACGGATTGCCCGACGCGGGCGCCGACATCATCGAGCTCGGCATGCCGTTCACCGACCCGATGGCCGACGGGCCGGCGATCCAAGCCGCGAGTCTGCGCGCGCTCAAAGCCGGCACAACGCTCAAGCTCACGCTCGATCTCGTCCGCCGTTTCCGCACCCGGAACGAGGCGACACCGATCGTGCTGATGGGTTACTACAATCCGATCTATCGGTACGGCGTCGACAAGTTTCTCGCCGACGCGATCGAGGTCGGAGTCGACGGACTGATCGTGGTCGACCTGCCGCCCGAGGAAGACGTCGAACTTTGCCTGCCCGCGCTCCACGCCGGGGTAAGCTTCATCCGCTTGGCGACGCCCACGACCGACGACGATCGCCTGGTGCGCGTTCTCTCGAATACCTCGGGGTTCGTTTATTACGTCTCGATCACCGGCATTACCGGCGCCGGCGCCAGCGATCCCGCGCAGGTCGCGCGCGAGGTCAAGCGCATCCGTCGTCAAACCGATCTGCCGATCGCAGTCGGCTTCGGCATCCGCACGCCCGAGCAGGCGGCGGCGATCGCCAAGATCGCCGACGCGGTCGTGATCGGAAGCGCGCTCGTCAACAAAGTCGCGGCCGGCCTCGGCGCCGACGGCGAAGCGGCACCGGCGCTCGTTCCCGACATGCTCGCGTTCACCCGCGACCTCGCGGCCAGCGTCCGCCGCGCCCGCCTCTAGCGTCCGCGGCCGGCGCGTGGCCCCGAGCACCGACGCGATCCTCGAACGGCTGACCCGGCTTCATCCGAGGTCGATCGACTTGTCGCTCGGGCGGATCGAACGCCTGCTCGCCAAGCTCGGGCGACCCGACTTGAAGCTCGCCCCGGTCGTCCACGTCGCCGGCACCAACGGCAAGGGCTCGGTCGTCGCCTACATGGCATCGGCGCTCCGCGCCGGCGGTTACCGGGTCCAGGTCTACACCTCGCCGCACCTCGTGCGCTTCGGCGAGCGCATCCGTCTGGTCAACGGCCCGATCGACGACGACCGGCTCGATCAGGTGCTGAACGCGTGCGAGCGTGCGAACGGCGAGGACCCGATCACCTTCTTCGAAATCACGACCGCGGCCGCGTTCGTCGCTTTTGGCGCCGAACCCGCCGATATTGTGCTGCTCGAGGTCGGCTTAGGCGGCCGGCTTGATGCCACCAACGTCATACGCCGCCCGCTCTTGACCGCGATTACGCCGGTCGCAATCGACCACAAGAGTTACCTCGGCAACACGCTGACGAAAATCGCGGCCGAAAAAGCCGGCATCCTCAAGCCGGGCGTTCCCGCCGTCATCGGTCGGCAAACCGCGGCGGGCGAAGTGGTGATCGCCAGGCGCGCATCCACGCTCGGCGCACCGCTCGTCCGCCATCGGCGACGGCGCACGCGCCTGGCATCCTGGTACGCGCGGTCGAGCGGCGACGGCGTCGTTGTCCGGGTCGGCGAGGAGACCCTCGCGCTGCCCGCCCCGGCGCTCGCCGGCATCCACCAGATCGACAACGCCGGACAGGCGGTCGCGTGCCTGAAGACGCTGGCCGGCATCGAGCTTGCCGACCGCGCGATCGCCGAGGGGATCGCCGGGGCCGCGTGGCCGGCCCGGCTCGAGCCGATCGACCCCGCCGGACTCGGGCTCCCGGCGGGCACCGAACTTTGGTACGACGGCGGCCACAATCCGGCGGCGGCGCGCGCGTTGGCGGCTACCTTCACCGCATGGCAGCGGCGCGACCCGGCACCGCGACCGTTGCACGTCGTGGTCGGTATTCTCTCGACCAAGGACGCGCGCGGTTTCTTGAAACCGTTGGCGCGGATCGCGACCTCGATCATCGCCGTTCCAATCCCTGGCGCGGCGGCGGCGACTCCGGCGGCGGAGGTGGCGGCGCTCGCGCGCGATTGCGGTGCCCGAACCGCCGTCGCCGACAGCGTGGCCGCGGCTTTGGCTGGCCTGGGTGCGCGGCAGCGGGCGCGGGCCCCGCGCGTCCTCATCACCGGATCGCTCTATCTCGCGCCGACGGTATACGCGCTCGGCCGGCACCCTTGAACGACGAAGCGCCGCAGTCGCGCGGCGCTTCGCAATTCGAGAAAAAAACGCGGGTCAGGCGATCTGCGATTCGATCCATTCCTTGATCTTGCTCTTCGGCATGGCGCCGATCTTGGTCGAGGCCACTTCGCCGTTCTTGAACAGCATCAGCGTCGGAATGCCGCGAACGCCGAATTTGATCGGCGTGCGCGGGTTCTCATCGACGTTCATCTTGGCGATCGTGACGCGGTCCTTGAGTTCGAGCGCCAACTCTTCGAGCGCCGGCGCGATCTGACGGCAGGGGCCGCACCATTCCGCCCAATAGTCGACGATCACCGGGCGCGACGCGTTGACCACGTCCTGCTCGAAGGAGTCGTCGCTGATGTGTGTGACGGCCATGGCTCACCTCATTTACCGGAAGCGCCCGCATAAGCGCGGGCGAAACGATGATTAATGATTGGGGCGGCCAGCGGCCGCGTCAAGCGAAGTTACTGTTTGCAATTTCGTCAAGTTTATCATCGGCGAGTCGCATGAGCTTGGGCCCATCGGTCCATAACAGGAAGCAAGCGACTGATTTATCCGGATATATTCTTTTAAGCACCGCGCGATACGCAGCCATTTGCCGAAGATAGACGACGGCGACGTCACGCTCGTCGCGCGGGGCCGGGCGCTGACTCTTGTAGTCGACGACCGCAATTTCATGCTCGGCGATCGCGAGACGATCGATCTGGCCGGCGACCACGTAGGCGCCGAGCCGGCCGACGATCGGGACTTCAGCGCGCGAGCCGGGCCCGAACACGAGGCTGAACGCCGGATCGTCCAGGACGGCGAACGTCGCCGCCGCAATCTCGGCGCGGGCCGCGGGCGCGAGCACAGCCGCCTGGGCA
>CAMDOQ010000198.1 GCA_945903685.1 Rhizobium sp. Q54
GATTGCCGCGTCAACGCGATGGCGAAGGAGAATTTCGATCCCTTCGCCGCGACGCCGCGTCCGCTGGTGCGCACGACGGAAGATTACCTGCGCGAACGCGACCAGAAGAGCGACAATTGACGCCGCGCTTTCACTTCTTGCCGGTCACACGTCCAAGAAAATCAACCAGCGCCTTGCGGTCATCCGCCGCGCCGATGGTCTGCTCCGGCATCTTGGTGCCGGGCGTGTAGGCCATCGGGCCGACCTCGAAGAGCCTGGCCACCGTTTCCGGCGTCCAGACGATGTCGAACCGTTTCAGCGCCGGCGAGAAATTGTAGCCGTTGAGCGTCGCGATCCTGCGGCCGAAGATTCCGTGCAGAGTGGGACCGGCGCGGTTGCCTTCGTCGGGCGTCAGCGTGTGACAGGCGATGCAGGCGCGGTAGACCTGCGCGCCGCGATCGTCGCTATAGGCGGCGAGCGGATCGTCCGAGTTGCTCATCGGCACCGAGCCGATGTGGTCGCCGGTAACGGCGTCCCAGCGGCGGATCATGCGGTCGGTGCCCCCGGTCATCAGCGTGCGACTGTCCGGTAGGAACGCCACCGACCACACCGGCAGGCCCGGCCCCACCAGCGTGCGGGCGAGCGTCCGCGCGCGCCGGTCGACGATCGCGACCGAGCCGCGGATGCCGGCGGCGGCAACGAGCGCGCCGTCGGGCGATAGCGCGACGCCGATGATCGGGGTCTGGCCGCTTTCAAGCTCGGCGCGCTGCTCGCCGGTGGATGACAGGAAGAACACGCGGCCGTCGGCGCCGCCGGCGACGATCTCGCCGTCGCGCGCGACCGCGACCGAATTGAGCGGCGTCGGCAGCGTCACGATGGTCGGCGACCCGCCGTCGAGCGGCCAGATGCGCAGCGTCAGATCGTAGCCGGCGCTGACCATCGACTTGCCGTCCGGCGTGAACGCCACGCCGTTGACGTTCTGCGAATGGGCGTCGAGCACGCGCGGCTCGCCGCCGGCAAGGGGCCAGAGCCGGACGGTGCGGTCCCACGACGCCGAGGCGATCGTCCCGCCGTCGGGCGACACCGCGACGCTGACGATCGGGGCGACGTGGCCTTCGAGAACCTTCTCGGGCATCGGCGCGCCCGGCTGCCATATGGCAATCTTGCCATCCTCGCCGCCGGTGACGATCCGGCCGTCCGGCGCGACCGCGACCGCGTTCACCGCGCTCTCGTGGAACCGCAGCACCTGCTCGGCGGCGTTGCGCGTCAGCGACCAGCGGATGGCGGAGGAATCGAAGCTGCCGGAGATGACGGTCGAGCCGTCGGCCGATACCGCGAGCGTGCGCACCGGCCCGCCGTGCCCGCGCAATTGCGCCTGCGCGGGACTCATGAGCAGCAACACGACGAATACGAGTGCGATCCTAGTCATCGGCCGGTTGCATACCCAACGCCCCGATCCGGTCTTTTGTTCGGCGGTCGCGCAATGCTGCGAGGAACGCCTGCACCGCCGGGCGCTCGCGGCGGCTTTCGACCAGCAGGAAATCGTAGTGCTCGGGCGAAAGCGGCAGGAATCCCAGCCCATACATCCGCGCCACCGGCTCGATCGCCACGCCCCAGTCGGCGCGTGCCTGCGCGACCGCCGCGGCGACGGCGTTGTGCGAGCGCGGCTGGTTGGCGTAGCCAGGCGGCCGCAAGCCCGCGACGAGCTTGTCGATCAGCACGCGGGTGCCGGCGCCGGCGTTGCGGTTGACCATCAGGCACGATGGATCGGCCAGCGCGGCCGTCACCGCGTCCTCGGCGCCCTTGCCCTCGAAGCGCCGGTCGCCCGGCCGGAACAGCACGCCCTGCATGCGCTGCCAGCCTTTGACTAGCGAAATCCCCGGCGAAAGCAGATGCCTGTTGTACTCGCCGCTCGCGGGATCGATCAGGTGCACGGGCGCCACGTCGCACTGGCCGCGCTGCGCTGCCGCCACGCCGCCCTGGCTGCCGACCGCGATGGTGCGTGCGCTGAACCCGCGTTCGGCCAGCGCGCCGACCACGACGTCGAGCGCGATGTCGTGGCTGCCCATGATGACGACGTCGGGCGCGCGGGCGAATGAGCCGATCAGCGTGACGCGCGCCTGCGTGTCGGCGTCGAGCGCACTTGCCAGGGCGTCGATCTCGATGAAGCCGTCGGCCTGGGAGAAGCTCGTGACCGCGCCGGATCCCTTGGCGGAAGGGAATGCCAAGGCGCCATTCTCGCCCGCGATGAGCGACACCAGCACGAACTCCTTGCGGCCCATCTCGGAGGCGATGCGCATCGGCACGCGCGCCTCGACGGTTTCCGCGGCTTCGGGCGGCAGCCCCGCACGGGCGCGGATCACCGGCACGACGAACGCGTGGAAGGTGAAGATCGCCGAGGTGGGAAAGCCCGGCAGCACCGCGATCGGCTTGCCGCCAGCGACCGCGAGGCAGAGCGGCTTGCCAGGTTTGAGCGCGACGCCGTGCACCAGGATGCCGGGCTGGCCCAGTTGCGACACCACGCGATGCGAGAGATCGCCAGCGCCCTTCGAGGTGCCGCCCGAGAGTACGACCATGTCGCATTCGGCGAGCGCGCGGCGCACGACCTGTTCGAGCTTTGCGGCGTCGTCGGGGAAAGAGCCATAGGGCACCGGCTCGCCGCCCGCCTCGGCGATGGCGGCCGAAAGAATCGCGCCGTTGGAATCGTAGACGCCGCCGGGCCTCAAGCTTTCGCCGAGCGCCACCAACTCGTCTCCCGTGGAGAGCACGGCGACCTTCGGCCGCCGCACCACGCCGATCTCGGCGAGCCCGCAGGCGGCCAGCATGCCGATCTCGCGCGAGCCGATGGCCTGGCCCTTGCGCATCAGCGTCTCGCCGCGGGCGATGTCGGAGCCGGCGTATGAGATGAACTGCCCCGGCGTCGCGCCTCGCCGCAGCTCGATGGCGGGGATGCTCTCGATCAGCTCGGTGTGCTCGATCATCACCACCGCATCGGCGCCGCGCGGCACCACGCCGCCGGTGGCGATGGTGGTGGCGGTGCCGGGCTTCACCTCGACCTTCGGCGCGTGCCCGCAGGCGATCACCTCGGCGTTGAGCGCGATCTGCTTCGGCGTGTTTTCCGCGGCTCCGGTGGAGTCGGCCGCGCGGAGCGCAAAGCCATCGACGTTGGCGCGGTCGAACGGCGGCACGTCGATCGGCGCTGCGAGATCGTCCGCTAGCACCCGGCCGAGCGCGGCCGCGAGCGCGACGCGTTCGCCGGGCAAGGGGGTGAGATCGAGATGGCCCTCGAAGCGCCTGCGCGCCTCTTCGGCGGAGACGACTTCGAGAAACTGCTCCTGGCGCGCCGCCTGTCGCACGGCGGCGAGCAGCTCGCTCTCGGGGCGCGAGGTTTTCGGCTCACTCGTCATGGCCACGGCCTCACCACGACGCGCGCGCCGGGCGCATGGCCCTCGCTGTCGGCCGGAATGAGGATCCAGCCTTCGGCCTGCGCCAGCGCCTGCATCGACAGGTAGCCCGCCGCGACCGGCTCGACCCTGCCCAGCCGCCGTCGCACGGCGACGACCTCGGCGAGTCCCAGCGGCGAAGCGATCTTGCGTGCGAGCTCGGCGGCGAACGGCTGCTCCTCGATCAGGCGAAACGCCAATCGCGCCAGCATGCGGCGGCCGATGGTGAGCCAGCCCGCCAGCGCCGCGTCGATCCGGCCCGGCAGCAGCAGCACCGGCCGCGTGCCGACAAATCCGAGCGCGGTGGTCTCGCCCGGCGCGATGCCGATGCCGTGGAACTGGACCTTGCCGATGCGGGCGAGCGTGCGGACGCTTGCATCATTGCGTCCGCTGCCGGTGCCGCCAATCGCGACGACCATGTCGGCGCCGTCGTCGCTCAGCGCGGCTTCCAGCGTCGTTTCGCCGGTGACG
>CAMDOQ010000199.1 GCA_945903685.1 Rhizobium sp. Q54
CCATCGCCCGACCACGCCACCGTGCGACCGGCGATCGGTCCTTTATGCTGCTCGAAGGTCATCACGTCGGCCATCAACTGGCACGGATGGGTGACGTTGGTGAGGCCGTTGATCACCGGCACCGTCGAGTGCCGTGCCAGCTCGAGCAGCACCTCGTGCTTGCGAGCCCGGATCATGATGCCGTCGACGAAGCGCGAGAGGACGCGGGCGGTATCGGCGATGGTCTCGCCGCGGCCGAGCTGCATCTCTTCGGGGCGAAGAAAAATCGTCTCGCCGCCCAACTGGCGCATCGCGACCTCGAACGATACGCGGGTGCGGGTCGAGGGCGACTCGAAGATCAGCGCGAGGATGCGCCCGGCGAGCGGCTGGTCGCCGCCGTGGCCGCGGCCGGCGCGCCGGAACGCATCGCCGCGATCGAGAATGTGGCGAAGCGTCGAGCCGTCGAGGGCATCGAGATCGAGGAAGTGCCGCGGCATGCTAAACCTTGGCGAGCTCCGCGCAGGCACCTTCGAGTGCGGCGATCGCCTGATCGATGTGCGATTCCTCGACGATCAACGGCGGCAGAAACCGGACGACATTGTCGCCGGCCAGCGCGGTCAGCACGTGGCGCCGACGCAGCGCATCGGCGAGATCGCCGTTCGCACCGACGCACTTGATGCCGACCAGGAGCCCGAGCCCGCGCACTTCGGCGATCACGCCCTGGTAGCGGCGCGCGACCTCGGCCAGACGTTTCAGAAGCAGCGCATTCATCGCCCGGACGTGGGCGAAGAAGCCTTCCGCCAGCATGACGTCAAGCACCGCGTTGGCGGCGGCAACCGCGAGCGGGTTGCCGCCGAAGGTCGAGCCGTGGGTGCCGGCGGTCATACCGACGGCCGCCTTCTCGGCCGCGAGGCAGGCGCCGATCGGGAACCCGCCGCCCAAGCCCTTGGCGACGGCGAGCACGTCGGGAGCGACGCCGAAATGCTGATAGGCGAACAAGTGGCCGCAGCGGCCCATCCCGGTCTGGACTTCATCGTAGAGGAGCAGCAGTCCGTTCCGGTCGGCGAGCGTGCGCAGTTCGGCGAGGAAGCGGTCGGGCGGCAGGTGGACCCCGCCCTCGCCCTGAACCGGCTCGACCAGAATCGCCGCCGTCTCCGGACCGATCGCCTGGCGCGCGGCGGCCGCATCGCCCCACGCGACTTGATCGAAGCCCTCGACCACCGGGCCGAAGCCCTTCAGGTGCTTTTCCTGGCGGCCAGCCGCCAAGGTCGCCAACGTCCGCCCGTGGAACGCGCCTTCGAAGGTGAGAATCCGGTAGCGTTCGGGCCGGCCGTTGGCCGATTGGTATTTGCGTGCGACCTTGACCGTGCACTCGATCGCCTCGGCGCCCGAATTGCAGAAAAATACGGTGTCGGCAAACGTCGCGGCGACCAGGCGCGCGGCCAAGCGTTCCTGGCCCTCGATCCGGAACAGGTTCGAGGTATGCCAGACCTTGTTGATCTGTGCCGTCAAGGCCTCGACCAAATGCGGGTGCGCGTGTCCCAGTCCGGTCACGGCAACGCCCGAGCAAAAGTCGAGGTACTCCTCGCCGTTGGCAGCGACGAGATAGGCACCGTGCCCGCGCTCGAACATCAAGTCGGCGCGGGCGTAAGTCGGCATGACCGCCGGAATCACGCGGATTTCCTTTCTGTCGAGGTGGCCGAAAAAGCGCCGAGTATGGTGAGCGGGACCCGGCCCGTCAACGGCGCCGCCATGCGCTCACGCCTTGAGGCGATAGCCGCGTTTCAGCATCGCGTAGGCAACCGCCGCCAGCGCCGCCGTGAGCGCGCTCAAACCGACATACCCGATCCACAAGGCGCCGTCGTGGTGGCCGGTGAAACCGTAACGGGCACCGTCGATCATGTAGAAGAACGGGTTGAAGTGGCTCACGATCCGCCACGCGCCGGGCAGCTGCTCGACCGTGTAGAACGTGCCCGAGAGCATGCTGAGCGGGATAATGACGAAATTTGTGATCGAGGCGATGTTGTCGAACTTGACGCCCCAGATACCGACGATCAGGCCGATCAACGACAGCACTAGCGCGGTCGCGAGCGAGAAGAACACCACTGCGATCACGCTATGGAGCGTAAACGGGACCACCGCGTACATCGCGATCGCCACCACGAGGCCGACGACGAGGCCGCGGATCGCGCCGCTGACGGCGAAGCAGAACGCGAGTTCGCCCGGACTGAGAGGCGGCATCAACACGTCGACGATAGTGCCCTGAACCTTGGAGATGATGAGCGTCGAGGAAGTATTGGAAAAGGCGTTCTGCATCGCCGACATCATGATGAGACCGGGCGCCAGAAACTCGAGATAGCCAACCGCGACCCCGGGCAGCGCGCGGCCGAGCGCAACCGAGAAGATGGCGAGGAACAGGAGCGCCGTCACCGCCGGCGCCAGGATCGTCTGGCCCGGTATTTTCATGAAGCGGTGGACTTCCTTGCGGCACAACGTATAGACACCGACCCAGTTGACCGCGCCGAACTGCCGGACCTGCGCCGCGCCCGCTTGGACCGATGCCATACCCGTTTCTCCTTGACCGCTCGCAGCGAAATCGTGACCGTGCGCGTATGGTAACGCGAAGCGTCCGCGAGTGCGACCGCCGCGCCGTCGCCGCCGTACGCCGAGATCGTGGCTAGAGCCGACGTCGCCTTCGCCGAAGCGCTCGCCCACCACCAGGCCGGGCGAACCACCGTCGCGATCGCCGGCTATGAACGGGCGCTCGGCGCCGACCCGCGTCATATCGGCGCGCTCAACAACCTAGCCGCGCTCTATGCTCAAGCCGGCCGCACCGAAGACGCGCGCAAACTCTATGACCGCGCGCTCAAGGCGGCTCCGGGCGCCGTCGTTGTACTCAAGTCCTACGGGCTTTTCCTGCTCGGCGCAGGCCACACCGCCGAAGCCAAGCGCCTGCTCAGCGCCGCCGCCGCGGTCGCACCGGACGATCCCGAGACCGCGTTTCATCTCGGCAACGTCCTCCAAGCCGAGGGCCGCAACGCCGAGGCGGCGGCCGAATATGCGCGCGCCGCTGCCAAGGCCCCGACGGTGCCAGAAGTCCACAACAACCTCGCCGCGGTCCTGGTGGCACTCGGGCGCCACGACGAGGCAGTCGCCAGCGCCGAGCGCGCGCTCAAGTTCCGGGCCGATTTCGCGCCAGCCTATAACACGCTCGGAAACGCGCTCGCCGGGCGCGGCGATTTCAAGGCAGCGGCGACTGCCTATGGCCGCGCCCTCGATCACGACCCCCGTTTCCGCGCCGCGCGCGTCAACCGCGCCCAGATGCTGGTTGAACTCGGCGACGCCGCGGATGCCCGCGCCGAGCTCGATGCGCTCCTCGCCGACGAGCCGCACGACGCCACCGCCTTGAACGCACTCGGTCTGGCCGAGCAAAGGCTCGGCCGCCATACCGCCGCGGTCGCGATTTTCGACCGCGCGCTCGCGGTCAGCCCCCGCTACCTCCAGGCGCTCAACAACAAGGCTACTTCAGAGATGGCGTTGGGGCGGCATGAGGATGCGCTCGCGCTCTACCGTCAGGCGCTCGATCTTGCGCCCGATTCTGCCGATACGTCGGTCAATGTCGGTCACGCGCTGCAGTCTTTAGGACGGCACGCCGAAGCAGCGAGCGCGTTCCGCCGCGCACTCGCGCTCGACCCCGGACGCGAGGCTGTTCTCCCCTACCTCATCCATGCGCTCCTCCACGTCTGCCAGTGGGACGACATCGACGCATTGATCGAGCGCATGTTGAAAAGCCTCGGCGAACGCCTCGCCGCCGGCCGGCCGATCTCGGCCTCGCCGGTCGGGCTCGCCGGTACGCCAGCGTCGGCTGCGCTCCGCCTGGC
>CAMDOQ010000200.1 GCA_945903685.1 Rhizobium sp. Q54
ACGAATTCGGGCTCCGGCGCGGTTTACTCGGTCAACAGCTTTGGTGCGTGAACCGCGCGGATACTGGGGTTTTCGTCGGTGCCGCGCGGAGGCGGAGAGCGTTCGACCGGGTAGAATTGGCGGAGGGAGTGGGATTCGAACCCACGATACGCTTTTGACGTATACACACTTTCCAGGCGTGCGCCTTCAACCGCTCGGCCATCCCTCCGGTGTGTGCTGCGCGGATCACTATAGTCGGGCGAACCCGGCTGGCAAGCGCCCGCGGTCGCGCGCCGTACGCCGGTAGGCCGCCCGCGTCCTTCGCGCTAAGCTCACGGCGGCGCGGACGGGACCGCGTGAGGGCGACGGGGATGACCGGACGCATTATCGGCGCGGTACTGCTGTTGGCGGGCGTGCTCGCGCTCGGCGCCGATCTCGTGAGTTCGCTCGCTTCCGGCGATTTCACGATGAAGGCGTTGGGCGCGTTTTGGTACGAGCTGCACCCGGGGAGCCTCAACCTGTTGCAGGCGTTCGTGCAGCGCTACATCACGCCCGCATTGTGGGACCCGGTGATCGTCGCGGTGCTGCTGCTGCCGACCTGGACCGTTGCCGGCGGGCTCGGTCTGGTCCTGCTGCTGCTGTTTCGCGCGCGCCGCCGCCGCCCCGATCACTTTCCCCGCCGCTTGAGCCGGTCTTAGCCCGCCTTCGACGCACCCGCGACCGCGGCGGCGATCGCGCGGTCATCCGCGCGGTCCGATGTTTCCAGCCCACGGACGACGCCCGCGCGATCGGCGGCGGGGCGATTCTGGCTCACCTTCCACTTACCTTCGATCCGCTCGATCGGGAGCGCGATGCCGACGATGCCCTCGAGCATCCGTTCGACAAAGTCGGGCGGCGCATCGTCGACCTGCCAGCGCGTCGGACGGCCGGCTTCGTGCGTGTCGGTCAACGCCTCGACATGGCGTCGGAGCGCCGCCCGGTCCTCGATCAGAACGGCCCGGCCGTAGACGTGAACCGCGATGTAGTTCCAGGTCGGCACGACCATCCCGGTATCGGCCTTGGTCGCATAGAGCGAAGGGCTCACGTACGCGTGCGGTCCGAGGAAGATCGCAAGGACGAGGCCATCGCCGGCCAGGATTTCGCGATGGGGATTGGCGCGCGCGATGTGTCCGAGGAGCGTACCGTGCGCGCCCGTAGCCGGGTCGAGAACCATCGGGAGGTGGGTCGCAAACGGCTCGACGGCGCCCCGGCTTACCAGCGTCGCGAGGCGGATCGTGCGGATCGCGTCGTGGAGGACCGTCGGCCGGTCTTCGCGGAAAGCCGCCGGCAGAAACATCGGTCGGGCCCGCTAACCGTCGCCCGAGGAGACCCGGAGCGCGGCGATGAAAGCGTCCTGCGGGATGTCGACCTTGCCGACCTGACGCATCCGCTTCTTGCCCTTCTTCTGCTTATCCAGGAGCTTGCGCTTGCGACTGACGTCGCCGCCATAGCACTTGGCGAGCACGTCCTTCCGGAGCGCCTTGATCGTTTCGCGAGCGATGACGCGCCCGCCGATCGCCGCCTGGATCGGGATCTGGAACATGTGGCGCGGGATCAACTCCTTCAGCCGCTCGCAGAGCGCACGGCCGCGCATTTCAGCGCGGGTGCGGTGGACGACGATCGAGAGCGCATCGACCGGATCGCCGTTGATCAGGATCTGCATCTTGACGAGATCGGCCGGCTCGTAGCCGGCGAGCTCGTAGTCGAAGCTGGCGTAGCCGCGCGATACCGACTTCAGGCGGTCGTAGAAATCGAACACCACCTCGTTCAACGGCAGCCGGTAGACCACCATGGCGCGACTGCCGACATAGGTGAGGTCGATCTGGGTACCGCGCCGTTCCTCGCAGAGCTTCAGGACCGAGCCCAAGTGCTCGTCCGGGACCAGGATTGTCGCCTTGATCCATGGCTCGGCCATCTCGAGGATCCGCGAGACGTCCGGCATGTCGGCCGGGTTGTGGAGCTCGATCTCGGACCCATCGCTGAGCTTCAGGCGATAGACGACCGAAGGCGCGGTCGCGACCAGGTCGAGATCGAATTCGCGCGACAGCCGCTCTTGCACGATCTCGAGGTGGAGCAGGCCCAAGAACCCGCAGCGGAAGCCGATGCCCAACGCAGCCGAGGATTCGGGTTCGTAGTGGAAGCTGGCATCGTTCAGATGCAGCTTGGCCAGGCCCTCGCGCAGGCGCTCGAAGTCCTCGGTCTCGGCCGGGAACAGGCCGCAGAACACGACCGGAATGCTCGGCTTGAAGCCGGGCAGCGCCTGCGCGGCCAGGTTGCGCTCGTCGGTAATGGTATCGCCGACCTTGGCTTCGCCCACCTCGCGGATCGAGGCGTTCAGGAACCCGACCTCGCCGGGCCCGAGCTCGTCGACGATGGTGGGTTTGGGCGTGAACACGCCGACGCGGTCGATGACATGCGTGGCGCCGGTCGCCATCAGGCGGATCTTCATGCCTTTCTTTAGGACGCCGTCCTTCAAGCGCACCAGAATCATGACGCCCAGATAGGCGTCGTACCAGGAGTCGACCAGGAGCGCTTTGAGCGGCGCCTGCGCATCGCCTTGGGGTGCGGGAACGCGCGCGACGACCGTTTCCAGGAGATCGCCAATGCCGATCCCGGTTTTGGCCGAGATGCGAATTGCGTCGGCGGCATCGAGCCCGATCACGTCCTCGATCTGCTGCGCCACCCGCTCGGGCTCGGCCGCCGGCAGGTCGATCTTGTTGAGCGCGATCACGATCTCGTGGCCGGCGTCGATCGCCTGATAGACGTTGGCGAGCGTCTGCGCCTCGACGCCCTGGCTCGCATCGACCACCAGGATCGAGCCCTCGCACGCCGCGAGGCTCCGGCTCACCTCGTAAGAGAAATCGACGTGGCCGGGCGTATCCATCAGGTTGAGACAGTAGGTCTGGCCGTCCTTGGCCCGGTAGGTGAGCCGCACCGTCTGCGCCTTGATGGTGATGCCGCGCTCGCGCTCGATGTCCATCGAATCGAGTACCTGCTCGCGCATCTCGCGCACGGAGAGACCGCCGCAGGTCTCGATCAACCGGTCGGCCAGCGTCGACTTGCCGTGGTCGATGTGGGCGACGATCGAGAAGTTGCGAATCAGGGAGGGCGCGGGCATCGCAGCGACTCTATACCGAGCGGGCGGGCGGAGCGGTCACGTTCGGAGCGTGCCGCCGGTCGCCTTGACCACGGCGGCGACGATCTTCTGGCCGATCGCGTCGATCTCGGCATCGGTCAGCGTCTTCTCGGTCGGCTGCAGGCGAACCGCGAACGCGACCGACTTCTTGCCATCGGCGATACCTTGGCCGCTATAGACGTCGAACACGTGGACCTCGGCGATCAGCGTCTTCTCGGCGCTCTTGACTGCGCGGACGATCGCCTCGGCGGTAACGCCCTGGTTGAGCACGAACGCGAAATCGCGCTCGACCGCCGGCAGGTCCGAAACCAAGAGCCGCGCCCGGGTCCGACCGGCCTTGGCGCGCGCCGCCGGGACCTGATCGAGCAGCAGTTCGAACGCGACCGCGGGTCCCTTGAGATCGAGCTTAGCCAGGATGCCGGGGTGAAGCTCGCCGAAGCGGGCGAGCGCCTTCGGGCCCAGGCGCAGCACGCCCGAACGGCCGGGGTGGTACCACGCCGGTGCCTCGGGAGCGCTTTGCAGGCCGGCGATGGGGACGCCGGCGGCGGCAAGCACGGCCTGCGCATCGGCTTTGGCATCGAATGCATCGAATCCGCGGGCAGCGCCGTGCCAGTGGCGGGCGAGTGCGGTACCGGAGCGGATGCCGGCGGCGATCGTCGTTTGTCCGGCCGCCGTATCGTCGGCATACGCCGGCCC
>CAMDOQ010000201.1 GCA_945903685.1 Rhizobium sp. Q54
CCGGATCAGCTTCGCCGCCTCAAGCTTGAACTCTCGCGTGAACTTCCGTCGTTCCATGACCCACCTCCGGTTCCATCAAAACACCTAACTCGGTGTCTTCGAAACCGGCAGCAGGCCACTCACCAGTTCGAGATCCAAGCGCGGCGGCACTTCAGGAAGATCAAAGCCCAAGAAAAATACAGCGAGATTTTATCGAACGTGAACACAACGCTCACCGAGAGCGAGTTGCGCTTCAGAAGTCTGATCGAGAGTTCGCCGGCGGCCATCTTTCTCAAAGGCCTCGACGGCAAGTTGCGGACGGCGAACTCGAAAGTCCTGGCTTGGTACGGGGAGGACGTGGTCGGCAAGACCTTGTACGAAATTTTTTCGAAAGAGTTTGCGGATGTCCTCACGGCCATGGATCGCGATGCCGTCGAGAACGGCGTCCTGGCCGAGCGCGAGATCCAGTTGCCCTTCGCCGACGGCAAACTCCACACGGTGACGGTTACCAAGTTTCCGGTGCGCGGACACGACGGTAGGACGATCGGTATTGGCACGATCAACACCGATGTCACTGCGCGCGCCGAGGCCGAGGAGAAACTTCGCCAAGCCCAGAAAATGGAAGCGATTGGCAAGTTGACCGGCGGTATCGCCCACGACTTCAACAATCTCCTCGCGGTCATCATGGGCAACGCCGAGTTGATCCTAAGCCGGTCGCCGGGATCCGACGCCCGCGCCAAGGTAATTGTTCGCGCGGCGAAACGCGGAGCGGAGCTGACGAGACGTCTGCTTGCTTACGCCCGCCAGCAGCCCTTGCGGCCGCGCACGACGGATGTTCGAACGCTCGTCGCCGGTGTGTCCGATATGTTAGGCCGCGTCCTCGGCGAGACCATCCGTATCGAGGTCCGTACAGCCGCCAATCTGTGGAACGTGCTTGCCGATCCAGGGCAGATCGAAGATGCGATCCTGAACCTCGCGATCAACGCCCGGGACGCGATGCCTTCGGGCGGCAAGTTGACGATCGAATGCGCCAATGCGCCGCTCTACGGCGACCGTTTGGCGGAATTTCCGGAAGCCGTGGCCGGGGACTATGTCGCTCTTGCCGTGATCGACACGGGCAACGGTATGACGCGCGAGGTGCAGGCGCGGGCTTTCGAACCGTTTTTTACGACCAAAGCCGTCGGGCAGGGCAGCGGGCTCGGGCTATCGATGGTGTATGGCTTCGCCAAACAGTCGGGCGGGCACGTTACGATCGACAGTGACGTTGGGAAAGGTACAACCGTACGAATCTACCTGCCGCGAGAACGGGCGAAGGCTGAATCGCGCCAACTGCCTACGCTCGACCAACCGGCGCTCGGGCAGGGCGAGACCGTCTTGGTGATTGAGGACGACGAAGAGGCTCGCAAACTCGTGGTCGACATGTTGGAAGGTTGGAACTATCGCGTCGTCGCGGTGCCGGACGCTGACGCCGCCGACCGGGCCCTGAACGTCGAGCCGGCGGTCGATCTCGTGCTCTCCGACATCGTCCTTCCCGGGAGCCGCAGCGGCCTGGAATTCGCCGCGCAACTACGGACCACTCGCCCGGCGCTTCGGTTCGTTTTCATGTCGGGGTATTCGGCCGACGCGGCAAAGGACGACACCTTGCTCGCGAACGGTCAAGTCCGGCTCGATAAACCTTTCACGAGCCTTGAGTTGGCCAAGGCGGTCGGCGATACCCTGCGGAGCGGCCGGGTCGCGAAACCGGGCGACTTCGCCGCCGAAGCGGCGGCCGAGCACGCGGGATAGCAGCCCAACCCTCCCCTCCCCCTCGGGACGAGGGAAGGGTGGGGGGAAGCTTTTGCATTTGCCGCCGCCCGTGGCATAGTGCGCCACTTTTTTTGGCGGAGGACGCATGGAAATCAAGGAGGCTTATACCTTCGACGACGTCACCCTGGTTCCCGCCGCCTCCTCGGTCCTGCCCTCCGAAGTCGATACCCGCACCAAGTTCACGCCCGCGATCGAGCTCAAGATCCCGCTGATCTCGGCGGCGATGGACACCGTGACCGAATCCGGCCTTGCGATCGCGATGGCCCAGGCCGGCGGCATCGGCGTCATCCACCGCAACCTGGACGTCGCCGCCCAGGCCAACGAAGTCAAAAGCGTCAAAAAGTTCGAGTCCGGCATGGTCATCAACCCGGTGACGATCGGGCCCGACGAGCCTTTGAAAGCGGCGCTCGGGCTGATGGAGCGGCACCGGATCTCCGGCATCCCGGTGGTGCAGCCGATGGGCGGCAAGCTGGTCGGCGTCCTCACCAACCGCGACGTCCGCTTCGCCAACGATCCCGGCGAGCCGGTCCACGCGCTGATGACGAAGCAGAATCTCGTCACCGTGCGCGAGGGCGTCTCGCTCGCCGAAGCCAAGCGGCTCCTGCACCAGCACCGGATCGAGAAGCTGCTGGTGGTCGATCAGGACTATCGCTGCGTCGGTCTGATCACCGTCAAGGACATCGAAAAAGCACAGACGCATCCCAACGCCTGCAAGGACGAGCAAGGCCGGCTCCGGGTCGCCGCGGCGGTCAATGTCGGCGAGGAAGGCATCCGCCGCACCGAAGCGTTGATCGAAGCCGGTGCCGACGTGATCGTGGTCGACACCGCGCACGGCCACTCGCGGCGCGTCCTCGACATGGTCGCGCGCATCAAGAAGGTCTCGAACTACACCCAGGTCGTCGCCGGCAATATCGCCACCAAAGACGGCGCCCAGGCGCTGGTCGATGCCGGTGCCGACGCGGTCAAGGTCGGGATCGGACCGGGCTCGATCTGCACCACCCGGATCGTCGCCGGGGTCGGCGTACCGCAGCTCTCGGCGCTCTTGGAGGTCGGCGAGTTCTGCCTCGCCAAGGGCATCCCCTACGTCGCCGACGGCGGCGTTCGCACCTCGGGCGACATCGCCAAGGCGATCGCCGCCGGCGCGAGTTCGGTGATGATCGGCTCGCTCCTGGCCGGGACCGACGAAGCGCCGGGCGAGGTTTTCCTCTATCAGGGTCGCTCGTACAAGTCCTACCGCGGCATGGGCTCGCTCGGCGCGATGGCGCGCGGCTCGGCCGACCGCTACTTCCAACAGGAAGTGAAGGACACGCTCAAACTCGTGCCCGAGGGGATCGAGGGCCAGGTGCCCTACAAAGGCCCGGTCGGCGCCGTCATCCATCAGCTGATCGGCGGCTTGCGCGCCTCGATGGGCTATACCGGCAACGCCCATATCGGGGCGATGCAGAAGGGCTGCACCTTCCGCCGCGTCACCTGGGCCGGCCTGCGCGAAAGCCACGTCCACGACGTCATGATCACGCGCGAATCCCCCAACTACCCGACCGCCTCTTCTTGAGCCGGTACGCGCCGAAGGGGTCTCGGGGACCGCGAGCGTGTCTTGCCCGGCACACGCGAGCGTGTCTTGAAGGGGCTGGGTCGGCTCGATTATATGAGCGGCAACGGGCCCGAGGGTGAAAGCGGGGCGCTGCTCGGGCAGCGTTCGATCAGGCAGGAGGTCGAACGCGATCACACATGAGGTTGAACCATGACGCGACTTCTTCTGACCACGGCCATGGCGGCGCTCCTCGCGCTCGCCGGTCCGGTTCCGTCGGCGCTCGCCGCCGGCGGTAGCGACACCTCGACCGCGACGCCGGCCAAGCCCAAGAACCCCGACCTCGAAAAGGGCACGGCGGCGATCCAGAAACAGGATTGGAACGAGGCGATCCCGCTCCTGATCAAGGCGGCGGCGGTCGAGACCAAGAACGCCGACATCCAGAACTGGCTGGGCTTCGCCTACCGCAAGAACGGCAACCCACAGAAAGCGTTCGAGCATTACACCGTGGCGCTCCAACTCGACCCCAAACAC
>CAMDOQ010000202.1 GCA_945903685.1 Rhizobium sp. Q54
CGATCCTCAAGGACGGCGCGATCACGGTCTGGGAATCGCTCGCGATCTGCGAGTACGTGGCCGAGCGTTTCCCCGAGCAGCGGCTGTGGCCGGACGACCGCGCCCAGCGTGCCCTTGCCCGCTCGGTCGCGAACGAGATGCACGCGGGCTTCATGCCGATGCGCCAAACCCTGCAGATGAACTGCCGCGCACGCTTTCCGCTCCCGGCGCTAGCCGACGACGTCAAAGACAACATCGCCCGCATCGCCGCGATCTGGACCGACTGCCGCGCGCGCTACGGCAAGACCGGCGATGCCGGCTTCCTGTTCGGCGCCTTTACGATCGCCGACGCCATGTACGTGCCGGTGGTTTCCCGCTTCGCCACCTGGGGTGTTGGGCTCGACGGCGCGGCCAGGGCCTACCTCGACACCGTTCGCGCCCTCCCCGCCTATCGGGCGTGGGAAGCGGAGGCCGCCGCCGAACCGTGGCGGATCGAGAAGTACGAGCGCTAAACGGACGACGCGGCGGGTCGCCGCCGGCCCGCGAGGATCGCTCTGACCAACGGTCGGCAGCCGCGCTAGCCAGCTGACGAGCCGTTGTATTATCCTCGGCCGGTCATGTTGGACGTTACCAAACCGGGGCTCTACGCGTTTCCGCTGTTCCTCGCGTTGATCGCGCTCGAGGCGTGGTGGTTCGCGCGCCGCGGCCGCGGCTCGTACCCGTGGGCCGACGCCGCCGCGTCGTTTGCGGTCGCGATCGGCTACAAGCTCTCGACTGCGCTCAATCCGCTGATCGTCGGCGGTCTATTCGTTTGGGTGTGGGAACATCGGCTCGCGACCGTGCCGCTCGATACCTGGTGGGGCATCCCGCTGCTCTTCGTCGCGGTCGAATTCGCCTATTACTGGTTCCACCGCTTCAACCACGAGATCCGCTGGATTTGGGCGACCCACGCCGTCCACCATTCGCCCAAGGACCTTACCTTCTCGGCCGCCTATCGCCTGGGCTGGACCGGTCTCATCTCGGGCGGGTGGCTCGTGTTTCTGCCGCTCGTGCTAGTGGGGTTCCATCCGGTCGCGATCTTCACCGCGCTCGGCCTCAACCTCGTTTACCAGTTCTGGCTCCATACCGAGATGATCGGCAAGCTCGGCGTGCTCGAATGGGTGCTAAACACGCCCTCACACCACCGCGTCCATCACGCCGTCAATCCGGGTTACCTCGATCGCAACTATGGCGGGGTCGTGATCGTCTTCGACCGCTTGTTCGGCACCTTTGCCGCCGAGCGCGCCGCCGAGCCTTGCCGCTACGGACTGGTCAAACCCAACGAATCGCGCAACCCGCTGCGAATCGCTTTCAACGAGTGGATGGGCATCGGCCGCGATCTTCGCCGCGCGCACGGCTGGCGCGCACGCTTCCTGGTGTGCTTCGGCCGCCCGGGCCAGGCGTTCGCAACCAAGCCGGCGGAAGCGCCGACCGGCGCAATCGTTGCGGCATCGAGCAGGCCGGCTTGGTAAGCTCGGGCCGTTCCTGAGCGACGGATGGACGCACCGATGAACACGAATCAGAGCATCCCAGCCCCCTCGATCGACGCCGCATCGGTCGACCGTCAGACGCGTACGGCGGTTGCCCTCGCCATGGTCGTGCTCGGCGCCTTGCTGGTGTGGGGCGTCGGCTTCGCGCATCCCGCGTTCATCCACAACGCCGCCCACGATTCACGCCACGCGCTCACCTATCCGTGCCACTGAGCGCCGTTAGCCTCGCGCTCCGGCTCGTTCTCGCCGCACTCCTGGCGGGGGCGATCGGCGGCGGACTTCTGACCGGGTTGCAGGCGGTCAAGACCGAACCCCTGATCCGCGCCGCCGAGACCTTCGAGCATGCGCCCACCGGGACAGCGGCGCGCGGCGTGACCGCCGCGCCAGAAGAATGGGAACCGGCGCCCGGCCTCGAGCGCTGGAGTTACACGCTGCTCGCCAATGCGCTCGCCGCGACCGGCTACGCCCTCATCCTGCTCGCCGGGTTCACGATCCGGCGCGGTGTCACGTGGCGGAGCGGCCTGATCTGGGGTCTCGGTGGGTTCGCCGCGTTCGCGTTAGCGCCGATGCTGGGTCTCCCGCCGCCCTTGCCGGGGACCGAGCTTGCCGACCTCGAGGGGCGGCAGGCGTGGTGGATCGGGACCGCGGTTGCGACCGCCGGCGGGCTCGCGCTGATCGCGTTCGCCGAACCGCGAACCAAGATCGCCGGCGCAATCATCCTCGCGCTGCCCCATCTCGTCGGCGCGCCGACGCCCGAGGGATTCAGCGCCGTTCCCGCCGAGATCGCAGGACAGTTCGTGAGCGCGACCCTCTTGACCAACCTGGTGCTGTGGTTGGCGCTCGGGGCACTCACCGGGCTCGCATTCAGCCGCTTCGTCCGCGCCCCTCGCACCGTCGTCTAGCAGCGGCGCGCGCCGGCACCGCCGGCTTAGAGATTCTTCTGCAGGAACCCCGTCATCCGCTCCCACGCCAGATTGGCGCAGGCCGGGTCGTAGATGCCGACCGCGCGCTCGCTGAAGAACGCGTGCTTAGCGTCGTAACGATGGATCTCCGGCTTGCGACCGGCTTTTTTCATCGCCTGCTCGAGGGCATCGACCGCCGCCGGCGTGCACCAATCGTCCTGATTGGCGAAGTGGCCTTGGAACGGGATCGCGATCTTCGCGGGATCGGCGAAATCGGCCGGCGGAATGCCGTAGAAGCAGACCGCAGCCGCGACTTCGGGCACGTGCACGGCGGCAGCGACGGTGAGGGAGCCGCCCAAGCAAAAACCCATCGCGGCGACCTTGCCGCAGGTCGCCTTCAAGTGCTGGGCGGCGCCGCGGATGTCCTGTTTGGTAGCGCCCGGGAAATCGAGCCCGGTCATCATGTGGTTGGCCTCGTCGGGCTTGGCGGTGACGCGGCCCTGATAGAGGTCGGGTGCCAATGCACTGATGCCGGCTCGGGCGAAGCGATCGACCACGCCGCAAATCTGGTCGTTCAGGCCCCACCACTCTTGAATGACGATGATGCCGGGATTGCCGTTGCCGGCGCCGGCGAAATAGCCCTTGGTCCGGCCGCCGTCCGGCCGCTTGAAATCGATCATCGAGCCCATGGTTTCCTTCCCCTCGAAAACGTGCGCTCTGGCCGAAGCGGCCGGCGCGTCCTAAAACGATAGCGGTCCGGCACCGGACCACAAGCCCTTTGCAGGAAGATTCCGTGTCCGACCGAGCGCCGTTCGATCTCTTGAGCCGCGTCCTGTTTCGCGACGGACTGATGCTGATCATCGACAAACCGGCTGGGATCGCGGTTCATCCCGGGCCCAAGGGCGGGCTCAATCTCCAGGACCTGTTCGATCAGCTCCGCTACGGACTGCCGCGCCGGCCCGAGCTCGCGCACCGGCTCGATCGCGATACCTCGGGCTGTCTCGTGCTCGGGCGGCATCGCAAGGCCCTGCAAAAGCTCGGGCGGCTTTTCAGCGCCAGCCGCGTCGAGAAGGTGTACTGGGCGATCGTGGTCGGTGCGCCACCAGCGCCTTCCGGGCGGATCGAGTTCGCGCTCAGCAAACGCTCGAATGTGCGGGGCTGGTGGATGAAAGCCGATCCAACCGGGCAGCCGTCGACGACCGACTACCGCGTGCTCGGAAGCTCGCCGGGACGCACGTGGCTCGAGCTCCGGCCGCACACCGGACGTACGCACCAAATTCGGGTGCACTGCGCCGAACTTGGCTGTCCGGTGCTGGGTGACCCGATCTACCGGCCGACCATGCAGCCCGATCCGCGACCGCCGCTACATCTCCACGCGCGGAGCGTCGCGGTGCCGCTTTACCCGAAGCGCGATCCGATCC
>CAMDOQ010000203.1 GCA_945903685.1 Rhizobium sp. Q54
TGCGTCCCCGAAACTGTCTGCTTTAACGCAACATTTCAGGAGGACGCGATGAAGCTTCGTCGTTTCGATGTCGCCGCCGCGCTGGCCCTGGTCGTCATTCCGGCCGTCGCGCTTGCGGTTGACCCGGCCTTTGCCCAGACCGCTGCGCCGACGACCCCGGCACCCGGCATGGGCGGCATGATGGGCGGCGGAATGAGCATGGGCGGCATGGGCATGGGCGGGATGGGACATCGCTTCGGCGCCGGCCCGTTTGGTTGGTTCGTGGGCGCGCTGATCTTGTTGGCTTTCATCGCGGTCGCAACTCTTGTCGTAACGGCGATTGCCCGTGCCATGGGCTTCGGCCGCAGCCATCATCACCCCCACGGCCACGGGCACGAGCATGGCCCCGGCAATTATGGCCGCTCCGCGCTCGACATCCTGAAAGCGCGCTTCGCCCGCGGCGAGATCGACAAGGCCGACTTCGAAGATCGCCGCCGCGCGCTCGGCGACTGACGAACGCTAACCGCCGGCCAGCGCGCGCTCGATCGCCGCGAGCGCGGCTGGCGCCTGGGCGGCGTCGGGCCCGCCGCCCTGCGCCATGTCGGGGCGGCCGCCGCCACCCTTGCCGCCCAACGCGGCAATCCCGGCGCGAGCGAGCGCGACCGCATCGACCCGCGCCGTCAGGTCCTGGGTCACGCCGACGATTAGCGCGGCTTTGCCCTCGGCAACCGAGATCAGCGCGACGACGCCGCTGCCCAAGGCTTTCTTCGCCTCATCGACGATGCCGCGGAGATCTTTGGCCGGAATGTCCTGCAGCACATCGCCCTGGAACTTGACCCCGGCCACGTCTTTGACTGCCGGCCCGCCGCTACCGCCTCGCGCCGCCTGCCGGCGCGCTTCGCTTAGGTCGCGCTCGAGCTTCTTGCGCTCTTCGATCAATTGTCCGATCCGCTGCCCGAGTTCGGACGGCTGTGCTTTGAGCTGGGCGGCGGCGTCGCGCAAGGTCTTGAGCTCGCCGTTGACGTAAGCCAGCGCCGCGTCGCCCGCGACCGCCTCGATCCGGCGCACGCCGGCTGCGACCGCGCCCTCGCTCAAGATCTTGACGAAGCCGATGTCGCCGGTGCGCCGCGCGTGCGTGCCGCCGCAAAGCTCGACCGAATAGGGCTTGTCGTCCTCGGCCCCCATCGCCAGAACGCGCACTTCCTCGCCGTATTTTTCGCCGAACAACGCCAGCGCCCCCGCTTCGATCGCCTGATCCGGCGTCATCAGCCGCGTCGTCACTGCCTTGTTGACGCGGACCTGGCGGTTGACCGCGGCTTCGACGGCCGCGAGTTCGGCTTCGGTCAAAGGCTTGGGATGGCTGATATCGAAGCGGAGCCGCTCGGGCGCGACCAGCGAGCCTTTCTGCGTCACGTGTTCGCCCAGCGTTCGGCGAAGCGCAGCGTGGAGAAGATGCGTCGCCGAGTGGTGGGCGCGGATGTTGGCGCGGCGCGCGCCATCGACCCGAAGTTCGAGCGCCTGGCCGACGCGGACCTCGCCCTTGGCGACGCGGCCGATATGGACCCACACGTCGCCCAATTTTTTCTCCGTATCGGCGACCACGAACTCGGCACCGTCGTCGGCGAACGCGATCCCGGCGTCGCCGACCTGACCGCCCGACTCGGCGTAAAACGGGGTCTGGTTCAAGACGATCGCGGCCTCGGCGCCGACGCCGGCGCGCTTGACCGGCTGCCCGCCGACGACGATCGCCCGTACTTCGCCCTCGGCCACCTCGGTGTCGTAGCCGAGGAATTCGGTCGCGCCGGCTTTGTCCTTGACCGCGAACCACACCGCTTCGGTCGCGGTCTCGCCCGATCCAGCCCAGGCCTTGCGCGCGTCCTCGCGTTGTCGCGTCATCGCGCGGGTGAAGCCCTCGACATCGACGGCGCGGCCCTTGGCGCGGAGCGCGTCTTGGGTGAGATCGAGCGGAAAACCGAAAGTATCGTAAAGCTTGAACGCGATCTCGCCGGGGAGCGGTGCCCCCGCGCCGAGCCGGCCCATTTCTTCGTCCAGGAGTTTGAGCCCGCGATCCAAGGTCTGCTTGAAGCGGGTCTCCTCGAGCTTTAGCGTTTCCGCGATCAGCGCTTCGGCGCGCACGAGCTCGCCGAACGCCGGCCCCATCAGGTGGACCAGCGCCGGCACCAGCCGCCACATCAACGGCTCGGCGCAGCCCATCATATGGGCGTGGCGCATGGCACGGCGCATGATGCGGCGGAGGACGTAGCCGCGGCCTTCGTTCGACGGCAGTACGCCGTCGGCGATCAAGAAGCTGGACGCGCGCAAGTGATCGGCAATGACGCGGTGCGAGACGGCGTGCGGCCCATCGGGCGCGGCTCCGGAGGCGTTTGCCGAGGCCTCGATCAGGCTCCGCAGGAGGTCGGTATCGTAGTTGTCGTGCTTGCCCTGCAAGATCGATGACAAACGCTCGAGCCCCATGCCGGTGTCGATCGAGGGCTTGGGCAGCGGCCGGCGGTTGCCGGGCGCGATCTGCTCGAACTGCATGAACACGAGATTCCAAATCTCGATGTAGCGATCGCCGTCGGCCTCGGCGCTCCCCGGCGGGCCGCCCGCGACCTGGGGCCCGTGGTCGTAGAAGATCTCCGAGCACGGCCCGCACGGTCCGGTTTCGCCCATCGACCAGAAATTATCGGCGGTCGGGATGCGGACAATGCGGCTCTCGGGAAGGCCCGCGATCTTCTTCCACAAGTCGAAGGCGTCGTCGTCCTCGGCAAAGACCGTGGCCCACAGCTTGTCCTTGGGCAGGCCGTATTCCTTGGTGATCAGGTTCCAGGCGAGCTCGATCGCGAGCGGCTTGAAGTAATCACCGAACGAGAAGTTGCCGAGCATCTCGAAGAACGTGTGGTGGCGCGCGGTGTAGCCGACGTTGTCGAGGTCGTTATGCTTGCCGCCGGCGCGGACGCACTTCTGGCTGGTCACGGCGCGCACGTAAGGCCGCTTCTCGCCGCCGGTGAAGACGTTCTTGAACTGGACCATGCCGGCGTTGGTGAAGAGCAGGGTCGGATCGTTCCGGGGCACGAGCGGGCTCGACGCCACCACCGTGTGACCGTGGCGGGCGAAGAAATCGAGGAAGGTCGCGCGGATGTCGCTGGCGCTCGCCATGGCCGTCACGCCTCTAAACGTTGAAATACATACGAAATCGGGGAATTCGGACTCCGCGTTTTAGCGGGTGCCCACCGGGCTGTCCAGGACGGGGCGGCTCCCGCAACGGCGACACCTTCGGCGCGCCGCCAGGACCGGCGGGGCGTCGCGGCACCGCAAGGATCGGGTGGCGGAAGCCGGCGCGACCGCGCCCAATGGCCGGATGCGCGCCCCTGCTTCGGTGCCAATGAGCGGCCAGGACTGGCAATGGCTCGCGACGCTCGCGACCTTGTGGAGCTTCGCGTTTTTCTTCACCAAGATCGGCGTCACCGCGCTGCCGCCGTTGACGGTCGCATTCGTCCGGATCGGGCTTGCGGCTGCCACCCTCGCGGCGATCCTGGCGTGGCGTGGCGGGTCGGCGCTGCGCGCGGCGAATAACTGGTTCGCGTTCCTGATCATGGGTGCCATCAACAACGCGGTCCCGTTCAGCCTGATCGCGCTCGCGCAGACCACGGTAACGAGCGGCCTCGCCGCGACTCTGAACGGGGCATCGCCGCTTTTCTCGGTTCTGCTTGCGCATGCGATCGCCTCCGAACGCATGAGCGGGCTCAAGTTTTCTGGCGTTGTGCTTGGGCTCGCCGGCGTCGCCGTCCTGCTGGTAGG
>CAMDOQ010000204.1 GCA_945903685.1 Rhizobium sp. Q54
CAGGACGTTCGCGGCGCCCAAGACCGCGCCGGCACGCTCGAGTCGTTTCTCCAGCAGTATCGGCTATCGACCGAGGAAGGCGTCGTCCTCATGTGCCTAGCCGAGGCGCTGCTACGCATTCCCGACACCGAGACCCAGGACAAGTTGATCCAGGACAAGCTTCACGGCGCCGACTGGGAGCGGCACTTGGGCAGGAGTCGCTCGCTGTTCGTCAACGCCTCGACCTGGGGCCTGATGCTGACCGGCAAGCTCGTCCGCCTGAACGATGCGGCCGCCGGCGCGGGCTTCGTCGAGCGGCTGGCGGCGCGGGTCGGTGGACCGGTGATCCGCGAAGCGATGCTGCAGGCGGTCCGCATCCTCTCGGATCAGTTCGTCATGGGGCGCGGGATCGCCGAGGCGATCGCTCGTGCCGGCGAGGCCGAAGCCGCTGGCGTCCGCCACTCCTACGACATGCTGGGCGAGGCAGCGCTGACCGAACCCGATGCCCGGCGCTACGCCGCCGCGTACGCCGATGCGATCGCGACGCTCGGGCGGGCATCGTCGGAGCGGCCGCGGCGCGTCAATGTGCTCGACCGGCCGGGTATTTCGATCAAGTTGTCGGCGCTGCACCCCCGCTTCGAGTGGGCGCAGCGGGACGACGTGATGGCCCGCCTGGTGCCGCGACTTGCCGACCTGATCGCCGCCGCGCGCGGGTACGACCTCGGGGTCTCGATCGATGCCGAAGAGGCGAACCGGCTGGATCTGACGCTCGACGTGTTCGAGGCGGTTTACCGCGATCCCGCCGCCGGGAACTGGGACGGGCTGGGGCTGGCGGTCCAGGCCTACCAGAAGCGGGCCCGCGCGGTCGTCGACTGGCTGGCGGCCCTGGCGCACCGGGAGCGGCGCCGTATCCCGGTCCGGCTGGTCAAAGGCGCTTACTGGGACACCGAGGTCAAGCGCGCCCAGGAGGGCGGCTTCGACGGCTATCCGGTCTTCACCCGCAAGGTCATGACCGATGTGTCCTACCTCGCCTGCGCGCGCGGCATGCTGGCGCACGCCGAGGCGTTCTACCCGCAGTTCGCCACCCACAACGCCCACACGCTGGCGGCGATCCAGGTGCTGGCCGAGGGGCGTTCCGATGTCGAGTGCCAGCGCCTCCATGGTATGGGCGAAGCGCTGTACGCGGCGTTGCGGGGGACGAGCGCGCGCGCGCTCCCGTGCCGTGTCTATGCGCCGGTCGGGAGCCATGAGGACTTACTCCCGTATCTCGTGCGCCGGCTCCTGGAGAACGGCGCCAACACCTCGTTCGTCAATCGCTTGGCCGATGCGTCGGCGCCGATCGACCGGCTGATCGCCGATCCGGTCGAGGCGATACGGACGACGCTCGGACTCCGCCATGCCGGCATCCCACTGCCGCGCGATCTATACGGCGCAGCGCGCGTCAACGCGCGCGGCCTCGATCTTTCCTCGGTCCACGCGCTAGGCGGACTGGCGAGGGAAATGCAGCGCGCCGGAAACGAACGCTGGAGCGCTGCGCCGATCGTCGCCGGCAAGCGCCGTGGCGGGCTTGCGACGCCGGTTCACAACCCGGCCGACCGGCGCGACGTCGTTGGCGACGTGCGTGCGGCCGACCTCGGGGACGTCGCAAGCGCGGTCGCGACGGCGGTGGCGGCGCAACCTGCCTGGGATGGCTTGGGTGCGGCCGCCCGGGCGCTCATTCTCGATCGCGCCGCCGATCTTTACGAGGTCGAGCGGTCGCGGCTGATGATGCTGGCGGTGCGCGAAGCGGGAAAGACGCTCGGCGATGCCCAAAGCGAGGTACGCGAGGCGGTCGACTTCCTTCGCTACTACGCGCAACGAATCAGGATCGACGGCGCGCCGCAGGCACTCCCCGGTCCGACCGGCGAGGCTAATACGCTCACGCTCTACGGCCGCGGTGCCTTCGTCTGCATCAGCCCGTGGAATTTCCCGCTCGCGATCTTCACTGGCCAGGTCGCCGCCGCGCTGGCGGCCGGAAACGCTGTGCTCGCCAAGCCGGCCGAGCAGACGCCGCTGATTGCCGCCCTCGCGGTCGACCTTTTACACACGGCGGGCGTTCCGGCTGAGGTCCTGCATTTGTTGCCGGGAGCTGGCGAAACCGTCGGTGCCGCGCTGGTTGCCGATCCGCGCATCGCTGGGGTCGCGATGACGGGCTCGACCGCAACCGCGGCGGCGATCGCGCGGACGCTCGCGGAGCGCCGCGGCCCGATCGTGCCGCTGATCGCCGAGACCGGCGGCCAGAACGCCCTGATCGCCGATTCCTCGGCACTGCCCGAACAGTTGGTCGCCGACGTGATCCGATCCGCCTTCAACAGCGCCGGCCAACGCTGTTCGGCGTGCCGCATCCTATTTGTCCAGGACGATATCGCCGCACGCGTGACGACAATGCTGGCTGGGGCGATGGCCGAGCTCAAGATCGGCGACCCCGCCTATCTCGAAACCGATATTGGGCCGGTCATCGATGCCGAGGCGCTCGCCGCGCTCCACGCCCATGCCGAGCGGATGGGCCGCGAGGCGCGGCTGATCGCGGCGGCACCGCTTCCGGGCGAGCTCGACCACGGTACGTTTTTCGCGCCGCGCGCCTACGCCATTCCCGATATCGGCCTCCTCGAGCGCGAGGTGTTCGGGCCGATCCTTCACGTCGCCACCTTCGCGGCCGAGCAGTTAGATGAAGTCGTCGATCGCATCAATGCGACCGGGTACGGCCTCACCCTCGGCATCCACAGCCGGGTCGGCGCCACTGCGGCGCGCATCATCGCGCGCGCGCGCGTCGGCAACATCTACGTCAACCGCAACATGATCGGCGCGGTGGTCGGCGTGCAACCGTTCGGGGGCGAGGGGTTGTCGGGGACCGGACCCAAGGCCGGTGGGCCGCACTACCTGCCGCGGTTCGCGGTCGAGCGGACCGTTTCCGACAATATCGCGGCGATCGGCGGCAACGCGTCGCTGCTCTCACTCGGGGAGGAGGTATCCGAGTGAGAGCAGCTCGATCTCGTCGCGCGTTCCGGGAGGGGAGGAACGCGGGACGAGGGCTAGCTGGCGGCGCGGTATTCCGTAGACCTGGCGCCGGCGTCCGCCGCGCGGTCGGCTCGGGCCGTGGCGACGATCAGTTCGGCCATGCGATCGGCGATGACGCTGGTCGGCGCCTTCTCGGCGTCGGCGCGGGCGAAGATCTTATTGAGCGTCCCGGCAATGCGGGCGATGTGGGCGTAAGCGCGGGCTCGATCGTAGCCGCCGCGTTCGTACGAGATGTTGATGATGCCGCCGGCGTTGATCACATAGTCGGGGGCATAAAGGATGCCGCGCTCGGCTAACAGCGTGCCGTGGCGTGCCTCGCCCAACTGGTTATTGGCGGCGCCGGCGACGACCTTGGCTTTGAGGGCGGGGATGGTCCGGTCGTTGAGCCCTCCGCCCAACGCGCAGGGTGCGAACACATCGACGTCGGCGGTGTGGATCAACGAGGGAGCGACCGCCGCGGCACCGAAGCGCTGCATCGCCCGCTGGACGCGGAGGAAATTGACGTCGGCGACGATCAGGCGCGCGCCGGCCTCGGCGAGGAGCGCGCACAGCGCTTCGCCGACATGGCCCAAGCCCTGGACCGCGACTGCGACGCCGGCGAGATCGTTGCGCCCGAGGCGGTGGCGGACGGCGGCGCGCAGCCCTTGGAACACGCCGAAGGCGGTGGCCGGCGAAGGATCGCCGCTCTGGCCGCGCCGGCCGCTGACGTGGCGCGTTTCGCGCGCGATGATATC
>CAMDOQ010000205.1 GCA_945903685.1 Rhizobium sp. Q54
GAAACCCGATTGCCGGCACGCGCCGCCGCCATGGCGGCCGCAAGCGGACGGCGGCGCGGCCGCCTGCGTCCTCGCCTGAGCGATGACGGCATCCTCCTTTCTCGAGGTCGATCGGGCGCGGATCGTGTACGGGTCGCTGATCGCGGTGCACGACGTCTCGCTCAACGTGGCGCGCGGCGAGACCGCCGGGTTGGTCGGCGAGAGCGGCTCCGGCAAGACTAGCCTCGGCAAGGCGCTCGCGTGCTTGATCGAGCTCGCGGGCGGGGCCATTCGCCTCGAGGGGGCCGATCTGCGAACACTCGCGGCGGCCGATCAGCTCGCGTTCCGCCGCCGCATCCAGATGATGTTTCAGGATCCGGTGTCGTCGCTTTCGCCGCGACTCAAGGTGCGGTCGCTCCTGGCCGAGCCGATCCGCGTCCACGATCTTCCGTTCGTCGAAAGCTGGCAGCGGGTGGAAGCGTTGATGTCGCGCTTAGGGCTGGCGCCCGAGCTTCTCGACAAGTATCCGCACCAGTTGTCGGGCGGGCAGGCGCGGCGGGTCGCGATCGTGCGCGCCTTGATCCTGAATCCGGCGCTGGTGGTCTGCGACGAGCCGACCGCCGGGCTCGACGTCTCGGTGCAGGGCGAGCTTCTGAACCTGATGCGCGACCTCCAGGCCGAGCACGCTCTCACCTACTTCATCATCAGCCACAACCTGACCGTGATCCGGCGCGTGACCGATCGTGTCGCGGTGATGTACCTGGGCGAGATCGTCGAAACCGGACCGACCGACGCGCTATTCGCGGCGCCGGCGCACCCCTATACCGCAGCGCTGATCGCCGCGACCCCGACGATCGACCCGGCCCGGCGCCGGGAGCAAATCGTTCTCCCGGGCGAAATCCCGAGCCCGCGCGATCCGCCGCCGGGATGTCGCTTTCACCCGCGCTGCCTGCACGCACAGGAACGCTGCCGGCGCGAGCCGCCGGCGCCGCAGACGATCGGCGCCGGTCGTACCGTCGCCTGCCACTTTCCGCTCAGCTAAAAGAGAGCGCTCTCTAAGGCTCGTAACGGCCGGCAAGGCCGGCTATCTGCGCGTTCGCATCGTAGGTGGCTATCGAGGGCCGGGACTTAGGCCTGCGGCCGGCCAGGCCATGCTAGTCGGAGAGCTACTTCGACGTTGCAACAAACACGCCGTCCCAATCGGGGCCGGGCGGGTTCTGCTCGAAGAAATCGAAGCGTTCGGCGTAGAGGCTGTAAAAGTCCGGGATCGCGCCGTCGAGCGCCTGGCAATTCTTGAGGTGTGCGCGCGCGTCCTGCCACTTCTGCCCGCGGTACGCGGCGAGCATGGCGATGTGCTCGCGCGCCAGCGCTTGAAACTTGGGTTCGTTCTTCATTGCCGGCGGACCGAGCACGGTAAAGATGCGAACCGCTTCCTTCTTGCCTTTGACCGCGATCAGGTCGAGTTCGAGGGTGGCGAAGTCGGACGCGCGCTTCTGCGTCTCCTCGCCGAGCACGATGCCGACGCCGTAGTTCTTGGACTGGCCTTCGAGCCGCGACGCGAGATTCACCGGATCGCCCAGCACCGAATAGTCGAAGCGCTGGTCGGAGCCCATGTTACCGACGCAGACGACGCCGGAGTTCAGGCCGATGCCGAGTTTGAGCATGAAGAACTTGCCGCCTTCGGCTTCGGCTTCGGCTTTGATCTTGTTGTTGACCGCCTCGATCGCGCCGAACATCGAAAGCGCGGCATCCAGCGCGTGCGCGGCGTGCTGCTCATCATCGAGCGGCGCGTTCCAGAACGCCATGATCGCGTCGCCCATGTATTTATCGATGGTGCCGCGCCGCTGCAGGATCATGTCGGTCATCGGCGTCAGGAAGCGGTTGATGAGCCGGGTCAGGCCTTGCGGATCGCCCTTGAACTGCTCGGAGATCGTAGTGAAGCCGCGGATGTCGGCGAATAGCAGCGTCATGTCGCGCATTTCGCCGCCGAGCACCAGGCGTGAGGGATCCTTGGCCAGCTGCTCGACCAAGGCGGGCGACATATAGCGGGAAAAGGCGCCACGTACCGCCTGTTTCTCGGCCTCGGTGCGGAGGTAATTCATGACCGAGCTCATGGTGAAGATGAGGCCGGTCGCGACCGTCGGCATGATCGGGTCGAGCAGCCATCGCTCGTTGGCGTAGAGGAGCCACGACGCGCCGTTGACCCCGACCGTCGCGCCCAGACCGATCAGCCCGGTCCATGCTGCGCCGACCAGCGGGATCAAGACGATCAGCGCGACCCCGAGCAGGACCAGGTACACGTACTCAAGGCCCTGCGCCCAGTCGGGCCGCTCGAGATAATGTCCGCTCAAAATTTGCTCGAGAATCTGGATGTGGACCTCGGCGCCGGGCACGACCTTCGAGAGCGGCGTCGTCCGGATATCCTGCAAGCCGGCGGCCGAGGTGCCGACGACCAAGATGTGGCCCTCGACCTCTTCGGGTTTGAGTTCGCCCGCGACGGCGCGCCACGCCGGAATGTAACGCTCGCGGACGACGCCGGTGTCGTGGAGCCACAGCCGCCCGGCATTGTCGGTCGGAATCTGATAGCGACCGACCTTGACGTTGTTGATGCCGGTGTGCTCGCCAAACGCGGTTTCGCCGCTCGCGCCCGAAGCCTTGATGATGAAGGTCTTGGCGCCTTGGGCGACGCGGAGCGCTTCGATCGCGAGCGTCGGATAAATCCCGGCATCGACCGCGGTGTCGATCTCGATGCCGCGCAGGGTGACGAACAAGGGGACGCGGCGGATGATACCGTCGGTTTCGGGATCGACGTTAAAGCTGCCGTTGCCGGCACTCGCTTTTTCGATTGCCGACAGATTGTTGACGGCGCCGACGTAGCCAATCAGGAAGGGACGCGCCGGATCGCCGGCTTGGGCGAAGCTGCTCTTGCGTTCGGGCATTCGCTCGAGCGTACCGCCGGACAGCACGAATCCGGTCACGACGTTTTGGGACTGGCCGACGATGTCGGCGAAGATCGCGTCGTGGTCGGGCAACGTCTCGGCTTTGGCCTTGAGCGCCGCGGTTTCGGGTGTATCCGGCCAGAACGGCAGGATGTTGGCCGGAGAGGTGCGGTCCGGCTCGGCGAAGACGACGTCGAACACGATCGCGGCGGCGCCGAGGTTTGCCAGTTTGGCAACCATCTCGGCGAGCAGGGTGCGCGGCCACGGCCATTGGCCGATGCGGCGCAGGCTTTCGTCGTCGATGTCGAGCAGCTTGACCGGCTGCGGCTCGTAGATCCGGGGTTGGATCCGCTGGAAGGTGTCGAACACCTTGAGCTGCAGTTCGTCGGCGACCAGCGTCAAGTTTTTGAACAGGAGCGCGGCGATGAGCACCAGCGCCGGCAGGACATACTGCAGCCATGGTGCGAGGCGGCGAAAAACGGCGGCGGTCATGGCAGCGCGGACGGTGCCGCGGCCCGCTTTAGAGCGAGCCGAACGTCCGCCCCGTGGCGTAGCTGCCGCGGAACGTCGTCAGCGAGACGAGCGCCCGACGGAACGCGGCGTCGCGCGCGGCCTCTTCGGCCAAGACGTCGTCGGCGTGCTTCTTGAACAGCGCCAGCATCGGCTGCGGCCAGCGTCGGATGGCGACGCCGCGGTTGCGGATTTCGGTAAGCGCGGCTGCCTGAAGCGCGGCCGATTCGGTCATCGTGAATTGAATATTGTCGCCGCACGCAGCTTCGATCTGTGCCCGGTGCTGGGGCGAGAGCCCCCGCCACT
>CAMDOQ010000206.1 GCA_945903685.1 Rhizobium sp. Q54
CGCGGCAAGCGATTGGCTGCGCACGTCGTCAAATTGCCGTTCGTACCGCACCGCTACGCCAAGTAACCGCGAGGAACCGATGAACGAGCGCCGCTACAGCAAAGAGCACGAGTGGATCCGGGTCGAGGGCGACACCGGGACCGTTGGCATCACTGACTATGCTCAAGGGCAGTTGGGCGATGTCGTCTATGTCGAGCTGCCCGATCCCGGCAAGAAGGTCGCCCGGGGTGCGCAGGCGGCGGTGGTCGAGTCGGTCAAGGCGGCGAGCGAGGTCTATAGCCCGGTCGGCGGTGAGGTGACGGCGGTCAATACCGACCTTGCCGGCAATCCGGCGCTGGTCAACGAATCGGCTGAGGACCGCGGCTGGTTCTTCAAGCTCACGATCGCCGACCGCGCCGACCTCGCGGCGCTGATGGACGAGCCGGCTTACAAGAAGTTCATCGCGGAGCTCAGCTGATGCGCTACCTCCCGCTCACGCCGGCCGATCGGCGCGACATGCTAGCCGCGATCGGCGCCGCTTCGATCGACGAGCTCTACCGCGAGGTGCCGGCCGGCGCGCGCCTGGGCCGCGCGATCGATCTTCCCGACCATCTGGGCGAGCTCGAGGTCGAGCGCGACATGGCGGGGCTCGCGGCCCGGAACCTCGCTGCCGGCGCGGTGCCGAGTTTTTTGGGTGCCGGTGCGTACCGCCACCACGTCCCGGCCGCCGTCGACCACCTGATCCAGCGGAGCGAATTTCTCACCTCCTATACGCCCTATCAGCCCGAAATCAGCCAGGGCACGCTGCAGTATCTGTTCGAGTTCCAGACCCAGGTCGCGACCATCACCGGCATGGAGGTGGCGAACGCCTCGATGTACGACGGCGCCACTTCGTGCGCCGAGGCGGTGTTGATGGCGAGCCGGGTGACGCGGCGCAAACGCGTCGTGCTGTCGGGCGGCCTACATCCGCACTATCGCGACGTGGTCAAGACCATGACCGGCTATACCGGCTTTACGGTCGAGATCGCGCCGCCCGAGGCGGCGGGCGAGGAAGACCTGACGCCGCGTCTCGGACCCGACCTCGCCTGCGTCGTCGTCCAATACCCTTCGTTCTTCGGACGCCTGCGCGACTTCACCCAGCTCGCCCAGCGCTGCCACGAAGCCGGCGCGCTGCTGATCGTGGTCGTGACCGAAGTGGTGGCCCTCGGGCTCGTCAAGCCGCCGGGGGCGATGGGCGCGGACATCGTCGCTGCCGAGGGCCAGGGTCTCGGTAACGCGTTGAACTTCGGCGGGCCCTATCTCGGCCTCTTCGCCGCGCGTGCCCAGCACGTGCGCCAGATGCCGGGACGGCTGTGCGGCGAGACCGTCGATGCCGACGGTAAACGCGGCTTCGTGCTGACGCTATCGACCCGCGAGCAGCATATCCGCCGCGAAAAAGCGACCTCGAACATTTGCACCAACTCGGGGCTCTGCGCGCTCGCTTTCTGCATTCACCTGACGCTCTTGGGCGGCGAGGGTTTCGCCAAACTCGCGGCAATCAACCACGCCAATGCGGTGACGCTTGCCGAAAAACTCGGCGGTCTCGCCGGCGTCGAGGTCGCAACGCCCGCTTTTTTCAACGAGTTCGCGGTCCGCTTGAGGCGGCCGGCGGCGGATGTGGTCGACGCCTTGGCGGCGCGGCAGATCCTGGCTGGGGTCCCGGTGTCGCGTCTCTATCCGGAGCGGCCCGAACTCGGCGATCTGCTCCTCGTCGCCGCGACCGAGGCGACGACGACGGCCGATATGGATGCGCTCGCGCAAGGCTTGAAGGAGGCGGCGTGATGGCGATGAACCGCGAAGGCCGAGGCGCCACTGCGCCGGCGGAAACTGCGACCGATGCCATGGCGCCGGCCGCGACCTTTAGCGGGCACCGCGGCCTCCAGTACGACGAGCCGCTCATTTTCGAGCAGGGCCAACCTGGCCGCATGGGCGTCGACCTGCCCGAACCGAGGCCGGTCGCTGCCCGGCTCGGCGGACTCGGCCGCGCCCAGCCGATCGACCTTCCCGGCCTCGCCGAGCCGCAAGTCGTCCGCCATTTCGTGCGGCTCTCGCAAAAGAATTACGCGATCGACGCCAACCTCTACCCGCTCGGGTCGTGCACGATGAAGCACAACCCGCGGCTCAACGAAAAGGTCGCGCGGCTGCCGGGCTTCGCCGACATTCACCCGCTGCAGCCGCTCCAAACCGTCCAGGGCGCGCTTGGCGTCATCGACGAAGTGGCGCGCTGGATCAAGCTTCTGACCGGGATGCCCGCGGTTGCGATGTCGCCAGGCGCCGGGGCGCACGGCGAGCTCTGCGGGCTGATGGCGATCCGTGCCGCGCTGATCGCCCGCGGCGATCCGCGTAAGCGGGTGCTGGTGCCCGATTCAGCGCACGGCACCAACCCGGCGACCGCGGCGCTCTGTGCCTACGAGGTCGATGCGGTGCCTTCGAACGCGCGCGGCCGGATCGATCTCGCAGCCTTCAAACAGAAGCTTGGTTCCGACGTCGCGGCCGTCATGCTCACTAACCCCAATACGTGCGGTCTATTCGAGGACGAGATCCTCGAAGTCGCCGATGCGATCCACGCTGCCGGCGGGTTCTTCTATTGCGACGGCGCCAACTTCAACGCCCTGGTCGGGCGGGTGCGGCCGGGCGATCTCGGCATCGACACCATGCATATCAATCTCCACAAAACGTTCTCGACTCCCCACGGTGGCGGCGGACCGGGCGCCGGGCCGGTGGTGTTCTCGGCGGCGTTGGCGCCCTATGCGCCGCTCCCCTACGTCGTACACGGGTCCCAGGGGTTCACGCTCGTCGAGCACGACGGCGGCCCGTCGTTCGGGCGGATGAAAGCGTTCCACGGCCAGATGGGCATGTTCGTGCGGGCGCTCGCCTACATGAAAAGCCATGGCGGCGACGGTTTGCGCCAGGTCGCCGAGGATGCGGTGCTCGCCGCCAACTACATCCTGGCGCGGATGGCGGATGTGCTGCCGCCGACCTACCCGGCCCCGTGCATGCACGAGGTCTTGTTCGACGACCGCGACTTGAAGGACACCGGCGTCACCACCCTCGATCTCGCCAAAGCGCTGATCGACGAGGGCTACCATCCGATGACGGTCTATTTCCCGCTGATCGTCCACGGCGCGATGCTGGTCGAGCCGACCGAGACCGAGAGCAAGGCGAGCCTCGATCTCTTCATCGGCACGCTGCGCTCGCTAGTGGCGCGGGCGCGGGCGGGCGAGGCCCAAGCCTTCCACGCCGCGCCGCGGCTGGCGCCGACGCGCCGGCTCGATGAAACCCGCGCCGCGCGCCAGCCGATCCTGCGCTGGACGCCGCCTCCGCCCAAACAGGCGGCGGAGTAGGGCGGCCGTACCGTTAATTGAGTTCGTCGAGGGCGCGCGCACCAACCGCAAAGGACGATTGGCGCAGCGGAGCCGGCAATCGCGGGTCCACAGCCAAGTCGACGGGTTAATGCAGTTTCTTGCCGAGTTCGGCGATCGCCTGATCGACGATCTGGTCGCGGCGATCCCCAGTGAGCCCGCCGGCGATCAGCTGGCGCGCCGCAGCGATGGCGACCGTAACGGCGGTATTTCGTACTTCGGCTAAAGCCGCCGCCTCGGCTTGGGCGATCTTGTCGAGCGCCAGTTGTTCGCGCCGCTTGAGCGAGGTTTCGATCTCACGCTCGGCCTCGGTGCGCAGCC
>CAMDOQ010000207.1 GCA_945903685.1 Rhizobium sp. Q54
TCGCCGACTACATGGTGATCGCCTCGGGCACTTCGCAGCGCCATGTCGGCGCGGTCGCCGAACACTTGCGCGAACGGCTCAAGGCGGCCGGCCACAGCGTCACCGCGCCCGAAGGCCTTCCCGCCTGCGATTGGGTGCTGCTCGATGCCGGCGATGCGATCGTCCACATCTTCAAGCCCGAGGTGCGCGCCTTCTACAACCTCGAAAAGATGTGGTCGGTCGACCTCCCGGCCGAGACCGTCGGCGCGCCGTAGGCCGTCGTGCGCCTCGTCATTGCGGCCGTCGGCAAGCTCAAGGCGGGCCCGATGCGGGCGCTCTACAACGACTATGCCGGCCGCCTGCCGTGGCCGGTGACGCTCAAAGAGATCGCCAACCGCACCGACAAGACCGCGGCCGAACGGATGCGGCGCGAGGGCAAGGCGCTGCTGGCCGCCGTCCCGGACGGTGCAGCGCTGATCGTGCTCGATAGCCGCGGCAACGCGCTCGCGAGCGAAGCCTTTACCGAACGGGTGCGCGTGTTCCGCGACAGCGGCACCGCCAACCTTGCGTTCGCGATCGGCGGCGCCGACGGATTGGACGACGCGGTCCGCCGCCGCGCCGCCCTGGCGCTCGCCTTCGGCCCCCAGACCTGGCCGCACTTCCTGGTCCGCGTCATGCTAGCCGAGCAGCTCTACCGCGCCGCGACGCTGCTCGCCGGGCATCCCTATCACCGAGGTTGAGACGTTGCGATCGGCGACCTGTCCGTATTGCAGGCCGTAACCAATTAGGTTACAATTATTGAACGATGATCCGGAGTTTCCGACATAAGGGGCTTCGGCTGTTTTTCTCGACAGGAAGCACACGGGGGATCCTGTTCGCCCATGTGAAGCGCCTGAAGTTGATTTTGGCGCTTCTCAACGTCGCGTCGACTTCAGCGCATCTGGACGCCCCGGGTTTGCGTCTTCATCCGCTTCGCGGCCGGTATGACGGGTTCTGGGCCGTTCACGTGTCAGGCAACTGGCGCGTGATCTTTCGTTACGAGGAGGGCCATGTCCACGATGTCGACTATCTCGACTATCACTAAGCCGACGATGCACGCGCCGCCGCATCCTGGCGAAATCTTGCGAGACCTTTACCTGAAGCCGCTTGGCGTGACGGTGACCGAAGCGGCGGCCGCACTGGAGACGACCCGCAAGCACGTTTCAAGCATCGTTAACGGGCGCGCATCAATATCGGCCGAGATGGCGTTGCGTCTCGGCGATGCCCTGCGAACCGATCCAGCGATTTGGGTCAGCCTGCAAGCGCAGTACGACCTTTGGCAGGCGCGGCAGCGACGCGGCCGTCCTCGAATCAGGCGGCTCCGCCGGCACGCGGCCTGATCTCGGCACGCCCTTCGATCGGAGCACTCACAAACATGTCGATAGCGCCCCCGAACGCGCTGTTGTAAACACCCGGCCATGAACCCCACGCGCCGCCCGAAACCGGTCGTTCTTTGCGTGCTCGACGGGTGGGGCCACCGCGAGGCGATCGACCACAACGCAATCGCCCAAGCCAACACCCCGGTGTTCGATCGTCTGCTGGCGAACTCGCCGCACGCGCTACTGTCGGCGTCGTCGACCGACGTCGGCTTGCCCGCCGGCCAGATGGGGAACTCCGAGGTCGGCCATACGAACATCGGCGCCGGGCGGATCGTGGTCCAGGACCTGCCGCGGGTCGATGCCGCGATCCAGGACGGCACGTTGTTTCGCGCACCCGCGTTCACCGCGTTGGTCGCCGCGCTCAAGACGAGCGGCGGCCGCTGTCACTTGATGGGCCTAGTCTCGCCCGGCGGCGTCCACGCGCACCAGAATCATCTCGCCGCGCTCGCCCGTGAACTGACGCGTCAGGGGGTACCGGTCCTGGTCCATGCCTTCCTCGACGGCCGCGACACCCCGCCGCGAAGCGCCCGCGACTTCGTCGCCGCGTTCGCGAGCGATTTAGGTCACGCGGCGGCCACGATCGCGACCGTCTCGGGCCGTTACTACGCGATGGATCGCGACCGCCGCTGGGAGCGCGTCGCGCTTGCCTACGCCGCGGTCGTCGAGGGCAAGGGCAAGACGGCGGCGAGCGCGGATGAGGCGATCGCGCGGAGCTATCGCGACGAGGAGAGCGACGAGTTCGTGCGCCCGACCGTGGTCGGCGGCTACGCCGGCGCCCGCGATGGCGATGCGATCTTGATGGCGAATTTCCGCGCCGATCGGGCGCGCGAGATCCTGAGCGCGCTGCTCGAGCCGGCGTTCGACGGCTTCCCGCGCGCACGGATCGTCCGGTTCACAGCGGCCACCGGTCTGGTTTCCTATTCGAGCGAGTTCGATCGGCGTATGGGCGCGTTGTTGCCCGATCAAGACTTGAGCGCGACCTTCGGCGAGGTCCTCGCTCGGGCTGGCCTTGCCCAGCTCCGCGTCGCAGAAACCGAGAAGTACGCGCACGTTACGTTTTTTTTCAACGGCGGCATCGAGACGACCTTCGCCGGCGAAGAGCGGATCCTGATTCCATCGCCCAAGGTCGCGACCTACGATTTGAAGCCCGAGATGGCAGCAGTCGAGGTGACGGACAAGCTGGTCGAGGCGATCGCGTCGGGCCGCTTCGACTTCATCCTCGTCAACTATGCGAACACCGACATGGTCGGCCATACCGGCCGGATCGCGGCCGCGATCAAGGCGGTCGAGACTGTCGACCGGTGCTTGGGCCGTGTCGTCGATGCGGTCGGCGCCGCCGGCGGCACACTGTTCATCACCGCCGACCACGGCAACGCCGAGCAGATGTTCGACCCCGACACGCGCCAGGCCCACACCGCGCACACGTCCGAGTTCGTCCCGGCGATTCTGGTCCATCCGCCGATGCCGGGCGTGGCGCTGCGCGACGGGCGCCTGGCCGACGTCGCACCAACCCTGCTTCAGCTGCTCGGGCTTGCGCAACCGCGCGAGATGACCGGCCGTTCGCTGCTCACGCCCGCCGCCGCTGCGGCCGAGGCGCACCGTGCTCGGGCTTAGGGTCGGCGCCGCACTCAGCCTCGTGTTCGCGGGCGTCCTGTTCGCGCCGCTGCCGCTCGCCGCTCAAGGAACACCGCCCGACCCTAAAGCGACCGCCGAGATCGAAGCGCTCAAGGAACAGCTGATCGCCAAGGCTCGCGCCGCCCAGGAGCAGGAGGACATCGTCGCCGGCCTCGAACGGCGGGTCGGCGCCTACCGGATCGAAGCGGCGGCCCGCGAGGCCGAGATCGCCGAGCGTCGCGATCAGGTCGGAGCCAGCCTCGGCGCGCTCCAGCGCTTTGCCCGCCGTCCCCCCGAAGCGCTGTTGGTGAGCAAGCTCTCGCCCAGCGACGCGCTCCGCAGTTCGTTTGTCGCCGGGGCGCTTGTCCCCGAGCTCGAAAGCGAGGCGCGCCGGCTCAACGTACAGCTCACGGCACTCCGCCGCCTCGAGGCCGAAATCAAGACCGAGGCCGAACGCCTCGGCGCCGAGCACCGCCGCCTGGACGACGAGCGCCAGACGCTCGATCGACTGCTCGAACGCAAGCTCAAGGCGACGGGCCTGTCGACCGAGGCGAGCCGGCGCAAGGTTCGCGACCTCGCCAAGGTAGCCGATGAAGCCAAAGACGTACCGGCACTGATCGCCGGGATCGCCCG
>CAMDOQ010000208.1 GCA_945903685.1 Rhizobium sp. Q54
GGCGGCCGCCGGCGGCGGCGCGGCGGCGATCGCGGCGAGGGCTTTCCGCGCGATCAGCACCAGCCGATGCAGACCGGTTCCGACGACCTGCCGCAAAGCGCACCGCTCGGCGACCACCCGATCGAGCACCACCGCGATGAGGCACCGGACCGCGCGTCCGCGGCCGCTTACGGGCCAGTGCCGATGAACACGAAATCGAGCCCGGCATGGTCGGCGCCCGAGCCGGCTCCGCCGCCGCGCGAAGCCTATTCGCGGCAGCGCGAGACCTACGCGCCCCCGCCGCCACGGCCGGAACCCGAGCCGCGGATCGAAAGCGCTCCCCCGCCGATGAGCGAGCAAGAAGCGCCGGCCGGCGAGACCAAGCCGGCGCGCAAGGGCTGGTGGCGACGCGCGTTCGAGTAACGCGCCCCCTTCTCGACGCTCGTCATGTCCGGCGAAGGCCGGCCATGACGTCGAAGAAGCAAAGGCGAGGGGAATATCCCGCGCCGACTAGCCGAGCCAGGCGTTCAAGCGCCGCGCCGCTTCGGTTGCCGTCGCCGTGGTGCCGGCAAAACAAAAGCGCACGAACCGGCTGCCGCGGTCCTTGTCGAAGTCGACTCCGGGCGTCGCCGCGACCCCGGTCTCGGCCAGCATACGCCGGCAGAACTCGGTCGAATCGTTGGTGAGATTGGCGACGTCGGCATAGAGGTAGAACGCCCCGTCCGCGGGTGCGAAGCGTTCGATCCCAGCCTTCGGCAACTCGCCAAGCAAGATCGCCCGGTTGGCGGCATAGCGCACGATGTTGGCTTCGAGCTCGTCCCGGCAATCGAACGCCGCAATCGCTGCGCGTTGCGAGAGCGCGGTCGGCGAGATGAAGACGTTCTGCGCCAGGCACTCGACCGATCGCATCAGTGCGCCCGGCACCACCATCCAGCCCAAGCGCCAGCCGGTCATGCAGAAGTACTTCGAGAAGCTGTTGATGACGATCGCGTCGTCGGTCAACGCCAGCGCCGTTTCCGCCCGGCGCTCGTAGGTGAGGCCGTGGTAAATCTCGTCCGAGATGAAGCGGATGCCGCGCGCGTTGCAATAGTCGACCAATCTCCGGAGCTCGGGACCGGTCACCATGGTCCCGGTCGGATTGGCCGGACTCGCAACCAGGAGCCCGTCGATCGGGCCTTTCACGCGATCCAGCAGTTCGGGCGTCGGCTGGTAGCGGTGCTCGGCCTCGCTCGGCAGCATCACCGGCTCGAGCCCGAGGCCGGTCAGGATGTTGTGATAGGCGGGATAGCCGGGTGCCGCGAGCGCAATGCGATCTCCAGCATCGAACGCTGCCAGGAACGCGAGCACGAAGCCCCCCGACGATCCCGCGGTCACGGCGACCCGCGCCGGGTCGAGATCGATCCCGTAGGTGGCGAGGTAGTGGCGCGCGATCGCGGCGCGGAGTTCGGGGATGCCTAACGCCTCGGTGTAGCCCAGGGGCGCGGTCGTCAAGAGCCGGCCCGCCGCTTCGATGACGGCGCGCGGCGCGCCGGTCGACGGTTCGCCGACCTCGAGATGGAGGACATCAGCGCCGGCCGCGGCGCGTGCGTTCGCCGCCTTCAGCACCTCCATCGCGTAGAACGGCGGCACCGCGCCACGGCGCGAAACTTTAAGGACCACGCGGCTTTCTCCGATGGCTACGGCGCGAGCTGGAGGCCCGAGCCGCGATAGTCGGACCCGAAAACGCAGCCGCCGCTCGCGCGACCGAGGCCTTTGGGACACGAGAGCGCATTGACGAACCCGATCGGGCCGAACTCGGCGAGCGCGTGGCCGCGGCGCGCCAGCGTAGCGCCCTCCTTGAAGCCGGGCTCGACCAGGACGCGATCGGGGCTCCCGGCATGCAACAGCCGCGGCGCCTGCAGCGCCTCGACGATCGAGCGTTTGCCGGCGACGACCGCGATGCCGGTCTGTACCAGAGCCGCCGGCGCACCGATCCGTCCGGTGGCGGCAGCCGCGAATACGATTTGGTCGGGCGCGTTCTGGATAACCAGCAACGGACCGAGATAAGCGGCGAATGCTTCGGCGTCGGCGGCAACCGCGGGAATGATCCCGGTGACCGGGTCCGACCACCCGATCCCGAACGTCCGGCCCATCGTCAAGACGCAGGCGACCACCGACCCATCATTGTCGGCGACGACGAAGCTCGAGGCGCCGTCGGCACCGAGGTAAGGCGCCGGCGTCACGGCTTCGCCTCCGGCCCCTGTCCGCCCGGCGTGAGCGTTGGGGTCGTAGTTCTGCATCAACGCGTGGGCGCGGAAACTCGAAATCTGGCGCGAACCGCCCTCGACGTTGCCGACGTCGTCATAGGCGCGAAGCGACGTTTCGGCGAGCAGGTGCGGTACCTCGTCCGGCGTTGCCTTGGCATAACGATCGCCGTCGACCAGCATCGCCCACATCTGCGCCGCGATCAGGCCGCCATTCACGGGCAACGGCGCTGTCGCGACGGTATAGGCGCCGAGCTTCACCTTCGCGGCCTCGCGCCACACCGGAACGTAGTCGCGCATATCGGTCATAGTAATGGCACCGCCGGCGCGCCCGGCGGCATCGACGTACTGGCGCGCGAGGAAACCGTTATAAAGATCGCCGCCGCCACGCGCCTTGATCACGCCCAAGCTCGACGAGAGTTCGATCTGCGCCAACCCATCGCCCTCGGCGATCGGCCGGCCGTCGAGGCGCGCGAAGACTCGGCGAAGGCCGGCACCGGCTTGGGTCGGCACGACCGCGGCGATGTTGCGCGCGAGCGTCCGCGACACCGGCCGGCCGGCGCGGGCCGCTTCCTCGGCCGGTTCGACCAGCCGCGCCCACGGCAATCGGCCGTAACGGGCGTGAAGCGCCGCGAGGCCGCGCACCAGACCCGGGACCGCGACCGGTCCGCCGGCGGCAGCGCGACGCGGCAGGAACTCGATGGTTTCGGCGGCGCCGGTCGGTCCGTCGAATACCGCGCAGATGCCGCCGCCGCCCAGACTCGCGGCGGCGCCATGGGTAACCGTCATCGTCAGTGCCACCGCGACCGCGGCGTCGACGGCGCTCGCCTTGGCGGCCAGGATGTCACGCGCCACCGCCGCCGCGTACGGGTCGTCGGCGGCGACGCCGGCCTGGGCCTCGGCCGCGAGCCGGCTTTTCGCGCCGGTGCCCGCGCTCTGGCCGCAGCCCGCGAGCACGAGCGCCGCGAACAGCCAAAGTGCGACAACGCTGCGTTGACGGAAGGTCGGCGCAACCCTAGTTTCAGTGTTACCCACGGAGAAACGTACCTTGTCGATTATCGCCCGGCGTCTCATGACTTCGGCACTCGCGGCCGTGCTGGCCCTCGCGCCGGCCACAGCCAACGCACGCTTCATCCGCGACGCCGAGATCGAAAATATCATCCGCTCTTACGCCGCGCCACTTTTCCGCGCGGGCGCCTTGGATACCGAGGCGGTGGACGTTTACCTCATCAACGACTCGCGGATCAATGCCTTCGTCGCCGGCGGCCAGCGTATTTTCCTCCACACCGGCCTCCTGACGTCGGCGACCAATCCCAATCAGGTGATTGGCGTGATCGCCCACGAGACCGGCCACATCGTCGGCGGCCACTTGGCGCGCACCCAGGACGCGCTCCGCACC
>CAMDOQ010000209.1 GCA_945903685.1 Rhizobium sp. Q54
CCCGACGCGATATCGCCCATCAGCGAGGAAATCTTGCCGCGACCGAACAGGAGCACGATCAGGATCAGGACGACCAGGATGTGCCAAAAGCTCAAACCACCCATCGACGGCTCCGCTCAATTCTCGATTGTCAGGAACGTGGCGCGATAATGGCAGAATCTTCAGAATGCAGCAAATCGCGACCCGATTAGCGCCGGTGCTCGCTTATCGCGCTCCGGGGTCGGTTTGCGCCTCGCCGCACGCCGGCTTCGGCGCGATTTATCGCCCGCAGTCTTCGTTCATGAGCGCGGTCCGAGCATTTAAGGCGCGCGCGTCAGGCGCTCAATTTTTCTTCGCGCGGGAAGACGAACGCAGCGGTGCGGTCGAGGTGAACACGTAGCGCAGCGCCGACGCGAGGCGCCACCACCCCCGGTACGCGTGCAACCAGGACGGTGGTGTCGTCGTTGATGCGGAAATGAACCAGGCTGTAGGGCCCCAGGTGCCGGGCCTCGACCACCAAGGCATCGAGGGTCGGGGTATTGAACTCGCAGCGTTCGTGGGAAGCATGACCGAGATTGAGGTGCAGCGCCTCGGGTCGAATCACGATCTCGACCTCGGTGCCGTCAGGATAGGAATCGACCGGGAACGCGTTGAACGGGGTTGCGACCTGGCCGCCGCGGACGGTGCCGGTCAAGGTCGTGGTCTCGCCGAAGAAGCGCGCGATCGATGCGCTTGCCGGCCGGCTGTAGATATCGCTCGGCCGCGCGAACTGGGTGATGCGCCCGCGCTCCATGACCGCGACGCGGTCGCCCATTTTCATCGCTTCGTGCGGATCGTGCGTCACCAGGAGCGTCGGCGTGCCGGCCCGGCGGAGAACGCCCAGCGTGTCCTCCCACACTTGGCGGCGGAGCTGAAAGTCGAGGTTCGAAAACGGCTCGTCCAAGAGCATCACCGATGGCCGGGGCGCCAGCGCCCGCGCCAGCGCGATCCGCTGCTGCTGACCGCCGGAGAGTTCGTGTGGGTAGAGCGTCGACTGCGTCGACATCCGCACCTGTTCGAGCGCGCTCAATGCCCGCTGGCGCTGCGCTTCGGGTGCGAGCGCCGCCAGCCCGAAGGCGACATTCTCGAACACGGTCAGGTGCGGAAACAGTGCGTAATCCTGAAAGACGAGCCCGAGTCGGCGCGCCTCGGGCGCGACCGAAAACGCCTCGGTCGCGACCACGCGATCGCCGATTGTCACACGACCGCGTTGCACAGGCTCGAGGCCGGCGGCGAGCCTCAAGGTCGTCGACTTGCCGCAGCCGGAAGGCCCGACCAGGCACACGATCTCGCCTTCGTTGACATCGAGGTTGACGCGGTCGACGACGATCAGGCCGCCGTAGGCGTGGCTCAGGTCCTCGATGCGCAGCCCGACCATCGGTTTCCTAGCGTGCTCCTAGCGTTCAGCGCTGGCCCGGCCGCGCCGCCGCGATGGCGCGGCTTAGCATAATTACCGGGACGATGCCCACCAGAACGATGGCGAGCGCGAGCGGCGCCGCCTGGGCGAACTGCTCGCCGCCAGCGTATTCGTACGTGCGGGTGGCGAGGGTGTTGAAGTTGAACGGGCGCAGGATCAGCGTCATCGGCAGCTCCTTCATGACGTCGACGAAGACAAGGAGCGCGGCGGCGAGCAAGCTCGGCCGGACGAGCGGCAGAGCGACCCGGATCAGGGTCTGGCGCGGAGTCGCGCCCAGCGTGCGCGCGGCGTGGTCCATGCCGATCGGAACCTTGGCGAAACTCGCGTCGACCGCTCCCAGCGCGACGGCGAGGAAGCGGACGACATAGGCGAAGATTAGTGCCACGACCGTCCCGCTCAGCAGCAATCCGGTCGAGACGCCGAACAGGCTCCGCAGCGCCGCGTCGAGCCGGTTGTCGAACCACCCGAACGGGATTAGGACGCCGAGCGCAAGCACCGCTCCCGGCACCGCATACCCGATCCCCGCGATCCGGAGCGCCGCGGCGAGAGGCCGGGTCTGGCGCACGCGGGGCGCATAGGCCAGGAACAGCGCGATAGCAGTGGCGAGCGCCGCCGCCACCAGCGCCAGCCCCAGACTGTTGAGCGCGAGCCAAAAGAAGCCGCGATCGAACGCGCCGCCGAGATCGCCGAGCGTATCGTCTACTAGCGCCCCAGCCGGTACCAGAAACCCGAGCGCAATTGGCAGCGCGCAGGCCGCGAAAGCCGCTGTTCGACGCACGGGCGAGAGAACGTAGCGCGGCAGGTCCCGGTAGGTGCCGTGGGCGGCCCGGAAGCGCTTGCGGCCGCGAGCGCCGCGCTCGATCACGATCAGCGCCACCACCACGGCCACCAGCGCGACCGCGATCTGAGCGGCGCCAGCCAGATTGTTCAGGCCGAGCCAGACGTTGAAAATGCCGCGCGTGAAGGTGTTGACGGCGAAATAATCGACGGTGCCAAAGTCATTCAGCGCTTCGAGCAGCGCGAGCGTGGTCCCGGCCACCAGCGCCGGCCGCGCCAGCGGCAGTGCAACCGACACGAACGTCCGCAGACCACTCCGCCCGAGCGTGCGCGCGACTTCGATCTGCCCGACCGACTGCTCAGTGAAAGCCGCGCGGGCGAGGAGATACACGTAGGGATAAAGCACCAGCGTCATCACCGCGATGGCGCCGCCGACGGTGCGGATATCGGGAAACCAATAATCCCGTGCCGAGCTCCAGCCGAACCAGGCGCGCAGGCCCGACTGCACCGGCCCGGCATATTCGAGCAGGCCGGTATAGACGAACGCGACCACGTAGGCTGGCATCGCCATCGGCAGTAAAAGCGCCCACTCAAACGCGCGCCGCCCCGGAAACTCGCACATGGTGACGAGCCAGGCCGTGATCGTCCCGATCGCGAGCACGCCGACCCCGACCCCGACCAGCAACGTGAACGTGTTGAGGGCGTAGGCGGGCAGGACGGTGGTGGCGAGGTGGTACCAAACCGCCTCGCCCGGCACGAGCGCGATCCCGAGCACGGCCAGAATCGGCGCCGCCACGACGATCGCGGTCGCAAACGGCGGCACGGTCCAGCCGCCGCCGCCGCGTTGCGACTCCTCGACCCCCTCCGCTCCCGCGACCACGCCCATCCCCTATCGGCTCGGTCGGCTCACTCGTCGTAACGCACGCGATCGACGATCTTGACCGCTGGCCCGACCAGCCGCGCGATCTCGCCGAGATTCTTAGCGTCGGCCTTGAACGCTCCCCACGACGCCACCACGCCGGCGACCGCGACTCCTGGCTTCACCGGATACTCGTTGTTCTGCTCGGCGTAGAGCGCCTGGGCCTCGTCGCCGCTCAAATATTCGACGAACTTTCGCGCCGTCGCCACGTTTTTAGCGGCCTTGGTGATGGCGATTCCCGAAATATTGACGTGGGTGCCGCGGTCGCCCTGGTTGGGAAATACCAGCGCCACCTTCTCGGCCAGCGCCCGGGTTTTTTCGTCCTTGGTCATCAGCGCGTAGTAGTACGTGTTACCGAGGGCAATGTCGCAGATGCCGTGCGCCACGGCGAGGATCTGGTCGCGATCGCCGCCCTGCGGCTTGCGGGCGAGGTTCGCTTTTAGTCCGGCGAGCCACGCCGCCGCCGCCGCTTCGTCGC
>CAMDOQ010000210.1 GCA_945903685.1 Rhizobium sp. Q54
GCCCGAGCGACGTCATGGCGAAGCAGGTGCCGCCCGAAAAGCGCTTTCGCTTGGGCGGGTTGGTCGAGGAGAAAAGCGTCGCCAAGGGGGCCGACGGCTTGACCACGACGTTTCGCGTGACCGACCTCGCTAACGTGATCGAAGTCCGCTACCGCGGCTTCCTGCCCGACCTCTTCCGCGAGGGCCAGGGCATTGTCGCCGAAGGCAAGTTGGGGCCGGACGGCGTCTTCGTCGCCTCCGAGGTTCTGGCTAAGCACGACGAAACCTATATGCCGCCCGAAGTCGCCGACACCTTGAAAAAGGGCGGTCAGTGGAAGGGCGAGAAGGGCGCAAAACCGTGATCCCCGAACTTGGCCACTACGCCTTGGTCCTCGCCCTCGCGGTCGCGCTCGCGCAAAGCGTGATCCCGCTGATCGGCGCGAGCCGGTCGCTCCCATCCTGGGTTGCGGTCGCGAAGCCCGCGGCGATCGCGCAGTTCGGGTTCGTCGCTTACGCGTTCGTCGCGTTGATGATCTCCTACATCATCTCGGATTTCAGCGTCATCAACGTCGCCGAGAACTCGCATACCCAAAAGCCGATGCTCTACAAGGTGACCGGCCTGTGGGGGAACCACGAGGGCTCGCTCGTCCTCTGGGTCCTGATGCTGGCAGGGTTCGGGGCGGCGGTGGCCGTGTTCGGCGGCAACTTGCCGCCGACGCTCCGCGCCCGCGTGCTCGCGGTCCAGGCCGCGATCGGGGTCGGGTTCTACCTCTTCATCCTGCTCACCTCGAACCCGTTCGCGCGGCTGCTTCCGCCGCCACTCGAAGGCCGCGGCCTCAATCCGCTCCTGCAAGACCCCGGTCTCGCCTTTCACCCGCCGTTCCTCTATGCCGGCTATGTCGGCTTCTCGATGGCATTTTCGTTCGCGATCGCGGCGCTGATCGAGGGGCGGGTCGATCCGGCGTGGGCGCGGTGGGTAAGGCCGTGGACGCTGGCGGCGTGGTGCGCGTTGACGGTCGGGATCGCGCTCGGATCGTGGTGGGCCTATTACGAGCTGGGTTGGGGCGGGTGGTGGTTCTGGGATCCCGTCGAGAACGCCTCGTTCATGCCCTGGCTGCTCGGCACCGCGCTCCTCCACACCGCGATCGTGGTCGAGAAGCGGGACGCGCTTAAATCGTGGACCATCCTGCTTGCGCTCCTGACGTTCGCGCTGTCGCTCTTGGGCACGTTCCTGGTGCGCTCGGGCGTCTTGACCTCGGTCCACGCGTTCGCGACCGATCCCGAGCGCGGCGTCTTCATCCTCGCGTTCTTGGTGCTGGTGGTCGGCTTCTCGCTCGTGCTCTACGCGATTCGCGCGCCTTCGCTCCAAGCCGGCGGCCTGTTTCAGCCGATCAGCCGCGAAGGTGCGCTCATCTTGAACAATCTTCTGCTCACGACCGCGTGCGCGACTGTGTTCGTCGGCACCATGTATCCGCTTTTTCTCGATGCCATCGCCGAAACCAAGGTCTCGGTCGGCGCACCCTATTTCAACGCGACCTTCGGCCCCTTGATGGTGCCGCTGATCGCGGCCATGGCGATCGGGCCGCTGCTGCCGTGGAAGCGGGGCGATTTGGGCGGCGCGCTCGGCCGCTTGAAGATCGTTTTCGCCGTGACCGCAGCGGTTGCACTGACGACGCTCTATTTTACGTGGGGCGGGCCGGTGCTCGCGGTATTCGGAATGGCGCTCGCAGCGTGGCTGATCGTCGGCGCCGCGGTCGAGTTCGCCGAGCGCATTCGCTTGGGCCGCGCGCCGCTGATCGAATCCTGGCGGCGCGCGCTCAGCCTGCCGCGCGCCACCTGGGGCATGTCGATCGCCCACGCCGGCATGGGTCTGGTCGTGATGGGGATCGTCGCCACCTCTGCGTGGGAACAGGAGCGGCTCTTGATCATGAAGCCAGGCGACCGCACCACCATCGCCGGCTACGACGTCACCTTCCTCGGCACCGAGACCATTCGCGGCCCCAACTACATGGCAGAGCGCGGTCGCTATGAAGTGAGCCGGGGCGGGGCCTTCATCGCCCGGATGGAGCCCGAACAGCGGAGCTACCCGACCCCGCCGATGCAAACCTCGGAAGCCGCGATTAGGCCGCGACCCGACGCCGACATCTACATTGCCATCGGCGAGCCGGCCGAAAGCGGCGGCTGGGCGACCCGGCTGTACCATAAGCCGCTGGTTCACTGGATTTGGTTCGGCTCGTTCGTCATGGTCGCCGGCGGCCTGATTTCGCTCACCGACCGTCGCCATCGCGTCGGCGCCCCGGCGCGGCAGCGGGTGCGAGCGCCTGCGCCGAGCGTGCAGGCGGCGGAGTAGCGCATGCGTCTCGGCACCGTCCTTCCAATCGCGATCTTCGCCGCCCTCGCCGTCGCGCTCGGTGTCGGTCTGACGTTGAACCCGCGCGAAATCCCCTCGGCGCTGATCGACAAGCCGGTGCCGGAGTTCGATCTGCCGCCGGTCCCGGGCAAACCGCTCGGGCTCGCGAGCCGCAATCTGAAAGAGGGCGAGGTCGCGCTCGTCAATGTGTTCGCGTCCTGGTGCGTCGCCTGCCGCGAGGAACATCCGCTGCTCATGGAGCTCGCGCGCACGAAGCGCGTCGCTTTGCACGGGCTCAACTATAAAGACGCGCCACGCGACGCCCAGCGCTGGCTCGCCGAATGGGGCGATCCCTTCGGCCGCACCGGCGCCGACCGCTCCGGGCGGGTCGGGATCGATTTCGGCGTATACGGCGTGCCCGAGACCTTTGTCGTCGATGGTCAGGGCCGTATCGTCATGAAACACATCGGTCCGATTACGCCAGCCGACCTCGAGACCAAGATCTTGCCGGCGGTCGCCAAAGCCCGCGCGCAACGATGAGGCGGATCGTGCGCCGGCTCTGGATCGCGCTCGCCTTGCTGGCCGCGCCGGCGCTCGCGCTCGGCGTCGATCCGCCGCTTCCCGACTCGGGACAGGAAGCGCGTGCGATCGAGATTCACAAGGCGCTCCGTTGTCTCGTCTGCCAGAACCAGTCGATCCACGATTCGAACGCGGGATTGGCGGTCGATCTCCGCCGCGTCGTGCGTGAGCGCATCCAGGCCGGCGACAACGACGCGCAGGTGGTGGGCTACGTCGTCGCCCGCTACGGCGACTGGGTGCTGCTGAAGCCGCCGTTCAATGTGAAGACCGCGCTGCTGTGGGGAGCGCCAGCGATCCTGATCCTGCTGGGCATCGTCACGGTGCGGAGCTTCCACCGCCGCAACCGGGCACTCGCGGCGGCAACGCCGGCGCCGCTTTCGACCCACGAACGCCAACGGCTCGAGCGGCTGATCGGCGAGGACGCGCCGTGATCCAGCCGCTGTTTTGGACGCTTCTCGCGCTGATGACCTTGGCCGCCGTCGGCGCCATCGCGTGGCCGCTGGTGCGCGCGCGCGGCGAGGACGGCTCGCGCGCCGACTTCAATCGCCAAGTCTACCGCGATCAGCTGCGCGAGCTGGAAAACGACGTCGCCCGCGGCGTCATTTCGCCGGGCGAAGCGGGGGCGGCGCGA
>CAMDOQ010000211.1 GCA_945903685.1 Rhizobium sp. Q54
ATCGTGGCCGCAGTGCGCCGCTTGTCGCGGTTAGTCGTCGTTGCCGGATTCGCGCTCGTCGCCGGTCTCGGCTGGGCGTCGGCGGCGACCGTCCCGACCGCCCGCGACGGTTTGCCGGCGCTCCCCGCCGACGTCCCGAGCGTCCTTTCCAGCAACGACCAAGCCCGCTATCGCCACGCGTTTGCGCGCCAGGAAGCCGGCGACTTCGCCGCCGCCGATCGCGACCTCGCCAAGCTTGAGAACAAGTCGCTCGCGGGCTGGCTCCTATACCAGCGCTTCATGCATGCCGGCTACCGCGCCGACTACACCGAATTGGCCGGCTGGCTCGCCCAGCATTACGACCACCCCGGCGCGCACCAGGTCTACAACCTCGCGCTCCAACGCCAGCTCAAGGGCCAGAAGCCGCCGCGCGCGCCGGCCGTGCCGTCGCTCGGGCTCACCGGCGCCGGCGAAGCCGCCTACCCGGCGATCGCCCGCGAGCGCAGCCTTACCGTCAAGTCGTCGCTTCGCAAGATCGGCGGCACGGTCGCCGATCCGTTACGGAGCGGCAAACCGGACGTGGCCGAAGCCCGCCTCGAAAAGCCGGAGATCAAGCGCGCGCTCACGCCCGCCGAATACGATCATCTGCGCTGGCAGATCGCCGCCGCCTTCTACTTCAAAGGTGACGACGGCGCCGCGTTCCGGATCGCGAGCAGCGTTGCCGCGCGCGCACGTCAGGCGGTCCCGCTCGCCGACTGGACCGCGGGGCTGGCGGCGTGGCGGCTCGGCAAGCATGAAATCGCGCGTTCCCACTTCGAAGCATTGGCCGGATCGAAATCGGCGGCGGCTTGGAACGTCGCGGCCGGCGCCTATTGGGCGGCACGCGCGAACCTCGTAACCGGCCGGCCCGAACACGTCACGATCCAGCTCGATGCCGCCGCGCAGCATTCGTTCACGTTTTACGGCCTGATCGCCGGCCATCTGCTCGGCCGCAATCCGACCTTCGATTGGGCCCTGGCGTCACTCGAGACGCCACCCGCGCGGCATTTGCTCTCGATCAAGGGCGTGCAGCGCGCGATCGCGCTCCGCCAAGTCGGTCAGATCGCCTGGGCCGAACAGGAGCTTCGCCAGATCATCCCGAATCTCGATGCGCCCTATCGCGTGGCGTTGGCGGCGATCGCCGGACGCCTCAACCTCGCCTTCATCGAGATGCGACTCTCGCGTTCGTTCGGCGAGGATGATGACGGGGTCGAAGCTTCGCACTATCCGATTCCCGCGTTCATGCCCGAGGACGGGTTCCACGTCGATCGCGCCCTCATCTACGCATTCATGCGCGAGGAGTCGGGCTTCAACACCAATGCCAAAAGCCGCGCCGGCGCTTACGGCCTGATGCAGCTGATGCCGCGCACCGCGAGCGCGATGGCGAACGACAAGACGCTCGGGCAATCGAAAAAGAAGCTATTGGCCCCTGACGTCAACGTCGAACTCGGCCAGAAGTACGTCGCCCACCTGCTCGAGCAGGACGAGGTCAACGGCAACTTGTTCTTCTTGACTGCCGCTTACAACGCCGGCCCCGGGAAGGTGCGAAAGTGGCAACGCGAGGTGCGCCATGCCGACGATCCGCTGCTCTTCATCGAGAGCATCCCGATCGCGGAAACACGGCGGTTCGTGCAGCGCGTGACGTCGAGCCTGTGGATTTACCGGGCCCGGCTCGGTCAGGACTCGCCCGGGCTCATCGCGATCGCGACCGGCGATTGGCCGCACTACATCGCCCAGGACCTCGTACCGGCGGCCGGCCCGCGGGCCGCGCCCAAACGCTAGCGGTTCGCGACGCCATGGGCGGCGGCCGCATCGACGAGACCCGGCCCTTCATCCCGGTCAACATCGCCGTCCTCACCGTTTCCGACACACGGTCGGAGGCCGACGACAAGTCCGGCCAGACCCTGATCGAACGCGTCAAGGAAGCCGGCCATACGCTCGCGGCCCGCGCGATCGTCAAGGACGACGCCGATGCGATCGTCGCCAAGCTCAAAGCCTGGATCGCCGATCCCGGCATCGACGTCGTGATCGCGACCGGCGGTACCGGGGTCACCGGGCGCGACGTCACGCCCGAGGCGTTCGCCGCCGTCTACGAGAAAGAGATCGCCGGCTTCGGCGAACTCTTCCGCATGCTGAGCTACCAAAAAATCGGCACCTCGACGATCCAGTCGCGCGCAACCGCGGGCGTCGCCGGTGGCACCTATTTGTTCGCGTTGCCCGGTTCGCCCGGCGCCTGCCGCGACGGCTGGGACGACATCTTGAAGTGGCAGCTCGACTATCGATTCAGGCCGTGCAATTTCGTCGAGATCATGCCGCGTTTGACCGAAGGCCAGGCCGCCAAGCGCGCCTGAGCCCCGTGCCACGCCGCGAACGCCGGCCCGTCGTCGACGTCGCTCAACCGGTCGATCAACGCGACCCGAAAGCGCGGCGTGAGCCGCGCCACAGTGTCCGCGAGCGTCGTCGCGCTCGACCAACGCACGCCCTGAAACAGCGCCCGCGCGGTGCAAGCCGCGCGCGGAAAGCCGCGCCGAATTCCGATCAGCCAAAAGCCGCCGTCGGTGGCCGGCCCCAGCACCACGTCGTGGCTTTCGAGAGCGCGAAATGCACGCGCGATATGCGCCCGATCGAGGTCGGGGATATCGGCGCCGACGAGCACCGCTGGATCCGGCCAGAACCGTCCCAACGCGTCCGCCATGCGACGTCCCAAATCGCCCGAACGCTGCGCGAACCGTCGCCAGCCGCACGGCCAGATGCGCCCGCGCGCCGCGAACCGTGGCGGGGTGAGCGCGAGCCACGGCACCCATCCTGGACCCGCCAATCGCCCGAGCTCGCCCAGCAGCATGTCGCGATAGAAGCGCCGCGCCGCAACGTCGCCGATCGCGGCGGCCAAGCGGCGCTTGACGCGACCCAATTGAGGCGCCCGCGCCAGCACGATCAGATGGCGGTCTCTCCGCCTCATCGGTAGAACCGCGCCAGGATGCGGGGCGGGACGCCGAGAAAGTAAAGCCCGAGGCATACGAGGTTGCGGGCGCTGCGGCGAAGATAGCCGGCGCGGCGATAACGGGCGGCCGAGGTCGTCGCGGGCGTTTCGAGCCCAACCAGACGGGCCGTACCCAGACGGCGCACAAGATCGACGTCCTCCATCAGCGGCAGCGGCCGGAAGCCGCCCGCCCGCGCGTAGGCCGTGCGATGCACGAGCAGTCCTTGGTCGCCGTAGGGGAGGCCGAGCGCGCGATTGCGCCACGCAACCATCTGCTCCAGCCGCCGCGCCGCCGGGCTCGCATCATCGAGCGCGAAGCGAAACGCAGCCCAGCGTGCCTGATGGTCGGGGTCGGCGATGAACCTCTGGACTTCCTCGCCCCAGTCGCCGCCTAAGCGGGTGTCGGCGTGGAGAAAGAGGAACCATTCGCCTATGGCGAGCGCGGC
>CAMDOQ010000212.1 GCA_945903685.1 Rhizobium sp. Q54
CCGACAAAAAGGTGCTGTTGGTCGGCCCGATGCGTGACATGCTTGCGTGCGAGCATGCGTGGGTCCGGGCTTATTTCCACGGTCCGCGCGCGCGCGCCGCCGGCATCGCCTGAGGGATCGAACGCGTGGAGACCAAGGCCAACCACATCCTGATCGGCAGCGTCGTGTTGGCGGTGGTCGCCGCGATCTTCGGCTTCATCGTCTGGCTGGCCAAACTCGAGATCGACCGCGAGTTCGCGCGCTACTACATTTATTTCGACGGCGCCGTGAGCGGTCTCACGGTCGGATCGGATGTGCTCTTCAACGGCATCCCGATCGGATCGGTCAAGGAGATACGCATCGATCCGGAAAATCCGCGCCGGGTGCGCGTGTTGGCCGAGATCGATGCGACCGCGCCAGTCCGCGCCGACTCCTACGCGACGCTCCAGCTCAAGGGCATCACCGGCGTGACCGAGGTCTTGATCGAGGGCGGCACGCCGGCGACGCCGATGCTGCGGCCGAAGCCCGGCGAAAAATTCGCGGTGATCGCCTCGCGGCCCTCCAAGATTCAGCAGATCTTCGAGGGCGCGCCCGAAGTGGTGTCGAGCCTGCTCGAACTCCTGGTGCGGGCCAACGATCTCTTGAGCAACGACAATCGCGTGGCGCTCGCCGGGATTCTCAAAGACGTCAACGTGCTGACGACGACGATCGTGTCGCGCGCGGAGAACCTCGCCAAGCTGATCGACGACCTGCAGTCGACCTCGAACAATCTGCGCGACGCCGCGAAATCGGTGAACCAGATCACCGGCAAGGTCGATACGCTGGTGGTGTCGACCGACAACACGCTGGCGCTGGTACGCGGCGCGCTGGCCAATGTCGATCAGATGCTCGATATCGACGTGCGCAAGATCATCGCCGAAGGTACCAAGCTCGGCAGCGAGCTCGGCCAGATCGCCGCCGAGAACCGGATGCCGCTCAATGAGTTCGCGACCGAGGGGCTCGCCGATTTCGCCCGCATGGTGCGCGAGATGCGGTCGCTGGTGTCCTCGTTGACGCGGGTCTCGGACAAGATCGAGGCCGATCCCACACGCTTCCTGTTCGGCTCGCAACAAGGGTTCAAGCCGCAATGACGTCGCGATCGCAGAACCAACGACGCTGGATCCGCCTCGGCGCTGCCGCTGCGCTCGCGGCAGCCGTCGGCGCCTGCAGCCTAGTCGATCTTCCCGGCTCCGGCGAAGCCGCCAACGTATTCACGCTCTCGCCCAAGAGCACGTTCGTCCCGAACCTGCCGCAGGTCGGCTGGCAGCTGGTGGTCGAGGTGCCGGTCGCCGCTGGCGGGTTGGCGACGCCCCGGATCGCGGTCAAGACCAAGCCGCTCGAAATCCAGTACTACGCCAACGCGCAATGGACCGAGGCGGCGCCGCAAATGGTGCAAACGCTCCTGGTCGAGTCGTTCGAGAATACCGGCAAGATTGTCGCAGTCGGGCGCCAGGCGATCGGACTACGCTCGGACTACAACCTCATCAGCGAGCTGCGCGAGTTCCAGGCCGAGTACCTCGACGGCAAACCGATCCCGGCGGCGCGGGTTCGTATCAACGTCAAGATCATCAAGCAGCCGCGCCGCGAGATCATCGCCTCGTCCACGTTCGAACAGATCGTGCCGGCTGCCAGCACGGCGATGTCGGATGTCGTCGGCGCGTTCGACGACGCGCTCGGCAAGGTCATCCGGCGCATCGTCGAGTGGACGCTGACGACGGCGGCGTGACCGCGGCGGCTTCGGCGCGCTCTTTCGCATCGCGGCGCTCCCATGCCGTTCGTGTCGGTGGCCGATCAGCGGCTCGAATATGAACTGATTGCCGGCCGCGAGAAGCGGGCCCCGACGCTCGTCTTCCTGCACGAAGGGTTGGGGAGCGTCAGCCTGTGGCGCGATTTTCCGGCCGCGCTCAGCGCGAAAACCGGCTGCCCAGCGCTCGTCTACAGCCGGCGCGGTTACGGGAAATCCAACCCTGGCCCAGTGCCGCGCCCGGTCGACTATCTCCACGTCGAGGCGCGCGCCGTATTGCCGGCCGTACTCGGCGCATTCGGGATCACGCAATCGGTCCTGGTGGGCCATTCGGACGGCGCGTCGATCGCCTTGATCGCCGCCGGCGCCGGTACGGCGTACGGCGTTCAGGGCCTAATTCTGGAAGCACCGCACGTGTTCGTCGAGACCGTCACCATTGCGGGAATCGAGAAGGCGCGGACCGCTTTCGAGCAGGGCGGTCTGCGCGAGGCGCTCGCCCGCCACCACGGCACCAACGTCGAGAGCGCTTTCTGGGGCTGGTGCCGGACGTGGTTGAGCCCAGAGTTCCGCGCCTGGAACATCGAGGAATTCCTGCCGAACGTCCGAATTCCGGTCCTCGTCATCCAAGGAATCGGCGACGAATACGGGACCGCGACCCAAGTCATTGCGATCGCAAACGCGGTCAAGGGGCCGATCGCAACCGAGCTGCTCGAAGACTGCGGCCATACGCCGCACCGCGAACAGAACGACAGAGTGCTCGATCTGATGACGCGCTTCATTGCCGAACTTCCGGGAACGACCCGTTGATTGTGCCCGACGGACTGCGTAGCGTCGGCCGCGAAGAGGAGCGTTCATGAACCTCACCGGCACGATGATGCACCTGGCGGCGGCGGCGGCGCTGTTCGTCGGCATTCACGTCTTCGTCTCCGGCACGGCGCTTCGCGCTGTTCTGGTGCGGGCGATCGGCGAGCGCGCATACCTCGCTGCGTTCTCTCTCGCGTCCGGAGCCGCGATCTTCTGGCTGGTTGCCGCCTACAACCGCGCACCGAGCCTGCCGCTCTGGCAGGTGCCGGCGTTCGCCTGGATTGCGATCGCGGTCATGCCGGTCGCGCTCTTCCTGTTCGTCGCCGCCTTTACCGCGCGCAACCCCACCGTCGTCGGCGTTCCGACGCCGCGGCCCGAATCGGTCCCCGGCGTGATTCGCGTGACGCGCCACCCGTTCCTGTGGTCGGTGGCGCTGTGGTCGGCCGTGCATTTACTCACGAACGGCGACCTCGCGTCGCTGGTCTTTTTCGGCGCGCTCCTCGTGCTCGCGATCGTCGGGCCGTTCCTGATCGACGCCAAGCGCCGGGCTAAGGACCCCGAAGCCTGGGTCGCGTTCGCGGCGGTCACCTCGAACGTGCCGCTCGCTGCGTTGCTGGCAGGACGGACTCGGGTGACCTTGGCCGAGCTCGGCTGGTGGCGGCTCGCTATCGCGGTCGTCGCTTGGGCCGCGCTGCTCCATTTTCACGCACCGCTGATCGGCGTCCCGGTCCGCTAGTCGCGCTTTAGCGCGAAGCTTGACAACGTCGATCGGTCGCTTATATTTAACGTAATGGTTAAATATCAATCCGAAGCGCTCGACCGTGTCTTTTCAGCGCTCGCCGATCCGACCCGCCGCGCC
>CAMDOQ010000213.1 GCA_945903685.1 Rhizobium sp. Q54
CTGCACTTCCTCGGGATGGGCGCGGATGATGTGGCGCGAGAAATGGCCGCAGTCCTCCGACTCCCAAGACGGCTGCATGTTGGCATTTTCTTCGCCCATCACGCCTGGATGAACGACCGGGCAATGGTAGCACTCGAGGAAATTCTCGATCACGATCTTCCAGTTCGACTTGATGTCGTAATGGTCGCGGCGGAACGGCACCAGGCGGTCGAAGTCAGGGACGACGCGGCGGAAGTCGGCCTCGAGCTCGCCGGCGATCGCCGCGAGCGGTGTCGCGCCAGAGTCGAAGTTGACGAACGCCATGTTCGCGAACGCTTCGACCCGGATTTCCGTGAGGCCGAACTCGTTGAAATCGAAGCCCTTGACGTTCTCAGCGTTGCCGGCAGCCTTCAAGGCGCCGTCCAAGTCGTAGGACCACGAGTGATAAGGGCAGGTGAGGATCATCTTCTGGCCCGCGCCCTGCACGATCTCGTGGCCGCGGTGGGCGCAGACATTGAAGTAGGCGCGGAGTTTGCCTTTCTTGTCGCGAAGCACGATCACGCTTTGATCGAGGATCGTGGCGGTGAAATAACAACCCGGCTCAGGCAGGTCGTAAAGCGCGCCGGCAAACTGCCAGCTCTTGAAGTAGATCGCCTCTTTTTCGGCGGCGAGGATCGCGGGGTCGTAGTACCACGACGCCGGCAGCAGGGCCGACTGGGCCGGATCGGTTGAGAACGCGCGTGCGGCGCCTGCCGTTACTGTCATTTCATCCTCCCCAACGCGTGACTCGGCCATTCTAAGGCCATCGCTTCGCAAAAGAAAACGGCGCGGGCTGTGAGGCCCGCGCCGCTCGCGCCTGTAGTCGCAGGGAGACGTCAGACGCTGTAGTACATCTCGAATTCGACCGGGTGCGGCGTCATGTCATAACGCTTGGCTTCGGCCCGCTTCAGCTCGAGGTAGCCGTCGATCAGGTCGTCGGTGAAGACGTCCCCTTTCTTCAGGAACGCGCGGTCCTTGTCGAGCGCATCGAGCGCTTCCCACAAGCTCCCGCACACCGTCGGCACGTTCTTCAGTTCCTCGGGCGGCAGATCGTAGAGGTTCTTGTCGATCGGATCGCCGGGGTGCGTGCGGTTCTGAATCCCGTCCAGGCCCGCCATCAACATCGCCGCGAAGCTGAAGTAGGGGTTGGCGGCGGGGTCGGGGAAGCGTACCTCGACGCGTTTGCCCTTCGGGCTCGACGTATAGGGGATGCGGCACGAGGCCGAGCGGTTGCGCGCCGAATAGGCCAACAGCACCGGCGCTTCGAACCCGGGCACCAAGCGCTTGTAGCTGTTGGTGGTCGGGTTAGTGAAGGCGTTGATCGCCTTGGCGTGTTTGATGATGCCGCCGATGTAGAAGAGCGCGGTCTCCGAAAGGTCGGCGTAGTTGTTGCCGGCGAAGATCGGCTTGTCGCCCTTCCAGATCGACTGGTGGGTGTGCATGCCTGAACCGTTATCGCCCAAGATCGGCTTCGGCATGAAGGTCGCGGATTTGCCGTAGCTGTGGGCAACGTTCTGCACCACGTACTTGTAGATCTGCACCATGTCGGCGGTGAGGACCAGGGTGTCGCCCTGAATGCCGAGCTCGTGCTGGCTCGGCGCCACTTCGTGGTGGTGCTTCTCGGTCTTCAGGCCCATCTCGGCCATGACCGAGTTCATCTCGGCGCGGAGGTCGTTGGCCGAGTCGACCGGCGGCACCGGGAAATAGCCGCCTTTGGTCGGCGGGCGGTGACCGCTGTTGCCGCCTTCGAAGCTGCGATCGGAGTTGTAGGGGCCTTCCTCCTCGTCGACCGCGTACATCGAGCCGTTCATCGCGACTTTGAAGCGGACGTCGTCGAAGACGAAAAACTCGGGCTCGGGCCCGAACATGGCGCGGTCGCCGATGCCGGTGTGGGCCAGGTGCGCCTCGGCGCGCTTCGCGACCGAGCGCGGGTCGCGCCCGTACGGCTCGCCGGTGGTGGGCTCGTAGACGTCGCAGAACACGACCATCTGAGTCTGAGCCGCGAACGGGTCCATGGTCGCGGTCGGGGCGTCCGGCATCAGGGTCATGTCGGATTCGGAGATGTCTTTCCAGCCGGCGATCGAGGAACCGTCGAACATGACGCCGCCGGTGAAGGTGTCCTCATCGACGATCCGGGTGTCCATTGCGAGGTGCTGCCACTTGCCGCGCGGATCGGTGAAGCGGAGCGAGAGGTACTTCACCTCTTTGTCTTTGATCGTCTGCAGTACTTTCTTGATGCTCGCGTCGGCCATCGCCGTACTCCCTTTTGCTGCTGAGCTCTTGGATGTCGGTGTCTTCGCCATGGTTCTGTCCTAGGTTCGAAACTTAGATCGCGTCCGGGCCGCGCTCGCCGGTGCGGATGCGGACCACTTCCTCGACGGTGGTGACGAAAATCTTGCCGTCGCCGATCCGCCCGGTGCGCGCCGCCTGCTGGATGCACTCGATCGCGCGCTCAACCAGGTTGTCGTCGACGATGATCTCGATCTTCACCTTGGGCAGGAAGTCGACGACGTATTCGGCGCCGCGGTAGAGTTCGGTGTGGCCCTTCTGCCGGCCGAAGCCCTTGGCCTCAGTGACGGTCATGCCTTGCAGCCCGATTTCGTGGAGCGCTTCCTTGACCTCGTCGAGCTTGAACGGCTTGACGACCGCTTCGATCTTTTTCAAAACGCCGACCCTCCCGATCCTGCGGCTACGCCCACGGCGGCCCGCAAGAGCCACCGCCCTCCACTACGCACGCGGCGTGCCACCGGGAACATCTCGTAACACCTTGATATGGAAGGGAGAAATTTTTGTGGCTGGGGTCGGTGCTGCCGCCGATTCGGGCATCTGCCTAATGCGTAGGCAGGCGGCCCCGGATCAGTTTCCGAGCACCCGGCGGATCCGGTGCATGGCTTCGCGGATGTTCTCGACCGAATTGGCGTAGGAGAAGCGGATGAAGCCCTCGCCGTGCGCGCCGAAGCTGGTGCCGGCGACGGTGGCAACGCCGCCGTCTTCGAGGAACTTGGTCTCGAGCGTGCGCGCCGACTGGCCGGTCTTGGCGACGTTGGCGAAGGCGTAGAAGGCGCCGGCCGGCTTGACGCAGCCGACGCCGGGGAGCGCGTTCAATTCCTGATGGATCACGCGCCGGCGCTCGTCGAACGCAGCGACCATGCTATCGACCGCGTCCTGCGGGCCTTCGAGCGCAGCCTTGCCGGCCCACTGCGTCGCCGCGTTGACGCACGAATGGTCGTTGACCGCGAGCCGGGTCGCATGCTCGACCAAGCCTTGGGGCCAGACGCCGTAGCCCAGGCGCCAACCGGTCATGGCGTAGGTCTTGGACCAGCCGTTCAGCACGATCAGGCGGTCGCGGATCGCTTCGTAGTTCAGGAGCGAGACGTGGTCGCGGCCGTCATAGACGATG
>CAMDOQ010000214.1 GCA_945903685.1 Rhizobium sp. Q54
GGCGTGAAGTGGAGCCCGGCCGTCGGCGCGGCGACCGCGCCCGACCTGCGCGCGAAGATGGTCTGGTAGTCGCGCTTGTCGCGCGGATCGCCGGCCGCGCCCCGCTTGATGTAGGGCGGCAGCGGCATGATCCCCGCTCTGGCAAGTGCCGCGGCGAGGCGCGCACCCGCGCGATCGAAGGCGATGTCGATCTCGCCCTCAGGCCCGCGCGCGACCACGGTACCGTGTAGGCCCGCAGCGAAGGCCAGCGCGCGCCCGGGCCCGCATTTCTTGGCCGGCTTGGCGAGCGCCTGCCAGCGGCCCGTGCTATTTTCGCGAAGCAGAAGCAGCTCGACCTTCCCGCCGGTATCGACCAGGTGGCCGTGGAGGCGGGCCGGGATCACCTTGGTGTCGTTGAAGACGAGGATGTCGCCGGCCCGCAGCAGCCGCGGCAGATCGCGCACGACCTGGTCTGCCAGGTCCTCGCCGACCACCAAGAGCCGCGCTGCGTCGCGCGGCTGCTTGGGATGCGCGGCGATCAGCTCGCGCGGCAGCTCGAAGTCGAAGCGATCGACGCGCATGAACGTACGCTATGGATGGCCGGGACGCGGCCTACGGCCGGCCCGGCCATAACGACGTCGCGCCGGGTTACTTGATGTCGGCCTTGACCCGTAGGCGGACGATCGAGTCAGGATCGGCGACGACGCCGTTCCGGTTGCCATCGCCCTTCTTGATCTTGTCGACCGCTTCCATGCCTTTCACCACTTTACCCCACACCGTGTACTGACCGTCCAGATGCGACGCGGCGTCGAGCACGATGAAAAACTGTGCGTCGGCCGAGTTGGGGTCGCTGGTGCGCGCCGCCGAGACGATGCCGCGCACGTGCTTTTCTTTGGAGAACTCGGCCTTAAGCGGCTTGCCGGTGCCGCCGATGCCGTCGCCCTTGGGCGAACCGGTTTGGGCCATGAAGCCATTGATCACGCGGTGCCACTTCTTGCCGTCGTAATAGCCCTCGCGCACCAGTTCCTTGACCCGCGCGACGTGCACGGGCGCCAGATCGGGACGGAGCTCGATTTCGACCGTGCCGTCTTTGAGCTCGAGCACCAGCGTGTCGTCCGGACCCGCCGCCTTCGCATCCGACGTCGCCATCGCCAACCCCGCCGCTAACGCCGCTGCCAGAAAAAATCGCTGCATCTATTCCTCCTCATCGTGCCCCGCTCCCCAGTTCCTTGAGCCGCGTCGCTATGTGGCGGGCGACATTCGGCGACACGAACTTCGACGCGTCGCCGCCCAATATGGCGATTTCCTTGACCAAGCGCGAGGCGATGAAATGGTTGCCCTCGGACGCCATCAGAAAAACGATCTCGATGTCGGGCGCCAGCCGCGCGTTCATGCCGACCATCTGAAATTCGAAGTCGAAATCGGATACGGCGCGCAGCCCGCGCACGATCATGGTCGCGCCGGCGTCGCGCGCGAAATCGGTCAGCAGATTGCGGAACGGCCGCAGCTCGACCTCGGTGCCGTTCTTATCGATCGCCTCGAGCTCCTCGTAGAGCATCGACACCCGCTCCTCGACCGAGAACATCGGCCCCTTGAACGGGTTAGCGGCGATCCCGATCACCAAACGGTCGACCAGGCGCACCGCGCGCGAGATGATGTCGAGATGTCCGTTGGTCACCGGGTCAAACGTTCCGGGGTAAACTCCGACCAGCGTGCGCGCCATCAATCCTCCTCCGCCGGCGGCTCCGGCGTTGTCGCCTCGACGCCGTTGCCGGCATCGACCTTATCGGACTCGCCGTCGGCCACCTCCTTGGTCTTGGTCGAGGCCTCGGCGAGCCACGCCACCGAGACCACGCGCTCGTCGGCGTCGGTCTTGACCAGCGTGACGCCCTGCGTATTGCGCCCGGCGATCCGAATATCGCTCACGCGCGTCCGAATCAAGCGTCCGGCATCCGTGATCAGCATGATCTGATCGCCGTCCTCGATCGGGAACGCGCCGACCACGGCGCCGTTCTTCTTGGTCACTTCGATGTTGATGATACCCGAGCCGCCGCGGCTGGTGATGCGGTAGTCGAACGCCGAAGTGCGCTTGCCGTAGCCTTTTTCGGTAACGGCGAGGATGAATTCCTCCTGTTCGGCGAGCGCCGCCGCGCGCGCCGGCGCGTCGGTCGGCACGACCGGCTCGCCCTCGCCGTTCGCGTCCTCGTCGCGGCGGAACTTGGCCGCGTGCTTCAGGTAGGCCTCGCGCTCCTCGGTATCGAGCTCGATGTGCGAGATCACCGACATCGACATCACTTCGTCTTTGTCCTTGAGCCGCATACCGCGGACGCCGGCCGAGCTCCGGCTCTTGAAGACGCGGACGTCCGCGACCGGGAAGCGCACGCACTTGCCGCCGCGCGCCGACAGCAGCACGTCCTGGTTTTCGCGGCAGGTCGCGACCTGGACGATGCGGTCGCCCTCGTCGAGCTTCATCGCGATCTTGCCGCTGGCGGTGATGTGCTCGAAATCGTCGATCGCGTTCCGCCGCACGTTGCCCTTGGCGGTCGCGAACATCAAATAGAGACCGGCCCGCGCCGACGCCTCGGGCGGATACGGCGTCATCGTCGCGATGGTCTCGCCTTCGCTCAAGGGCAGCAGGTTCACCATCGGCCGGCCGCGCGCCTGCGGCGCCGCCAGCGGCAGCATGTAGGTCTTGAGGCGATAGGCCTTGCCGTTGGACGAAAAGAACAGGATCGGGGTGTGGGTGTCGACGATGAAGACCTGCGAGACGAAGTCTTCCTCGCGCGTTGCCATCCCGGTACGGCCGCGGCCGCCGCGCGCCTGAACGCGATACGCGGAGAGCGGCACCCGCTTGATGTAGCCGGCGTGGGAGACGGTGACGACCATCTCCTCGCGCTGGATCAGGTCCTCTTCGTCGGTCTCGACGGCAGCACCGACGATCTCGGACCGGCGCGGGGTTGCGAACTTGGCATTGACCTCGGCGAACTCCTTGCGCATCACCGCGTAAAGCCTGTCGCGGCTACGCAGGATATCGAGGTACTCGTTGATCTTGCCCGCAAGTTCCTTGAGCTCAACGTCGATCTCGTCGCGCCCGAGCGCGGTCAGCCGTTGCAGCCGCAGATCGAGGATGGCGCGGGCCTGGACGTCGTTGAGCCGGTACTTGCCATCGACGATGGTGTGTCCAGGCTCGTCGATCAGCGCCACTAGCGCCTCGATGTCTTTGGCCGGCCACGCCTTCGCCATCAACGCTTCGCGCGCCGCTTGCGGGTCCTTGGCCTTGCGGATCAGCGCTACGACGTCGTCGATGTTGGCGACCGCGATCGCCAGCCCGATCAGCACCTGGGCCCGCTCGCGCGCCTTGGCGAGGTCGAACGTGGTGCGCCGGGTGATGACCTCTTCGCG
>CAMDOQ010000215.1 GCA_945903685.1 Rhizobium sp. Q54
ATCGTAGTGAACGATTTCTAAACGGAGATGGTTAGCGATCGATTAACGCCGTTGACCCCAGGCGCGCGTTCGGTCAGCGAATGGCGTGCACCAACACGTAGGCTTCCGCCGCCCCTACGCCGGCTTCGCTGCCTCGCAGCATCGCCAACGCCCGCACCGCATCGACGCTACGCGGAAACGGAAACGCACCGATCTCGCCTTCGTAGGTCGCCAGGATTTCAAGCTTGCGACCGAGGGTCGCCGCAATATCGATGTAAAGCGTGGGAACGAACGGCTCCACGTGCCGACCGACGCCCCAAGCTGTCTCGGAAGGAGTTTCATACGCGAGTACCTCGCGAATGCTCGGATACCGGAACCACTTGGTGCACGCAATCGTCGCCTCGTGCAGGACCGCGTGGTCCGTATGGGAGTCACCGTGGTGCGGCAGGTACACGACGGTCGGTTCGATCTTTCGGAAAGCGTCGCCAATCGACCGGACAAGTACCGCGCGTGGGGTGGCGTCGAGCGTGGTTGAGGGGAAACCGAGGCGATGGACGGCGGTAAGTCCGTAGCCGGCGGCAACGTCGGCGATCTCACGGTCACGTTTAGCGATCGCCTCGCCCGAGAACCCAACCTCGCGAGTCATTTCGGTGGCGATCAGCCAATGAACCCGATCGCCAGCCGCGATGTGGCGGAGCAGGGTGCCCCCGCACCCGAGCGTCTCGTCGTCCGGATGCGGCGCGACGACGACGATATTCATAGATAGCTCCCTTCGCTAGGTACCGGTGAAAACTCGTGCTCGGTGACACGAAGGGTCCCCTCGCCGCACTTGACCAAGAACGCATTTCCATCTGGACCGAGGATTTTACCCGGCTCGAGGTTGCCGGCTCCGGCCGGTCCGATTTCCGTGCGCCACACTTTGACCGGCCCAGCGGCCGAGGTGCAGTGAGCCCCGGGGTACGGCCGCGACAGCGCGCGCACCAAGTTGTAGATCGAACGGGCCGACATCCGCCAATCGATCATGCCATCGACAGCGGTTCGCTTGCGCCAGTGGTTCGTGAGTGCTCCGTTTTGGGGGCGGATAGGCAAACGGCCGTGCGCTAACGCACTGACGACACCTGTCAGTTGATCGCGCGCGACGGCGGCGACCTTCGCATAGAGATCGGCGGCATAGTCGGTGGGCGCGATCGCGATCGGTCGTTGGTCGACGATCGCGCCCGAATCGGCGCCGGTATCCATGGCGAAGAACGTCGATGCAGTCTCCTCGAGACCGAGGGCGAGTGCCCAGATCAGCGGGTGACGGCCCCTGTTGGCAGGGAGCGCCGCCGGGTGAAATCCGATCGTACCCAGCGGCGCGATGCTCAGAATCTCGGGATTGAGAAGCTTCGACCAGCCGAAGCAGAACGTGACATCGGGCCGGGTCCGGAGCAGAAACTCCGCCATGGTCCGTTGGTCGCCATCGTCGGCAAAATGGACCGGCGCTTGACCGCGTTCAGCAAGGTCGGTGAGCGACACGAAGTCGCTATTGGCTGGTGACCGTTGCCGCGTCACCACGCCAGCCAGGCTAGCGTCGGGCAGGTCGAGCAGGCGGTCGAGCAGAACGTTGCTCATGGCAACGCAACCGATGTATGCCACGCGAACGGTCATTCCGCCGCCTCGCGCAGATCGAAGAAGCGCTTGAAAAGGACTTCATCGAGTGGAAACGACTTCAACGTCGCGGCGATGCGAAGCGATGCGCCACCGCTCCCGTACGGCGTTTCCCGGCGCGCTGCAATTGCTCGAAACGCGGGCGAGAGCGCCCGTTCGATTGCAGCCCAGATCGCTCCCTCATCTGATCCACAGTCGATGACCGACGGCGCGCGAAGTCGGCCGCGCTGCCGCTCGCCGATATTGACGGTCGGCACTCCGAGCGATGGCGCCTCGATGATACCGCTCGAAGAGTTTCCCACGACCGCATCCGCGAGTGCGAGCGCCGATAGGTAGCGCTGTTGTCCGAGCGAGGCGGCGGCAAGCCACCGGCCTTTCCGTTGCGCCGTCCGCGCCTCGAGTACGGCGTTGAGGCGGCGCCCGTTCGCATCGGCGTTCGACTTCGTCGCGATGACGGCGAGATTGGGGAACCGGTCGAGCGCCGCGACCAGCGCCTCAAGCGCCTGCTCGGGCGGGCTGCGGTCGAGCGTCACCGGATGCAGCGTAACGAGTACGAATCGGTTGCAATCGAAACCGAGCGCGCTCGAGAGTTCCGATCGGCTCAGCAAGCGCAGGTCACTTAGGTTGTCGAGCCCCGGCGCACCGACGTTGAAGACGCGATCCGGGTGCTCGCCGAGCTGAATAACACGAGCCCGGTATGGTGCAGCGGCAGTGAAATGCAAGTGCGCCATCTTCGAAATCGCGTGGCGGACGGCTTCGTCGATCAGTCCCTCCGTCGCTTCGCCGCCATGGACGTGCGCGATCGGAATGTTAAGCATCATCGCCGACTGGGCCGCCGCCAGCGCTTCGTAGCGGTCGCCGAGCACGACGACGATATCGGGACGCAGCCGGTCGAAAGCTTCTGTTAGACGGATGGTCGCTAGCCCCAGTGCCGTCGCCGTCGCAACCGGGGTGTCGGCCTCCTGCACGAAATCGATTTTCGCGGCGGGCACAAAGCCGTCGTCGTTGATCGCGGCGACCGTCGACCCAAGATCGGCGCGGAGGTGCGCCCCGGCCGCGACGATATCAAGGTTGACCCCAGGATCGTTCGCGAGCGCGCGGATCAGTCCGCGCAACAAGCCATAGTCGGCGCGGCTTCCGGTAAAAACGCAGATTCGTCGAGCTCGCCCGCTCATCCCCGTTGGTCCACCGCATTGCGCCTGCGCGGTCCTTCCGCGACCGAGGCAGTATCGTCGCGCCCAATAGTTAATGTTCTTGGTTAACGAAGCGTTAGCGCCCTAATCCGTTGTAACGGCGAGATAAAATATACTAGGCGCGCGACTTCAACATCTCGAGCGCTTGCGCGACCGTAAGTTTGGGAAAGGCCGCGTGATTGCTCGATGGGGTGCAGACATAAATCGGTGGAACCGAGCGCTGGAAGAGTTTGGCGGCGGCCATGGTCAGAAAGCCGGCCAAGCGGTCGCAACGCCACGCGTCCACCGTCAACCGACGCACCATCTCGCGGCGTTTGCGCACCTCGAAGTCGTCGGTGGTGGCCGGATCGAAGAAATAGGCTTGCTCGGCTTTGGCGCCCGGCGGCGCGCCGCCGTCGGCGCCGAACACGAAGATGCGCCGAGCGCCAGCCAGCGCCAGCAGCGGCAGCGCCACCGAGAGCGTGTTACCCGGCAGCAAATGCAGCGGCGTGATCGGGGTCGGGATCATCTGCACGTTGGGATCGAAGAATAGAAGCTTGT
>CAMDOQ010000216.1 GCA_945903685.1 Rhizobium sp. Q54
CTTGGTACCACCGCTTGACGGAGGGTTGCCGCCCCCAGCACGACATCGTAGCTCGAGAGCTTTCGGGCAGCGCGGTCGATGCCGAGTCCCGTCGACGCGTTGCCTTGTGGGTCGAGGTCGACGATCAGAACCTTTTGTCCGACTGCGGCCATTGCCGTCGCCAAATTGATCGCGGTCGTGGTCTTGCCCACACCGCCCTTCTGATTGGCGATCGCAATGATTCGCGTTGTCAGAAGTTTAGTCGTTGACTCGGTTTCTGGGGCTTGGGCTTCGACGTCGGCCTTGTTATCGATCGACATGATGGATACCCTTCAGGCGTAGGACTGTGCTAGTCGGATCGGTTACGCTCTTGAACCTATCCACAGTCATACTCCAACATTTATGGGCTTCGGTCAATTCCCCCTCAACATCTTGCCCCTTTAGGAAAAGGCAGCACGAGTTTGGTCCGAGAAACGGTGCCGCATGTCCGATAAGGGCCTCAAGTCGCGCGAGGGCGCGGGCGGTTACCACAGCGAAAGGTCGCGGCGCGAACGCTTCGATCCGCACCGCGTGAACGGTCGCGACCGCGGCGGTCGCTCGGAGCGCTTCATGAAGAAACGCGCATTTCCTCAGGTCGCTCTCGACCAGATGCACATCCGACGCGCCCAAGATCGCCAGCACGACGCCGGGAAAGCCCGCGCCCGTTCCGATATCTAACCAGCCTGACGCATCAACGGGTGCGTATTTCAGCACCTGAGCCGAATCCAAGAAATGACGCCGCCAAAGGTCGGCCAGAGTCGATCGGCCGACCAGATTGATCCGTTCCTGCCATTTGGTCAGGAGCGCGGCGTAGGCCTTAAGCCGATCGAGTGTTTCACGTGAAACACCGCCGACGGCATCCGAGAACGCTTCCGGCGAAAGGGTCCGGTCGCTCAGGCCGTCGCTCCCACGAAAGGTCGCTTTTTTACATGGGCGAGCAAGGCGGTAAGGGCAGCAGGGGTAACGCCTGAAATTCGCGCGGCGGCGCCCAAGGTGGTCGGCCGGGCTTCGTCGAGCTTGAGTCGGACTTCGGCCGAAAGGCCGCCGACCCCCGCGTAGTCCAAGTTTCGGGGCAGTTCGAGATCCTCATCGCGTCGAAACGCCCGGATGTCGGCCGCCTGGCGTTCGAGGTAGCCTGCGTAAAGCGCTTCGACTTCGATCTGCTCGGCAATGTCGGGGGCGAGCGTTGCCGCAACCGGCCAGATTACCGCGAGGGTTTCCCACGTGACCCCGGGGACGGCGAGCAACTCGAGGGCCGAGCGTCGCACGCCATCAAGGTTGACCTGCAGGCCGATTCGACGCGCCTCGCTCGGGGTGAGGGATAGTTCGCCCAGAAGGGATCGGGCTCGGGCCAAGGCCGCTGCTTTCTCGCGGTTCCGATGCGCGCGCTCGGATCCCACGCATCCGGCCACTGCGCCTTTTTCGGTCAACCGTTGGTCGGCGTTGTCGGCCCGGAGCGAAAGTCGGTACTCGGCGCGCGAGGTAAACATTCGATAGGGCTCGCGCGTTCCTTTGGTGACGAGGTCATCGATTAAGACCCCGATATAGGCGTCAGCCCGGTCGAGAATGAGCGGGCTCCCGCCCGCGACCGCCCGCGCGGCGTTGATTCCGGCCATAAGCCCTTGGGCTGCCGCCTCCTCGTACCCGGTCGTTCCATTAATCTGGCCGGCGAAATAGAGGCCCGCGACCCGCTTGGTTTCGAGGTTCGGATAGAGCTCGCGCGGATCGACATAGTCATATTCGATCGCATAGCCCGGGCGTTTGATGATGGCCCGTTCAAGGCCCGGGATCCGGGCTACGACCTCAGCTTGGATCTCGCGCGGAAGCGATGTCGAGATCCCGTTCGGATACACGGTGTCGTCGTTAAGCCCTTCCGGTTCAAGGAAAATCTGGTGACGGTCGCGATCGGCAAACCGTACCACCTTGTCCTCGATCGACGGGCAGTAGCGCGGCCCCGTGCTCTGGATCTGGCCTGAATACATCGGCGCGCGGTGGAGATTGGCCCGGATGAGGTCATGGACTGCCGCGGTCGTCCCTGTGATATGGCAGGCAATCTGAGGCGTTGTGATGCGCGCCGTCAGGAACGAGAAGGGCGGGGGAGGGTCGTCGCCTGGCTGGACGTCTAGTCCGGCCCAGTCGATGGTCCGGCCGTCGAGCCTGGGCGGGGTTCCGGTCTTCAAACGACCGAGCCGGAAGCGTAACGATTCCAGCGTGAGCGCCAGGCCTACCGACGGCTTTTCACCGACCCGACCAGCCGCTATTTTTTCTTCGCCGATGTGAATGAGGCCGCGGAGGAAGGTCCCGGTCGTGAGGACGACCGCACCCGCGCGAATCGTCCGTCCGTTTCCAAGCACGACGGCGGTAGCGCGTCCGTCCGCCACCATAAGGTCCTCGGCCGTCGCTTCGACGATATCGAGCCCCGGAACAGCCATGATCGCGGCTTGCATGGCGGTGCGGTAAAGGGCCCGATCCGCTTGGGCCCGCGGCCCGCGAACGGCGGGCCCTTTCCGTCGATTGAGGATGCGGAATTGAATTCCGGCCTGATCGATAACCCGCGCCATCAGCCCGTCGAGCGCGTCGATCTCGCGGACCAGGTGGCCTTTGGCAAGGCCTCCAATCGCCGGGTTGCACGACATCTCGCCGATGGTGGCGAACTTGTGCGTGACGAGCAGCGTCTGCGCGCCAACCCGGGCGGCGGCGGCGGCGGCTTCACACCCGGCGTGACCGCCGCCGATTACAATGACATCGTACTGCGTGCGCATCGGGCGCGGAATTTAGGGACGGACATGACCGCTGTCAAAGGATGCGGCCAGGAACCGTTCCACGTGAAACACCTACAATTACTTGCCGATACAAAAATCCCTAAATACTACATCTAGTATCTCCTCGACGCCGACGTCACCGGTTATCTCGCCCAAGTAACGGACGGCAAGGCGCAGATCTTCAGCCGGCAGCTCGGGGAGCATCGCCCGCCCCGACAATCCCTCGCGCGCGCGGGATATAGCGCCGCGGGCCGCCTCGAGGGCGCGCCGGTGGCGCGCGCGCGTGAGGGTCGGTGCCTCGCGAAGTCCATACCGTTGCTTGATCGATCGGCCGAGAGTGTCGATCAACTCGCGCATCCCCTCGCCAGTTCGGACACTGATCGAACACGTCGTTCCGTCGCTCGTTCCGTCCGCGCGCGATGTCGGCGCGAGGTCTATCTTATTCAGAACGACAATCGTGTTCCGGTCGAGGATCGGCGTAAGCGCCGTCGGCGTGGCGTCCCCGGCCGTCGCGTCGAGAACCAGGACTTTCAGGTCCGCGGCTTCGGCGCGCCCGAAAGCTCGTCGTACCCCCTCTT
>CAMDOQ010000217.1 GCA_945903685.1 Rhizobium sp. Q54
CTACGGCGATTGCGCTCGCGCCGGTCGGCTTCTTCGCCCCGGTCGCATCGACACCGGTCTTGATCGCCGGGGGAACCGTGCTTGCCCTCGGCGCTTTCCGGTCGCGTCGCTGGCCGCGCGCCGGTACCGCCGCCGTCGTACTCGTCGCCCCGTTCCTCGCCTGGGCCGCGCTCAGCGCCGTGTGGGCGGTCGAATCGCAATTAGCCGTCAATAAAATCTTCGCCCTTGCAGCGGTCGCGCTGCTCGCCTGGCTATGGTTCGATGCCGGCTCGCAGCTAGACGCCAACACCAGCGGCGCAATCGGGCGCTTCGTCGCAATAGGCGTCGGCATCGCCATCGTCCTCTTCCTGATCGAGGCCGCAACGGGCGCCGTCATTCACCGCATCATGTTCTACCAGCGCCACGGGGCGACGGTAGCGATGCCGCTCGAGATTTTGAACCGACCGCTTACACTGCTCGCGCTCCTGCTGTGGCCGGCTTTGCTGTGGCTGGCGACGCGCCGACATCGGGCGCTCGCGGTTCTCTTTGTCGTCGGGACCGTCGTCGCACTCGCGGCGAGCCAGGCCGGCTCGGTACGCCTTGCGCTGGTGGCCGGAGCGGCTGCGGCGGCGCTCGCGTTCATGAGCCCGCGCCGGGTCGGCACCGCCATCGGCGTGTTCGCGGCCGCCCTCATTCTCGCCGCGCCGCTGCTCGTCCTCTACGGGGAGGGATCGACGCGGGTTCCAGAATTATTCCCAACGCTGCCGCAAAGCGCGCTCCATCGCTTGGAGATGTGGGAGTTCGTCGCCGGACGTATCGAAGAGCGGCCGCTCTTGGGCTACGGCCTCGACGGCGCCCGCGTGCTCCCGGGCGCGGCCGAGCCGTATCGCTTGGGCGGCGGCCAGGTCATGGGCCTCCACCCGCACAACGCGCCGCTGCAGGTTTGGCTCGAACTCGGATTACCCGGTGCCGTATTGGCCGCGCTCGGCCTCCTTGTCACGTTTCGCCGGATCGGCGCGGCAGCGCGGTCGCGACTGAGCGCTGCCGCCGGCGCCGGCGCCGGCGTCACCGCGCTCACGGTCGCGTCGCTGAGCTTCGGCATCTGGCAGACGTGGTGGCTCGCGAGCCTCGTCCTTGCTGCCCTGCTAACCGCCGTCGTCGCACGCGGCGTTGCGTCGTCCCCGCAACCGGTACGCTGAGGCGAGCTCGATGTCCGACGGCATCCTTCTCGTCGTGGCGCTGACCGGCCTGATCGCGACCTGGGCAGCGACCGGATTGGTGCTCACGCTCCTCAGGCGCCACGCCGTGCTCGATCGACCGAACGAGCGCAGCAGCCACGCGACGCCGAGGCCACGGGGCGCCGGTCTCGCGGTAATCGTCGTATTCGCGCTCGGATGGGCCGCCGCCGCCCTCTTCCTCGCCGCGCCGTTCGAGCCGGTCATCCTGGCGGCCGTAGTCGGGTTGGCGGCGGTGTCGTGGTTCGACGATTTGCGCGGCCTCCCGGTCGGCGTTCGCCTCCTCGCCCACCTCGCCGCAGTCGTCGCCGGGTTGAGTGCGTTCCCGCCCGAACTGATGGTGTTTCAAGGTTTGCTCCCGCCGCTTGTCGACCGGATCGCGGCCGGCCTGCTATGGCTGTGGTTCGTCAATCTCTACAATTTCATGGACGGCATCGACGGCATTGCCGGTGTCGAGACGCTGGCGATCGCGATCGGCGCGAGCGTGTGCGCGACGCTCGCGGTGATCGCCCCGTTTCCCTACGCCGCCACAGTCCTGATCGGCGCCGGCGCCGCGGGCTTCTTGACCTGGAACTGGCAGCCGGCGCGGATTTTCTTGGGCGACGTCGGGAGCGTGCCGCTCGGCTTCCTGACCGGTTGGCTCTTGCTCCTACTCGCGCTCCACGGCTCCTGGATCGCGGCCGTGATCGTACCGCTCTACTATCTCGCCGACGCCACCTTGACGTTCTTGAAGCGCCTGGTTCGCGGCGAGAAGGTCTGGCGCGCCCACGCCAGCCATTTTTATCAACAGGCGGCGCGCCGCAGCGGCAGCCATGCGCGCGTTGCCGGCGCCATCGCGGTAGCCGATGCTCTCTTGATCGCCTCGGCCGGTGTCGCGGCCGCGGGCTACGCTCCGATCGCATGCCTCATTTTCGCCGCCGCGGTGGTGGGAGTTTTGTTATGGTATTTCGGTCGCCCATGATCGTTACCGCTGCCGCTGCCGCCGGATGAACGCACCGCCGGCAACGCGTCCCGTTTTTTCGCTCCGCGCCGCCCTGGTTGCGGTCCACGACGTCGCGATGGCGGCGATTTCGTTCGAACTCGCGGTGTGGCTCCGCTACCTAACCTACGGCGCGCCGCAGGAGTTCGGGTTCCTGTGGGAAGGCACCGTGATCTTTGCGGCGGTCGCCGCGGCAACGTTTTGGGCGGTCGGGCTCTATCGCGGCATCTGGTACTACGCCTCGCTTTCGGACCTGATCGCGATCGCCAAGGCGGTGACGATCGCGTCCCTCGTGTTCCTGCCGCTGCTGTTCGCGTTCAATCGCATCGGCGTGCTGCCGCGAAGCGCGCTTGCCATCAACTGGGTGCTGCTCATCGTTCTGCTGGCGGGACCCCGCTTTCTGTACCGGTTGCTGAAGGACGGCAATTTGAGTTTCGTCCTCGAGCGCGCCGACGATCCGCGCGTTCCGGTGCTGCTTGCCGGCGTGACCGACGCTGCCGAGACCTTCATCCGCGAAACGGGCCGATCGCGCCAGACGCCTTACCGCGTGATCGGCCTCATCGACCGCGAGCCGACGCGGGTTGGGCGCGATATCCGCGGCATCCGCGTGCTCGGAACCTTCGGCGAGTTCAACGACGTGGTGACGCGACTTCGCCGCCGCTACCGCTCGCCCCAGCGCCTGATCCTCGCGTCGGACCAGATCGACCGCGCCACGGTGCAGACGCTGTTTGCGCAAGCCACCTCGCTCGGCATGACCGTGACCCGACTGCCGCGCGTGACCGAGTTGCACGACCACGACCCGAGCGCGGCGCCCGCGGCGCGCGCGGTACGGCCGGTCGATATCGAGGATCTGCTCGGCCGCACCCAACGCGTACTCGACCGCGCGCCAGTCGAGCGCCTGATCGCCGGCCGGCGGGTGCTCGTGACCGGCGCCGGCGGCACCATCGGGGCCGAGCTCACGCGCCAGATCGCCGCGCTCGGCCCTACGCGCTTGGTGCTGATCGATAACGGCGAGCACAACCTCTATCGGATCGACCTCGAGCTTGCCGAGCGCCATGCAGCGCTGGCGCGGGTGGCCGTTTTAGCCGACGTCCGCGAGCCCGACCGTTTGAGTGCGATCTTCCGTACCGAGCGGCCCG
>CAMDOQ010000218.1 GCA_945903685.1 Rhizobium sp. Q54
CGCCGCTGCCCTTCACCCGCTATCTCGCACGGCTCCACAACCTCGCCGTCGATCGCCCGCTGGTGTTGACCGAGCTCGGCATGGACTCGATGCATCACGGCGCCGACGCCCAAGCCGAATTTCTCGGCTGGCAGGTCCCGACCGCCTTCGCCGAAGGCGCCGCCGGCACCTTCGTCTTCGCCTGGACCGACGAGTGGTTCACTGGCGGTCATTCGATCGAAAACTGGGCGTTCGGCCTGGTCGACCGCGAGCGCCGGCCAAAGCCGGCTTTCGCCGCCATCCGCAAAGCGTTTGGCGCGGCTCTGCCGCCGCCGCTCGATGCGTGTCCCAAGGTCTCGGTGGTGATCTGCGCCTACAACGCCGAGCGCACGATCGACGATTGCCTGGCCTCGCTCAAACACCTCAACTATCCGAACTACGAGGTCATCGTAGTCAACGACGGCTCGACCGATGCGACCCGCGCGATCGCCGAGCGTTACGATTTTTGCCGCATCATCAACCAGGAGAACAAAGGCTTGTCGGTCGCGCGCAACGTCGGCGCCGCGGCCGCGACTGGACGAATCGTTGCCTACACCGATTCCGACTGTGTCGCCGATCCCGACTGGCTGCTGTATCTGGTCGGCAAGATGCAATCGGGCGGCCTCGCCGCGATCGGCGGACCCAACTTCCCGCCGCCCGAAGAGTCGCTGGTGCCGGCGGCGGTCGCGGTGTCGCCGGGCGGGCCGACGCACGTGCTGCTGTCGGACGACGAGGCCGAGCACATCGCCGGCTGCAACATGGCGTTCGAGAAGACCGCGCTCGAAAAGGTCGGCATGTTCGACCCGGTTTACCGCGCCGCCGGCGACGACGTCGATTTGTGCTGGCGCTTCCAGAACGCCGGCTACCGCATCGGCTTCAGCCCAGCCGCGGTCGTCTGGCACTACCGGCGCAACACCGTCGCCGCCTATCTCCAGCAGCAGCGCGGCTACGGCAAGGCCGAGGCGCTGGTCTACGCGAAACATCCGACCCGCTTCAACCTGTTTGGGCAGGCGCGCTGGCTCGGCCGGATCTACGGCGACCTCTCGGCCGCGTTCCTGTTCTCGCGCAGCCCGGTGATCTACGCCGGCGTGTTTGGCCGCGGCATGTTCCAGACGCTCTACGAAGCCCCCTCCTCGCTCGCGGCGTTCCTGCCGCTGACGCTCGAGTGGGTAACGATCGCGATCGTTCTCGGGGTGGTCGGCATCGCGACCGGCGGCTGGGGCTGGCTCGGGCTGCTGCCGATCGCGGCGACCTGGACCATGTGTATCGCCGGGGCGATCAAAGCCCCGGTCGACGAGCGCTTCACCGGCCTGCGCGCGCGGGCGCTGATCGCGCTCTTGATATTCCTGGGCCCGCTGCTGCGCAGCTGGGAACGGACGCGCTGGCGCATCCGGCTTCTAAACGGCGGCGAAGCGACGTCGCTCGAAGCGACCGCGCAGCCGCCCAAGATCGCCTGGGCCGAGCGTGCGCTCTATCTTTCTTTCTGGACCGAGGCCGGCATCGAAAAAGAGGCCCTGATCGCCGGCGTCGTCGACTATCTCGCGCCGCGCAAATATTTCGTACAAACCGACCAGGGGTGGGACGATTGGGACATCAAGATCGCCCGCGGCCTGTGGGGGCGCGCGTTGATCAAGGTCGGCACCGAGAATCACGGCGGCGATAAGCGCCTGCACCGGGTCCGCTGCCAATTACGGCTGTCGCGCCTTTCGCACTTGCTGCTGCGTGGCTACGCGATTCTGTTCGTTGGCGCGCTCGCGCTCGATGTACCCGCGGTCGCGATCGGCGTCGCCGCAATCGCGCTGGCCAACCTCGCCTCGATCCTGTTACAGACGGCGCAACTCGGCCGCATCCTGACGCCCGTGTTGGAGCGGGTCGGCCGATCGCTCAATCTGACGCCGGCACAGAACGTCTAGCCGGCCGGAGAAGCCCATGATCGGCGGCAAGGCGTCGCGACGGATCCTGGCCTACGTCTATCCCCACCGCTGGCTGTTCGTGCTCGCCATGGCGCTGGTCGCGGTGACCACCGGCCTAGAGCTCCTGAAGCCGTGGCCGCTCAAGATCGTCGTCGATCACATCGTGGGCGATGTCGCCGCGCCCGGATGGCTCGCAGCGTGGGGGCAGCCGATCGAGCTCCTGTTGTTCGCGGCGCTCGCGATCGTCGCCATTCAAGTTCTCTTGAGCGCCACCACTTTCTTCTACAACACGCTCACCGTCGCGATCGGGCACCGCATGATCGACGACCTGCGCGGTGCACTCTACTCGCACCTGCAGCGCCTCTCGCTCATGTTCCACAGCCGCCGCCAGGTCGGCGATCTCATGTACCGGGTCACCGCCGATACCTTCGCGGTGCAGACCATCCTGATGAACGGTCTCTTGACGATCGTGACCTCGGCCGCGCTCCTGATCGGCATGTTCGCGATCATGGTCCAGATCGATTGGCGCTTGACGCTGTTGGCGCTTCTGGTCGGCCCGGCGCTTTTATTCGTGATCGTTCTTTTCAACCGCGCGATCGTCCGCGCCGCCGAGCGCATGGTCGAGCGCGAAAGCCAAGTTTACTCGCTGGCGTCATGGTCGATCGCGGCTATTCGCGTCGTCCAGGCCTACACCAAGGAGCGCGAGGAGCACGCCCGCTTCATGGCGGCGAGCCGCTCGAGCCTCGACGCCACGCTCAGGCTCTACGGCCTGCAGACCCTCTACAACGGCCTGGTTACGATCGTGATCGCGTGCGGCACCGCCGGCATCCTCTACCTCGGCGCGCGCGCCGTCCTGGACCGCGAGCTACTGTTGGGCGAGCTTCTGGTGTTCGTCGCTTACCTCGCTTCGCTCTATCAGCCGATCGACACGCTGACGCAGACCTGGGGCCTGTTGCAGAGCGCCCGTGTCGGCTTGCGGCGCGTGTTCGAAATCCTCGACGTCGAAGCGGATCTCAGCGACGGGCCGCGCACGTTCCCGGAAACGGGCGCGCGCGGACGGATCGTCTGGCAAGACGTCACTTTCCGCTATGACGCGACCGTACCGGCCTTGAACGGCGTCAGCCTTGTGGTGGAGCCCGGCGAGCGGATCGCGATCGTCGGTCCGACCGGCGCCGGCAAGTCGACCATGCTGAGCCTGATCCCGCGCTTCTTCGATCCCTCACAGGGGTCGATCGCGATCGACGACGTCGATGCCCGCGAGTACCGGATCGAGGCACTGCGCCGCCAGGTCTCGATGATGCTGCAGCCGCCCTTGGTGTTTCCGCTCACGGTGCGCGAGAACATCGTCTACGGGCGGCCCGAGGCGAGCGATGCCGACATCGCCGCTGCT
>CAMDOQ010000219.1 GCA_945903685.1 Rhizobium sp. Q54
AGATTCTCAAAGATGCCGGCGTCAGCCCGCAGGGGTTGAACGCGGCCATCAACGACGTGCGGAAGGGTCGCAAGGCCGACAGCGCGAGCGCCGAGGACACCTACGAGGCGCTCAAGAAATACGCGATCGACCTCACCCAGCGCGCGCGCGAGAACAAGCTCGACCCGGTGATCGGCCGCGACGAGGAGATTCGACGCACGATCCAGGTGTTGTCGCGCCGCATCAAGAACAACCCGGTGCTGATCGGCGAGCCCGGCGTCGGCAAGACCGCGATCGTCGAGGGTCTGGCGCAACGGATCGTCAACGGCGACGTCCCCGAGACGTTGAAGAATCGGCAACTGATGGCGCTCGATTTGGGCGCGATGGTGGCCGGCGCCAAGTTCCGCGGCGAATTCGAGGAGCGCCTGAAGGCGGTGTTGGCCGAGATTCAGGCCGCCGGCGGCGAGGTCATCCTCTTCATCGACGAGCTGCACACGCTGGTCGGCGCCGGCGCTGCCGAAGGCGCGATGGATGCCTCGAACCTCTTGAAACCCGCGCTCGCGCGCGGCGATCTCCACTGCATCGGCGCGACGACGCTCGACGAATACCGCAAGCGCGTCGAAAAGGATGCCGCGCTCGCGCGCCGGTTCCAGTCGGTCTACGTCGCGCCGCCCACGGTCGAAGATACGGTTTCGATCCTGCGCGGGCTCAAGGAGAAGTACGAGCTTCACCACAAGGTCCGCATTACCGATGGCGCGATCGTCGCCGCGGCGACGCTCTCGAACCGCTACATTACCGACCGCTTCCTTCCCGACAAGGCGATCGACCTGGTCGACGAGGCGGCGAGTCGGCTGCGCATGGAGATCGACTCCAAGCCCGAGGAAATCGACGAGCTCGATCGCCGCATCATCCAGCTCAAGATCGAGCGCGAGGCCCTGAAAAAAGAGAGCGACGCGGCCTCGCGCGAGCGGCTGAAATCGCTGGAGCGCGAACTGGGCACGGTCGAGCGCGAATCGGCCGATCTCACCGCCGAGTGGCAGGCGGAAAAGTCGAAGCTCGCCGGCTCGGTCAAGATCAAGGAAGAACTCGATGCGGCGCGCAGCGAACTCGATGCGGCGCAGCGCAAGGGCAACTTGGCTCGCGCCGGCGAGCTCCGCTACGGCGTCGTGCCGGCGCTCGAGAAGAAGCTGGCGGCGGCCGAGGGCGGCGGCAAGAGCCGCATGGTCGAAGAAGCGGTCACCGACACCCACATCGCTCAGGTCGTCTCGCGCTGGACCGGCATCCCGGTCGACAAGATGCTCGAAGGCGAGCGCGCCAAACTCTTGCGCATGGAAGCCGAGCTGCAGAAGCGCGTGGTCGGCCAGGACGACGCCTTGGCGGCGGTCGCCGACGCGGTCCGTCGCGCCCGCGCCGGCTTGGGCGATCCCCACCGGCCGGTCGGCTCTTTCCTATTCCTGGGGCCGACCGGGGTCGGCAAGACCGAGCTCACCAAGGCGCTGGCCGCGTTCCTGTTCGACGACGACACCGCCATGATCCGGCTCGACATGTCCGAATACATGGAGAAACACGCGGTCGCCCGCCTGATCGGCGCGCCGCCCGGCTATGTCGGCTACGACGAGGGCGGCGCGCTGACCGAGCGGGTGCGACGCCGACCCTATCAGGTGGTCCTGTTCGACGAGGTCGAAAAGGCGCATCCCGATGTCTTCAACGTCCTGCTGCAGGTGCTGGACGACGGCCGTTTGACCGACGGCCAGGGCCACACCGTCGACTTCCGCAACACCATCGTCATCCTGACCTCGAACCTGGGCAGCGACTATCTCGCCGCCCAGCCCGACGGCGAAGATACCGACGCAGTCAGGGACCAAGTGATGGAGGTCGTACGACAGGCGTTCCGGCCCGAGTTCCTGAACCGGCTCGACGAGATCATCCTGTTCCACCGCCTGACCCGAGCGCACATGGACACCATCGTCGACATTCAGTTGGGCCTTCTGCGCCAGCGTCTCGCGGATCGCAAGATCGCGATCGAGCTGGACGAGGCGGCGCGCGCCTGGCTCGCCCGCACCGGGTACGATCCGGTCTACGGTGCGCGTCCGCTCCGGCGCGTGATCCAGCGGCACCTGCAGAATGCGCTCGCCACCATGATCCTCGACGGCTCGATCGCCGACGGAAGTACGGTGCGGGTCTCGGCCGGCGAAGGCGGGTTGGTAGTGAACGGCCGGGCGGTCGAAGAAGCGGCCTGACGCCGCTAGTCGCGGGTCGCGACCTTGACCAGCGGCGGCAATGCCGCGACGCGCGCATCGACATCGACGACGTGGCGGCGGAACTGGGCTAGTTCGCGGCCCCCTAATTTATCGCCGCTCGCGAACTTGACCGTCACCGGATTGACCTGATTGCCGCTGACCATGATCTCGTAGTGGAGGTGCGGGCCGGTCGAAAGCCCGGTCGTGCCGACATAACCGATGATCTGGCCCTGCTTGATGGCGCGGCCCGCGCGCATGCCGGTGCCGAACCGCGAGAGGTGCGCATAGGCGGTCTGGTAGTTGCCGCTATGGCGGATGCGGACGTAGTTGCCATAGGCGCCGTTGGTGCCGGCGACCTCGACGGTGCCGTTGCCGGCGGCGACGATCGGCGTGCCGACCGGGGCGGCGAAATCGACGCCGCGGTGCATGCGCGTGTAGCCGAGGATCGGATGGGTCCGCTTGCCGAAGCCCGAGGTCAGCTTGGCACCGTCGAGCGGGGTCTTGAGCAGCGCCTTGCGCACGCTTTCGCCGGCGGCGTTGAAGTAGTCGATGCCGGCCGGCGCGCGGTAGCGATAGTAACGGACGTCGTCGCCCTTGATGGTCAGGCTGGCATAGAGGATCTCGCCGACCTTGGCGCCGCGCTGCGCGACGCGGTCGACCTCGGGGTGGAACTGCTCGAACAGGACTTCGAACCGGTCGCCGGGCTGTATTTCGCGCTGGAAGTCGACGTCCCAGCTATAGAGCCGGATGAAATCCATGATCACGCGGATCGGCATCCCCACCGCCTGTGCCGACACGAACAGGCTGTCGTCGATCGTGCCGACGACGCGGGCCGAGCCGGCGTGGAGCGCCTTGTCCTCGCGCCGCGCGACGAAACCGGCTTCGCCGGCGCGTTTGGCGATGATCGTCGAATCGAGGTCGAGCGGGATGATGACGCTGGCGAGGCGGCGCTGCGCGGTGCCGGGGATCGACTCGAACTTGAGTTCGACCAACTGACCGGCGCCGAGCCGGCGCGGATTGAGCTGGGTCGAGAGCGCGGCGATGACGTCGTTGCCGTCGGCAGCGCTGACCCCGGCGCGATCGAGCGCCT
>CAMDOQ010000220.1 GCA_945903685.1 Rhizobium sp. Q54
GCCGGTGTGCCGATCTTGCCGGCGGCGATCGCCGTCAGCCACCGCCTCCTGCTCAACACCTGGGACCAGCTCATCATCCCCTTGCCCTTCGGCCGCGGCGCTATGATATGGGGCGAACCGATCACCGTGCCGCGCGACGCCGATCAGGCCACGCTCGCGGCGCTGCGCGCGAGACTTGAGGAGGAGATGACCCGCGTGAGCATTGAGGCCGACATCTACACCGGGCACGCCGCGATCCTGCGCGAGGAGCCGACCGATGCGCGCGCCTGATTTCTGGCAAAGCGACAACGGCATCGCCCGCCTGCTTGAACCGTTCGGGCTGATCTACGGCGCCGTGACCGCGCAGCGTCTGGCGCGCGCGAAGCCGACGCGGGCAAACAAGCCGGTGATTTGTGTCGGCAACCTCACCGCCGGTGGCTCGGGCAAGACGCCGATCGCCGCCGCACTCGCCGCGCACCTCAGCGATCTGGGCCGGACGCCGGCGATCCTTCTGCGCGGTTACGGCGGTAGCCTCAAAGGACCGATCAGGGTCAGCGCCGCGAGCCACAGCGTTGACGAGGTTGGTGACGAGGCGCTGCTTCATGCCCGCGCCGCCATGACTTGGGTCGCACGCGAGCGCGCCCTCGCCGCGCCCCTTGCCATCGCCGGCGGCGCCGATGTGCTGATCATGGACGATGGCCATCAGCACACGAGCCTTTACAAGGATCTGTCGCTGATCGTGGTTGATGGCCAAAGCGGCTTCGGCAATGGCCGCCTGATCCCCGCGGGACCGCTGCGCGAGACCGTGAACGCCGGCCTCGCCCGCGCCGACGCCGTCATCCTCATGGGCGACGACCCCAACGATATCGCCGGTCGCCTTTCGGGGCGCACGTCGGGGCGCCTTCCGATCCTGCGCGCGCATCTGGCGTTGGGTCCGGAATGGCGGGCCTTGCGCGATCAGCGCGTCGTGGCCTTCGCCGGCATCGGCAATCCCGATAAATTCCTCGCGGCCCTGCAGGCCGTAGGCGCCAGGGTTGTCGCCTTCCATCCGTTCTCCGACCACTACGGCTACGCCGCGGCCGACATTCAGCCGATATTGGATGAGGCCTATGCCGTGAAGGCTCTGCCGGTGACGACCGTCAAGGACGCGGTGCGGCTCGATCCCGACCAACGCCAGCAGGTCAACGTGCTGACGGTGAAAGCCGAGTGGGAAGACATCGGGGCGTTCGATGCGCTGCTTGAGAAGGCGCTCGCGAAATAACTATTTGGCCGGCGGCAGAACCGCCATGACCGTTTCCGGATCGAGGCGCTTATCGAACCAGGTCACGCCGAAATGCAGGTGCGGGCCGTTGGCGCGCCCGGTCATGCCGATAAGGCCGATGACATCGCCTTGTTTCACGCGCTGTCCGTCGCTGACTTTGATCGCGCTCATGTGGATATAGACCGTCTCGAGACCGTGCCCGTGATTAAGCACGACCGTGTTACCGGTCATGATCATTATCTCCTTGCGTAGCGCAACCACGCCGTCCGCCGCCGCGTGGACAGGCGTTCCGGTGGGCCCGGCGATATCGAGGCCGACATGCGGCGAACCCGGGGTGCCATTGAGAATGCGCTGGCTGCCGAAGATCCCCGAGACCCGGCCTTCCGCCGGGCGGATCAATCCGGTCTCGAAATAGGGCACCAGTTCGAGCTGCGCGCGGGCGGCGACCATCAATTTGTTCTCGGCAAGAATCTGGGCGAGGGTTTCGGGGTCGGGGGTGACAAGCTGCTGCGGGACGCCGTCGACCTTCTCGATCTGCCAAGCGCGGGGAGCAATAGTGAGCTTACGGTCCACGCGCGTACCATCCGAAGCCGTCACCGTCAGGCTCGCTTCAGCCGGCGCATCACGGTCAAGCCCGAGCAGGAAGCGGCCCTTATCCGTGACCGGCACATCGCGCGCACCGAAGCTCACGCGGGCGCCCGGGGGTACGATCCCAACGATCAGTCCGCCCTGCTCGCTGCGACCGGTCAGCGAAATGTCGAACGCCAAAGTGGGCGCCGACACCAGCAGCGGCAAAAGTAATGCGAACGCGAGCGCCGCACGGCTCATAGAAGCGTTCCCTGAGTGCCCGAGCCGCCGGGTTTCTTGGCCGTTGGACGCGACGGCGCAGCCGCTCCGTCCACGCGGACGCCGAATCCGCCGTCGGCCAGACGAACCATGAGGGCCGCGCCGGGGGATACGCTCGCGGCCGACGTCACGGCTGCGCCGGCTGCATCCAAGATCATGGCGTACCCGCGTTCGAGAACGCGTGCGGGCGAAACCGACTGAAGCCGCGCGACAAGGTGCTGAACCCGGGTCGCCGCGTCGGCCGCGGCGCGCGCCAGTGCCCGCGAGCCGCGCTCGGTGAGCGTTTGCAGATCGCCGGCGTAACGGCGGATGTCGGCCGTGAAGCGGTCAAGATTGAGCCGGGCCGTGACCGTCGCGAATGATTCAGCCTTGGCGGCGAGAAGCCGGCGCGGCGCATCGGCCAATCGCTGTTCCAGGCCATCGAGGTCTTGGGTCTTCTGGGCAACGATGGTGTCAAGCCGGGGGATGCCGCGCACCAAACCCTCAAGATGAAGGCGATGCTGCTCCAGCACGCGAGTGACAGCCTGGGAGAGACGGCCGTGGCTGGTCTGCAGTTGCACGAGAAGATCGAGGCGTACCGGCACCGCCATTTCCGCGGCGGCCGTCGGTGTCGGCGCGCGCCGGTCGGCGGCGTGATCGATCAGCGTCCAATCGGTTTCGTGACCAATGGCGGCAATCAAGGGCACCTGCGACGCCGCGGCGGCCCGCACGACGATCTCTTCATTGAAAGCCCAGAGGTCTTCAAGGCTACCGCCGCCGCGGGCGACGATGATCACATCGGGGCGCGGAATGACGCCGCCGACAGCGAGCGCGTTAAAGCCGGCAATGGCCGCGGCGATTTCCTCGGCGGCCCCTTCGCCCTGCACTCTCACGGGCCAGACGATCACCCGACGCGGGAAGCGGTCGGCGAGGCGGTGGAGGATATCGCGGATGACGGCGCCCGTGGGCGAGGTCACCACGCCGATGACCTCCGGAAGGAAGGGCAGCGGCTTTTTGCGGGCCTCGTCGAACAGGCCCTCGGCGGCGAGCTTCTTGCGGCGATCCTCCAGAAGCTTGAGCAGCGCGCCCTGGCCCGCGAGTTCGACGGCGTCGATGAT
>CAMDOQ010000221.1 GCA_945903685.1 Rhizobium sp. Q54
GGTGATCGCACGAACCTCTTTGATCACGTTGATCTTCTTGTCACCCGCGACCGTGAGGACGACGCTGAACTCGGTCTGGGCTTCGGCCGCCGGCGCCGCCGCCGCCCCACCGCCCGCCGCTGCGGCCGCGACCGGCGCCGCTGCCGTCACGCCCCACTTGTTTTCGAGCAATTTGGCGAGTTCGGCCGCCTCGAGGACGGTCAGACTCGAGAGATCATCGACGATTTTCTGAAGGTCAGCCATGGATCTACTCCTTCGATTTGAATGAAATGGTTGAGAACGCGATTAGCCGGCTTGCGGGCCGCTTTTTTCGGCATACGCCTTGACGACCCGCGCAAGTTGGGCGGCGGGCGCTTGAACGATCGCCGCAATTTTTGTCGCCGGCGCCTTGAGGAGACCGACGATCTTGCCGCGCAACTCGTCGAGCGAGGGCAACTGCGCGACGCGCTTGACGCCTTCGGCGTCGAGCACCATCGCCCCCATCGCTCCGCCGAGGACAACGAGCTTCTCGTTTTTCTTGGCGAAGCCGACCGCCGCCTTGGCCGCCGACACCGGATCGGAGGATACCGCGACGCCGGTCGGGCCCTTGAACATCGCCTTGAGCGGCGCGTATTGCGTCCCGTCGAGCGCGCGTTGCGCCAACCGGTTCTTGGCGACGCGGAAACGCGCGCCGTTGGCACGCATTTGTTTCCGTAGTTCGCCCATCTCGGCCACCGTCAAACCGGTGTAGTGGGTGACGACCACCGCGCCGGCGGTACTGAAGACTTTGTTGAGGTCGTCGATCGTCGCCTGTTTCTCGGTTCGATCCACAGTTTCGCTCCGCCTCTAGGGACCCTCGTCGCGCACGCGATTCGCGCCGTCGCCGGCCGAAACAACGCACCTACCTACCAACTACCTGTCGGGACTTCCGTCCCGCCCTGCCCCAGAGGCCGACCGCAGGCCAAGGCCCGCGTTCTCCCACTGTCTATGCAGGCGGCTTTGCGCCATTACGCCGGCCGCCGCAAAGCTGCCGTCACCCGCAGTCTCGGACAGGCGAACGCTCGTTCCGAGCATCCGACCGCAACCTCCTGACGGAGGCCGCGGATTTCGCGGCGCTTATCTAGCGCCCTAACCCGCCGCTGTCTATGGCGACTTACGCCGCCAGCAACGAGGCCGGGTCGATCTTGACTCCCGGACCCATCGTCGTCGACACCGACAACTTCTTGAGGTACGTGCCTTTCGCGCCCGCCGGCTTGGCCCGCATCACCGCCTCGAAGAACACCTTGAGGTTCTGGAGAATCTGGGTCTCGCTGAAGTTGGCCTTGCCGATGCCGGCGTGGATGATGCCGGCCTTCTCGACGCGAAACTCGACCTGGCCACCCTTGGCGCTCTTGACCGCTTCGCCGATGTTGGGAGTGACCGTGCCGACCTTGGGGTTGGGCATTAGCCCGCGCGGGCCTAGTACCTTACCGAGCCGGCCGACGATACCCATCATGTCGGGCGAAGCGATGCAGCGGTCGAACTCGATGACGCCGCCCTGGACCTTTTCGGCCAAGTCCTCGGCGCCGACGATATCGGCGCCGGCGGCTTTGGCTTCCTCGGCCTTAGCGCCCTTGGCGAACACCGCGATCCGCAGCGTCTTGCCGGTGCCGTTCGGTAGGTTGACGACGCCCCGCACCATCTGGTCGGCGTGGCGGGGGTCGACATTCAAGTTGATCACGACCTCGACCGTCTCGTTGAACTTGGTCGTCGCCGCGCTTTTGATGAACTTGACCGCTTCGGTAGCCGGATAGGACTTGTCACGGTCGATCTGCGTGCGGACGTCGCGCGTCCTCTTGCCGCGTGCCATGGCGTTACTCCCTCACCTCGATACCCATCGAGCGCGCGGAGCCAGCGATCATCTTGGTCGCGGCTTCGACGTCGTGGCAGTTCATATCGGTCATCTTTTCCTGCGCGATCTCGCGGACCTGCTCCATCGTCACCGACGCGGCGAAGGTTCGGCCGGGTTCGCTCGAACCTTTTTCGACCTTGGCCGCCTTGCGCAGATAGTAGGACGCCGGCGGCTTGGTCGTGCGGAACGTAAACGAGCGATCCGAAAAGACGGTGATCACCGTCGGGATCGGCATGCCGGGCTGCAGGGCCTTGGTCTCGGCGTTGAAGTTCTTGCAGAACTCCATGATGTTGAGACCGCGCTGGCCGAGGGCGGGTCCGATCGGCGGCGACGGATTGGCCTGGCCGGCCGGCACCTGGAGCTTGATGTAGCCTTCAATTTTCTTCATGTCACAAACCTGGCTGCGTTTCCTCTCGCGCTACATCTTCTCGACTTGCGAGTATTCGAGCTCGACCGGGGTCGGACGACCGAAGATCGAGACCGCTACCTTGATACGCGACCGTTCCTCGTCAACCTCTTCGACGAACCCGTTGAAGGACGTGAACGGCCCGTCGCAGACCCTGACCTGCTCACCGATCTCGAACGTGATCGACGGCTTCGGTCGCTCGATCCCCTCTTGAACCTGTTTGAGGATGCGCTCGGCTTCGGAATCGGAGATCGGCGAGGGCGTGTTGCCGGTCTGAAGGAACCCCGTCACCTTCGGGGTGTTCTTAATGAGGTGGTAAACCTCTTCCGTCAAGTCGAGCTTTGCCACGACATAGCCGGGAAAGAACTTCCGCTCGGTCGAAACCTTCTGACCGCGCCGGACTTCGATCACTTCCTCGGTCGGGACCAGAACCTCGAGCACTTTGTCACCCAAGCCCTTAGCCTCGGCCTGCTCGCGGATCGATTGCGCGACCTTCTTCTCGAAGTTCGAGTAGACGTGAACGACGTACCAACGAGCCGCCATCGTGACCTACGCTCCTAACCCCAGAATAAGCCGCACGATATAGGCCATCAGCTGATCGGCGACGAAAAAGAAGATCGCGGCCACGATCGAGAGCGCCACGACCATGGCCGTCGCAATCATCGTCTCCTTGCGCGTCGGCCAAGTGACCTTGGCGGTCTCCTGACGGACCTGACGCACGAATTCGCCCGGACTCGTTTTTGCCATTGCCCGTTACGTTCTCAACAACGCTCGACCGCCGCCTTTGTCGCCCGCCCGCTTCGCACCGCCGCGCTGGCAGGAGTGGAGGGGCTCGAACCCCCAACCCCCGGTTTTGGAGACCGGTGCTCTACCA
>CAMDOQ010000222.1 GCA_945903685.1 Rhizobium sp. Q54
GGCGGGGGGCGAGTAACCCGAAAGCGGCCCACGAGGTTCCATAAGTACAGGGAGGGGAACCCCGTTAATGACCTTGCCCGCCGTGGCCGCCGCGATCGTCGCGCGCGCGCGGACGTTGACGGCGCCGCCACGGCAATGGCTGATGGCAACGCTCGCCGCCGAATCGGCGCGCTGGGTGCTATGGCTCGCGGTCGGATTCGGCGCCGGGATCGCCACCTACTTTGCCCTCCCGCGCGAGCCGCCGCCGTGGCTCGGGGCGACCATCGCAGTTGCGGCCGTCGGTGCCGCCACGCTCGTTCGCCGCCGGCTCACGCTCGTCGCGTCGGGGGTTGCGCTCGCGAGCGCCGCCCTCGGCTTTGCCGCGGCGCAAGCCCATACCGCCCTCGCCGACGCACCGCGACTCGGGCGCCCGCGCGGGCCGGTCGCGAGCGACGGCCGAATCGTCGAGCTGTCGACGCTCGAGGTTGGGGTGTCGCTGGTGCTGGACCGGGTTCGGATCGGCGGCTTGGCGCCCACCGCGACGCCGGCCCGCGTACGGATTGTCGCCAAGACCCGGCGCGACCCGGTCGCGGTTGGCGATCGCGTTGAGTCCCGCGCGATGTTGCGTCCGCCGAGCCCGCCGCTCTTCCCGGGCGGTTTCGACTTCGGGCGCAAAGCTTATTTCGACCGGATCGGCGCCAGCGGGTATGCGATCGCCCCGATCCGGCGCGCGGCGGCCGATGCCGAGCCGGCCGGCATCGATATCGTCCTCAACCGTCTGCGCCAGCGCATCAACGAAGCGATCGACGCTGCGCTCCCGCCTGGGGTAGCCGCCATCGCCAAAGCGTTGATGACCGGCGACCGCGCTGCGATGCCCGAAACCGACGTCGCCGCGATGCGCGATTCGGGCCTGGCCCATCTCTTGGCGATCTCGGGCATCAACGTTAGTTTCATGGCCGGAATCATGTTTTTCGTCGTTCGCGCCGGGCTCGCCCTGGTGCCGTCGTTGGCGCTCCGCTACCCGATCAAGAAGATCGCGGCCGGCGCCGGTTTTCTCGCCGCCGCGGCCTACGTCGCGATCACCGGACTCACCGTGCCGACCCAGCGCGCGTTCCTGATGATGAGCGCAGTGTTCCTCGCGATTGTCGTCGAGCGCTCGGTGCTCTCGATGCGGCTGGCGGCGTGGGCCGCGATCGCGGTGCTGGCGATAAGCCCGATCGCGCTGATGGGACCGAGCTTTCAACTCTCGTTCGCCGCGGTGGTCGCCCTGATCGCCGCTTACGAACGCGGGCGTGAGTCCTGGGGCATGGCGCGGCAGCATCGTGGATGGTTCGGCCGCGCGTTCCTTTACGTGGCCGGCGTCGCTGCGACCACGCTGGTCGCCGGGTTCGCGACCGCGCCGTTTGCGATCTATCACTTCAATCGGTTTGCAGCCTACAGCCTCGCCGCCAATCTGCTGGCGATCCCCTTGACCGGCGCCGTGATGATGCCGGCGATCGCCGCTGCTTATGTGCTGCTCGTTTTCGGGTTGGCCGAGCCGGCATTCGCGGTGCTCGGGTGGGGAATCGAGGCGATGCTGTGGGTGGCCCGCACCGTCGCCGCGTGGCCGGGCGCGGTGTTGCTGGTGCCGGCGATGCCGAGCGTCGGGCTGGCGGTCGCGGCGCTCGGCTTGATCTGGTTGTGCCTCTGGCAGCGGCCGTGGCGGTGGGCCGGACTCCTGGCCGTTGCGGGCGGGCTGCTCTCGATCGGCATCACCCCCGGCCCCGATCTCCTGGTCGATGCCGAGGGCGCGGTCGTCGCGGTCCGCAATTCCGAGGGCGCGCTTCAGGTCTCCGAGCCGCGCGAGCGCTGGGCGACCCAACTCTGGCTCCGCGCCAACGCCCAAAGCGCTCCAGCACGGTGGCCGGCCGCGGGCGAAAGCGCCGATCCGCGCCTCCGCTGCGATTCGCAAGGCTGCCTCTACCGGGTCGGCGGTCGTACCATCGCGTGGCTGCGCGATCCACACGCGCTGTCCGAGGATTGTCGGGTCGCCGACGTCGTGATTGCTGCGTTTTTCGTCGGAGGCCGCTGCGGCGCGACCACCGTCATCGACCGGCGGGCGCTCAGCGCCGGCGGCGGACACGCGATCCGCGTCGAGCACGACGGAACCATCCGCATCGAGAACGTGGCCGCGGCGCGCGGCGCCCGGCCGTGGTCGGTCGCGCCGACGGTGCTTCGCGAGGGACGCTCGACGACCGCCGGCCGACGATGCGAAGGTAACGCATGCGTCCCACGCTCATCGCAATCCTCGCCGCCGGCGGCTGCGCCCTTGCCGCCACCGGCGTTGCCGGCGGTACCCTGAGCCTCCAAGTCGAGAACGACCGCATTGCGCGCACCGATCGGCATTACACGGCGGGCGAGCGCCTGTTCTTCGTTTCCGACGAGAACGACATCCCGGCGTGGGTCCGGCGCCTCGGGCGCCTGGTTCCGTTCCTCGCCGACGCCGACGGTACCCGCGTCGGCTTCACGCTTGGCCACAGCATCTTCACGCCCGAAGCCACCGACGCGCGGACCCTGGTGCGCGAGGATCGCTCCTACGCCGGCTGGCTTTATGGCGGCGTCGCGCTGCTCTGGGAGGAGCGCGGCGCGAGCGGCCGGTTGTCGACGCTCGATACGGTCGAACTCGACGTCGGCGTGGTCGGACCAGCGGCATTCGGGCGCGAGATCCAAAATGGATATCACGACCTGATCGACGTGCCGCGCTCGTTGGGGTGGCGCCACCAACTCGACAACGAACTGGGCGCGCTGCTGAGCTACGAGCGGAAGTGGCGCACCTGGCCGAAAACCTCGGCATTCGGGTTCGAGTTCGACGCCACGCCCCATGCCGGCGGCAGTATCGGTAACGTCATGACGCATGTGGCCGGCGGGCTATCGCTCCGCTTCGGCGAGCGGTTGGCTGACGACTACGGCCCGCCTCGCATTCGGCCGAGCCTCCCGGGCTCGGTCTTTTTCGCGACCACGCCGGATTTCGACTGGTACGTATTCGCTGGCGCCGAAGTCCGTTACGTCGTGCGCGACGTTTTCCTCGACGGCAATACCTTCACCGACAGCCATAGCGTCGAGCGCAAGCCCGTGGTCGGCGACGTGCAGCTCGGCGTTACGATGATCTATCGAGCCGTGCGGTTTTC
>CAMDOQ010000223.1 GCA_945903685.1 Rhizobium sp. Q54
CTGTTGAAATGGTTCACCGCCGACGACCGCGTCCGCGCGATCGCGGCCCTCGAGCGCCTGGGCCTCGGCGAGTTCCTTGCGCAGCGCGCTGAAACTCTGTCCGGAGGCCAGCAACAACGCGTCGCGATCGCCCGCGCCCTGGTCCAGGAACCCGACATCATCCTCGCCGACGAACCGATCGCCTCGCTCGATCCGCGCAATACGCGAACCGTGATGGATGCCCTTAAACGCATCAATAGAGACTACGGCATCACCGTGATCTGCAACCTGCACGCGCTCGATATCGCGCGCGCGTACTGCGACCGCTTGGTCGGCATGAACAGCGGACGCGTCGTCTTCGACGGCGCGCCGGCCGCCCTGACCGACGCGACCGCGCGGACGATCTATGGCATCGAAGCCGCCGACGTCCTCGGCGAGGCAGTCGGGGTCGACAGCGACGGCACCATCGAGCCGATCATCGTCCCACGGCCAAAGAAGAAGCGGCGGGTCGCGGATGCGGCCGCGGTGCAGGGCGCACTGGCTTAGCTCGCAATCGAACGTTCATCCCCAAAAAAGGAGATATCGATGATGTTGTCTCGTCGCAACCTGCTATTGGCGGTCGTCGCTACGTTCACGGCCTCGGCACCGCTCGCGGCCTCCGCTGCCGGTTGGCAGGACAAGTACAAGGAGTTGGTATTCGCGGTGGTTCCCGCCGAGAACTCCCAGGGCGTCACCGAGCGCTGGGGGCCGTTCGTCGACTATCTCGCCAAGGAACTCAAGACCAAGGTAACGCTCCGGGTCGCCAACGACTATGCGGCGGTGATCGAAGGCCAGAAGGCCGGGAACATCCACATCGCGTGGTACGGCCCAGCTTCGTACGCGCGCGCTTGGAAGGTTTCGAGCGGCGGCGTCGAGGTGTTTTCCGCTCCGCAGAACGAAACTGGCCTGATCGGATACTACACGGTCATCTACGTGAAGGCATCGAGCCCCTACAAATCGATCGACGATCTCAAGGGCAAAGCCCTAGGCATGGTCGACCCGAATTCGACTTCGGGCAATCTTGCGCCGCGGTTCTTCCTCAATGAAGAGGGGAAGGAAGTCGACTCGTTCTTCGGCAAAGTCGTCATGACCGGCAGCCACGAAAATGCGGTCATTGCGCTCGGCAACGGCACGGTCGACGCCGCTGCCAATTGGTGGAACGCCGAAAACGACTCGAACCTGACGCGGATGGCCAGCAAGGGCATGGCCAAAGCCGAAGACTTCCGGGTCCTTTGGAAGTCGCCCGTGCTGCCCGGCTCGCCCTACGCTTGGATCAAGTCTCTGCCTGCGGACGCGAAAGACGCGATCCGCAAGGCGTTCATCGAAGCGCCGACCAAGAACAAGGCGGCGTTCGATAAGCTCTCCGACGGCAAGGACCGCGGCAATGCGCCGGTCACGCATCAGGACTACACGCAAACCATCAAGATGATGGACTTCATCGACGACCTCCGGAAAAAGAAGTCGTCCTAGTCGATTTGTAATCGGGGCGCCGTCTTGCGCGAAGCGGGATGGCGCCCTTTCCTTTGTGCCGCCGTTGGTGACTCTTGAGCAGCACGATCGCGCTTGACGTCGACGCCGCCCGTCTCGCCGAGCTCGAGCGTATCTACGCCCGGGCACTTGCCGAGAAGCGGGCGCGGGGGGCGCTGCTGGGCGTGGCGCTGGCCATAGCCATCGGCCTCTCGGCAGTGATGGGCGAGGTCGACATCCCGAAATTTGTCGACAACGCGCCGCGCCTCGGGAGCTATGTGCGCGAGCTGATCCCGGCGATCGGGATCCGTACGTTCCCGGCCGACATCGCCGAGTGGTTCTGGGGCTTTCCCAAGTGGCTCGGGCTGCTGCTCGACACCGTTTTGATCGCCTATCTCGGGACCCTGTGCGGAGCGATTGGCGGCTTTTGTCTGTGCTTCGCCGCTTCGGCCAATCTCGTCAGACGAGCGTGGCTGCGGATTCTCGCCCGGCGCGTTCTCGAACTCGCCCGCACCGTGCCCGAGATCGTCTATGCGCTCATCTTCGTCGTCGCCTTCGGCCTCGGGCCGCTGCCTGGCATGATGGCGATCGCCATCCACACGTTCGGCGCGCTCGGCAAGCTGTTCGCCGAGGCGAACGAGAATCTCGACCTCAAGCCGTTCGAGGCCGCGCATGCAGTCGGTGCGACCTGGGTCCAAGCCATTCGCTTTGCAATCCTGCCTCAGGTGCTCCCGAACTACGCGTCCTATAGCCTGCTCCGCTTCGAGATCAACGTGCGCAGCGCCGCCGTTCTCGGCTTCGTCGGCGCCGGCGGCATCGGCCACGACCTCCTCACGGCGATCCGCTCGTTCTACTACCTCGACGTCAGCGCAATCTTGATCATGATTCTGGTAACCGTCGCGGTGATCGACGTGGTGACCGAGAAGATCCGCTACCGCCTGATCGGCGTCGAGCGCAGCTGATGAAACGTCCCGTCTTCGCCGCCGCCGACGCCGCCGCGCTCAAAGCGCGCTACGCGGGCCATTTCGCGCCATGGCCGGCGGGCCGGACCGCAAACGCGCTTCTCGTCCTCGCGTTGGGCGGGATCGCGCTTTACGGCCTCGATCGGTTGGGCTTCACGTTCGAGCGGATATTTCTCGGCCTCGACAAGCTCGGCTGGTTGTTCACGTTCATGCTGCCGCCGGATCCGGGCACGCACGCGTTCACCTTCGTCCATGCTCTCGGCGAGACGTTGGCGATCTCGTTCCTCGGTACCTTTCTCGCCGCCCTCGTTGGGTTCCCGCTCGGGTTCATGGCGGCGCGCAATATCCTCCCCAATTGGATCGCGCATTTCGTCATCCGCCGCTCGCTCGATACCTTGCGCGGCATCGACATCCTGGTATGGGCGCTGATTTTCATCAACGTCGTGGGACTGGGGCCGTTCGCCGGAATCCTCGCACTCGCCGTCAACGATACCGGCACCTTCGGTAAACTGTTCTCCGAAGCGATCGAAGCATCCGATCGCAAACCGGCCGAAGGCATCCGCTCGACCGGCGGCCGTCGCTTGCACGAGATCCGGTTCGGGTTCCTGCCGACGGTGTTCCCGGTGATGCTGAGCCAGGTGCTCTACTATTTCGAGTCGAACACGCGCTCGGCGACGATTATCGGCATCGTC
>CAMDOQ010000224.1 GCA_945903685.1 Rhizobium sp. Q54
ACGCACGCGGTAGGCATCTGGCTTCTGGTCGACGATTCCCCGGTCTCGTTCGATCCGAGTTTATCCGATCCCGGTTCCCTGCTAGCTGTTTTCTCGCATGCGCTTCGCCTCGCCCCTCACCCGCGGCCGCTTGATCCAGCGCTACAAGCGCTTCTTCGCCGATGTCGAACTCGATGGCGGCGAAACCGTAACCGTCCACTGCGCCAACCCCGGGTCGATGCTCGGGGTCGCCGTACCGGGCGCCGAGGTCTGGCTCTCGCGTGCGTCCAATCCCAACCGCAAACTCGCCCTTACCTGGGAACTCATCCGAATTGGATCGTCCCTGGTCGGAATCAACGCGATGCACGCGAATCCGGTCGTCGCCGCAGCGATCGCCGCCGGCGCGATCGCCGAACTCGCCGGTTATGCCCGCGCACGGCGCGAGGTTCGCTACGGCAAGAATTCCCGGATCGACATTCTGCTCGAAGACGACGCCCGACCGCCGTGTTTTGTCGAGATCAAGAACGTCCATCTCGCCCGCCGGCCGCCGCTCGCCGAGTTCCCCGACGCCGTCACCGCGCGCGGCGCCAAGCACCTCGCCGAACTCGTCCGCGTCGTCGGCGACGGTGCCCGCGCCGTCATGGTCTACCTCGTCCAGCGCGAGGACTGCGATCGCTTCGCGCTCGCCGCCGACATCGACCCGGCCTATGCCGCCGCCTTCGCCCGGGGGCGCGCCAACGGCGTCGAAGTGCTGGTCTATGGCTGCCGCCTCACGCCCGAGGAAATCCGAGTGGACCGGCGCCTCGGTTTCGAATAATTAACCGTTCCGCCCTAGATTCAGGCCAGCATGGTCTATCTCGACGCCGCCACCGCGCCCCCCCGCAACACGGGAGCCATCAAGCTCTACCGCGCCGCCGACTTTACCGGCATGCGTGCGGCTGGGCGGCTCGCGGCCGAGACGCTCGACTACATCGCTCCGGCGGTTCAACCCGGGGTCACGACCGATCATCTCGACGGGCTGTGCTACGATTTCATCGTCGAACGCGGCGCGATTCCGGCGCCGCTCAATTACCGCGGTTTTCCCAAGTCGATCTGTACCTCGATCAACCACGTCGTCTGCCACGGTATCCCCGGCGACAAGCTGCTGCAGGCCGGCGACATCGTGAATATCGACGTGACCGTGATCCTGGACGGCTGGCACGGCGATTCGAATCGGATGTATCTGGTGGGCGATGTCGGCGTCAAAGGCCGGCGCCTCTGCGACGTCACCTATGAAGCGATGATGCGCGGGATCGAGGCGGTGAAGCCGGGCGCGACCCTGGGCGACGTCGGCTTTGCCATCCAGACCTATGCCGAGAAACACCGCTGCGGGGTGGTGCGCGACTTCTGTGGCCACGGCCTGGGCCGCGTCTTTCATGACGCGCCCAACGTGCTTCACTATGGCGAGCCCGGCACCGGGCCCGAGTTCAAGGAAGGCATGTTCTTCACGATCGAACCGATGGTCAATTTGGGCGGCTGGCAGGTGAAGATTCTGGCTGACGGCTGGACCGCCGTTACCAAGGACCGCTCGCTGTCGGCCCAATTCGAGCACTCGATCGGCGTGACCGCGACCGGCCACGAAGTCTTCACGCTTTCGCCCGCCGGGCATACCTGCCCGCCCTACCCGACCGCCTAGTTCCAGCCGGCGCCCCGGCGCCGCGCGGCCCGCCTAAACCTTCCCTAAGAGTCGTTAGGGAGGGAATGCCGTGCCTCATTGGACCCGCTACCGCACCTTTCGCGACGCACGCTCGCACTGGCGAGCGCCGCCGCCCGCAACGGCCGCATCCGTCGCTCTGGCCGGGCGCAAGGCCCAGTTCCTAGCCGCCTTATCCAGTGCTTTAGAGGATAAGGACTTTCTGACCCTGCTCCTGCTGGCCCTGGGACCGCCCGATGCGGCGCCGGCCACTGCCCGCGCGTTGATTGCGCGCTTTGGCACGTTTGCCAAGGCCGTGGCGGCCGACCCGGCCGTGCTACGAATGATCCCAGGCGTCGGTGAGGACGCGATCTTTGCCCTCAAACTCGTCCCGGCGGCGGCGCTCCGGCTGCTCCGCGCCGATGTCGTCGGCCGCTCGGTCCTGAGTTCGGGCCAGGCAGTGATCGACTACTGCCGCGCCGCCGCCGCTGGCGCGCCACGCGAGCAATTCCGGCTCCTCTTCCTCAATCGTAAGAACGTCGTCATCGCCGACGAAGTACAACAGGAGGGGACGGTCGATCACGCGCCGGTCTATCCGCGCGAGGTCGTTCGCCGCGCGCTCGAGGTCGGCGCCAGCGCGCTGATCCTGGTGCACAATCACCCCTCGGGCGATCCGACACCGTCCCCGGCCGACATCGCCATGACCCGCGCCATCGCCGCCGCGGCCAAGACGCTCGATATCGCCCTTCACGACCACATCGTGATTGGCGGCGCCGGTCATGTCAGCTTCCGAGCCGCTGGGCTGTTGCCGTGAGCGGGCAAAGCGGCAGCTTGCCTCTTCCGTAATGTATCTACATTATAGATACGCTTCGGAGGACCATCATGCGCACCCGCGTCGCCAAATGGGGCAACAGCCTCGCAGTACGAATCCCACGCACGTTCGTCGAGCGCGCCGGTCTCAACGAGGGTTCGGCAATCGAAATCGCCGAAAAAGACGGCGCGCTCGTCCTGCGGAAGCCCCGCTATCGGCTCGACGATCTGCTCACGGGCGTGACCGACTCGAACCGCCACGGCGAAAGCGAATGGGGCGAGCCACGGGGCGACGAAGTCTGGTGATTTGATGGCGCGCGCCTATGTACCCGAACGGGGCGACATCGTCTGGGTCGACCTCGATCGACGGGTCGGGCACGAGCAAGCCGGCCACCGCCCGGCGCTGGTATTGTCGCCTGCCCCCTATAGCGGCCGGACCGGGCTTGCGCTCATGTGCCCGATCACGAGCCGGATCAAGGGCTACCCGTTCGAGGTGAGGATTGCGGCCGGCCGCCGGATCGACGGCGTCGTCCTGGCCGACCACGTCAAGACCTTGGATTGGCGCCACCGTAAGGTGCACTTTGCCGCCAACGCGCGCACCGAAGTCGTCGACGAGGTGCGCGCTAAGCTCCTGCTGCTGATCTAATCAGACGGTGCGGCTA
>CAMDOQ010000225.1 GCA_945903685.1 Rhizobium sp. Q54
GACGCGGGATCGTCGAAACTGATAGCGCCCTGATTGGCATCGCGGAGGTTGATGTGGCCTTCGATCAGGTTGGACCAAGTCGGCGTGGTTGCATCCTCGAAATCGGCCATGAACACGCGAGCGCCCGAGTTCAAGGCATTGATCACCATCTTGCGATCGACCGGTCCGGTGATCTCGACCCGGCGGTCTTGGAGGTCTTTGGGCGTCGGCGTGATGGACCAATCACCGGCGCGGATCGCCGCGGTTTCGGAGAGAAAGTCGGGCGTCCAGCCGCCGTCGATCTTGGCCTGGACCTCGCGCCGACGGGCTAGCAGCTCGTGCCGCCGTGCACCGAACCGGCGCTCGAGCGCGGCCACGAACTTGATCGCCGCGGTCGTGAGAATGGTCTCGTAGCCCGGCCCGCTCTTGCCCGTGATCGTGACGCCGGATACCGCGGCAGCGTTGATTCCAGTCATTCTTACAATCCCTACGATGGCCGCCGACGTGCTGCAGCTGCTCGGTGTCTACCAGACTTTCGCCAATCGATGCAACGGCTTAACAGTCAGTATCGCCTCCTATCGCCGTGCGTCGCGACGCCTAAGCGCACCGCACAAAGCGAAGATCGTTGCATCGGCAGTTTAGAAGGTTGCCCTATGATGAATCGCGGTGGCGGGTCTTGCCCATCAGTATTTGACCGACAACCCGCCATCGACCACCAGGCAGTGGCCGTTCACGTATTTTGCCTCGTCGGAAGCGAGGTAGAGCGCAGCGTAAGCGACGTCCCAGGCATCGCCCATGCGCTTGGTCGGCGAGGCGGCGTGGCGCTTGCGAATCCACTCGGTTTCGCCCCCCGCCGCCGCCATCGCGCCCTCCATCCCGCGGCGGATCATCGGCGTATCCATTAGACCCGGTAGGACCGCGTTGGCGCGAATGCCCTGGGCGGCGAACTCGATCGCGATGTTCTGGGTCAGTTGATTGACCGCGCCCTTGGACGAGTTGTAGGCGATCGACGCGCGGCCGGCGCGAATGCCGGCGATCGAGGAGACGTTGACGATCGCACCCTTGCCTTGACGCTCCATGACGGGAAGCACGTACTTGGCGGTCAAGAGCATGCCGCGGACGTTGACCGCCATCACCCGGTCCCAGTCCTCGACCGCAATCTGGGTCGGACCACCGAACAGGTAGATCCCGACGTTGTTGTGAAGCACGTCGATCCGACCATAGGCCGCGAGGCATGCCTCGACCATCGCTCTGACTGCATCTTCGCTCGAAACGTCGGCGACGTGGGTAGTGCAGGGATAGCCCTCGCCCCGGATAATCGCGGCCGTCTCATCGACCGCAGCCGCGTTGATATCGACCGCGAAGACGCGGGCCCCCTCGCGCGCGAACAGGACGGCGGTCGCCTTGCCGTTACCCCAGCCGGGGCCGGCCGAACCCGCGCCGGTCACGATCGCGACTTTGTCCTTGAGCCGATCCGCCATGTCCTTCTCCCCTCACCCGGTTACCCCGTCGATGCCAGCTATAATGCGTCGCAATCGTTCGAGCCAGTCGCGAGGGCCCGAGGCTGGAGTTTCGCCGGCAGCGCGTCACGTCCGACGCCGGGCCGACGGCGACCATCGACCGCTCAGACCCAAGGTGCGCGTCGGCGAGGCGCCGTCACATTTGGACGAGCCGTCGGACCGCCGCTATGCTCGCCGCTCAGTTGCCGGATCACCCGGCCATCTGGGAACCATCGGCCCTTATGTCCCGGCGGACGCCGCCGCGACCGGGATCGCGGGCCGGGCGAAGGAGAGGCGCAGCGCGAACGATGGAGGCCTTGTTCGAGCCGCTGACGGCGCCGTTCGCCGCCTGGGTCGAAGCGCACAGTGCGTGGGCCGGGCCACTTGTGTTCCTGATCTGCTTCGGCGAGTCGCTGGTGATCGTCAGCGCGGTGGTGCCGGCGGCTATCCTGCTGCTGGCGATCGGCACGCTCGCCGCCGCAGGCGCGCTAAGCCTTGCGTCACTCTCGCTCTGGGGCATCGCCGGCGCTGGGATCGGCTACTGGATCAGCTACGAACTCGGCCGGCGCTGGAGCGCGCGCATCCTCGCGCTCGGCTGGCTGGCGCGGCGGCCGGCGCTGGTTGAACGCGGCCACCGCTTCTTCGCGCGTTGGGGCGCGGGCGCGGTTTTCGTCTCACGCTTCGTCGGGCCGGGGCGCGTCGTGGTGCCGCTGCTCGCCGGCGCGCTGGGCGAGCCCGCGCGCGGCTTCCACATCAGCAACTGGTTGTCCGCGGTGCTCTGGACGCCGCTGCTGCTCGCGCCGGCGACCATCGCTGAACACCTCGCCGCCGCGGTCGAGGCGCTACCGCGCGAGTGGCGAGCGCCCGCGGTGCTGGCCGTCGCCGCCGCCGCGGTGATCGGCTGGCGGCTGTGGCGCGAGCGGATGGAGGAGAAGCGCTGACGTTTGAGGCTGCCGTTATGGGAGAGTCCGGCGCACCGTGCTGAGTGCGACCCACCGCCAGCGCCGGCCGCGGCGTTAGAGCACGAACACCTCGATCTCGCCGCGGCGACCGCGCACGGCGTGGCGTCCGGCCGGCGCCGGCGCGAATGCGGGCCCGGCGCGCGCGATCGTATCGGAACTCGCCAGGATCGCGACCTCGGTATCGCCGGGCACCAACTCCTTCCCGAGTTGTTCGAGCCGGGCGGCGATGTTCACGGTGTCGCCGACGATCGTGTAGTTGATGCGCCCGGGCGAGCCGATGTTGCCGACGATGACCTCGCCGGAATGGATGCCGATCCGTACCGCGAGCTTGGTGTCACCGCGCGCGGTGCGGGTCGCGTTCTCGACTGCGACCGCGCCGCGAATCGCGAGTGCGCTTCGAACCGCGCGCGCCGCGTGATCCGGTTGCGCTTCGGGCGCGCCCCAGAACGCCATCACCGCATCGCCAATGAACTTGTCGATGGTACCGCCGGTATCCTCGATGCAGTGGCCGACCGCAGCGAAATGCTCGTTCAGGAATTTAGCGGTCGCTTCGGCCGTCATCGTTTCCGAATGCGCGGTAAAGCCGACGATGTCGGTAAACATCACGGTGACGTCGCGGACGACCGATTGTGTCATGCCGGCGTCGCCTTGGTGCATCAG
>CAMDOQ010000226.1 GCA_945903685.1 Rhizobium sp. Q54
GGAAACGTGAGTCGGGCGGCCGCACTGCGTTAAGCCCTCATGGTGAGCGCGTCGAAACCATGAGGGCCTTCGTCCTTCGACGGGCTCAGGACGAGGGCTTCTTCGAACTCACGCTGTGTCATCAATCGGTGATCCCCTAGTACCGGCCATCGCGGAAACGTGAGTCGGGCGGCCGCTCTGCGTTAAGCCCTCATGGTGAGCGCGTCGAACCATGAGGGCCTTCGTCCTTCGACGGGCTCAGGACGAGGGCTTCTTGGAACTCATGCTGTGTCGTCAATCTGTGACTCCGGGCACTAGGCTGTCCGACGGCGGCCGCGAATTTTTCTTGCTGCCGCCGACCCGCTCCGCTAGGGTTCGCGCCGTATGCACCGAAGACTCGGAACCGCTCTCGCGACCCGCACCCTGAACCGCGCTGCCCGCTGGTTCTGGTGGTGGTGACGTCCGTCACCAGCGCAGCCCCGACTCATCCCATCGTCTGACCGTTCGTTCCGCTCGCGGCTTAAGCCGCCGGCGAAACTTGTTTCCCTAAGGCGCATCGCGCGCCGTTGCTCCGTGTGAACGCCATGTCTCGAGCCACCCCGCTTCGCGTCGCCTCCGACACCCAGGACGACCCTGCCTCTCTTCTCGGCCCGACGCCGCTGATCGCGAGCGACGATCCCGCGATCGTCGCGTTTGCCGACCGCGTCGTCGGCGATGCTTCCGCACCGGTCGAGCGCGCGCGCTGCCTCTACTACGCAGTTCGCGACGAAATCCGCTACGACCCCTATTCGATCGAGCTGACGCCGACCGGCCTTTCGGCGACGCGCTGCCTGGCCGAAGCCGCAGGTTTTTGCGTGACCAAGGCCGCGCTCTTCGTGGCGGTAGCCCGCGCCGCCGGCATCCCGGCGCGAATCGGATTCGCCGATGTAAGGAATCACCTGGCGACCGGGCGGCTCCGCGCGCTGATGGGAACCGACACCTTCTGCTTCCACGGTTACGCCGACCTTTACCTCGAGGGGCGCTGGGTCAAGGCGACGCCGACCTTCAATATCGAACTCTGCGAACGCTTCCGCGTGCGCGCCCTCGACTTCGACGGCCGCCACGACGCCATGCTGCACGCCTTCGACGCCGACGGCCGCCGCCACATGGAGTATGTGAACTTCCGCGGCGTCTTCGACGACGTCCCGCACGCGACCATCATCCCGACCTTCCGCGCCCTCTACCCCGGCATGTTCGACGGGGACCGCGTCAAGGGCCGGGGCGATTTCGCCGCCGAGGCCGCTGCCGAACGCGCTACATTCGTTGCCGGCAACCCTTGAGGGAGGTACCGATGTCGGTCGATCTGACGCTTCTGGTGTGGTCGTGCGTACTCGCGTTCGTGCAAGCGGCGATCGCCGCGACCGGCGCAACCGTGCAACTCGGATTGCCGGCGGTCGCGGGCAACCGCGAGAAACTGCCGGAGATCGCCGGCTGGGCCGGCCGCGCCATGCGCGCGCACCGCAATATGCTCGAAAGCTTGGTGTTGTTCGCCGGCCTCGTGCTGGTCGCGCACGTTGCCGGCAAGGCTAACGCTATGACGGCGCTCGGCGCGCAGGTCTTTTTTTGGGCGCGGATCGTCTACGCGGTCGTCTACACCGTTGGCTTGCCGTGGGTGCGCACCGGCGTGTGGGCGGTCTCGATCATCGGGCTCCTGCTGATCTTCCTGCAACTCGTCTAGGGCTCACGCCGGGAGCGGCTCCGACACGATGCGGGCGCCTTCCGCCTCGACCGCGAGCGCGAGCCGGCGCCGGTGGAAGCGGACGATACCGGGGCGGTGGCCGATCGAGACGATCGTGAGGCCGGGTAGCCGCTCTTTGATCAGCGTGTAGAGCCGCTCTTCGAGCTGGGTGTCGAGCGAAGCGGTCGCTTCGTCCAGGAACACCCAGTTCGGACGCTTCAGGAGCACGCGCGCGAACGCGACGCGCTGTTGCTCGCCCGGCGAGAGCGCCTGCCCCCAGTTCTGGATTTCGTTCAGGCGATCGACGAAACCGGGCAGGCCGACGTCGACGAGCGCTTGACGTTTTTCGGCATCGGACGTTTCCGCAGCGGGCGCGGGGTAGGCGAGCGCTTCGGCGAGCGTGCCGAGCGGCATGTAAGGCTTCTGCGGCAGGAACATGACGCGCGCGTCCCGAGGTATGCGCACAGTCCCGGTGCCGAACGGCCAGATGCCGGCAAAGGCGCGGAACAGCGTGCTCTTGCCGCTGCCCGAGGGGCCGGCGACCAGCACCGATTCGCCAGGCTCGATCGCGAATGAGGCCGGTTGCAACAGCGTCTTACCGGTCGGGAGCGCGAGGCCCAAGCCTGCGGCCGTGAGCCCAGGCTCGGCGTGCGGCGCGACCGCGATCGCCGGGCGCGCGGCCGCGGCCGCCGCCTCGGCCAACGCGTCCTCGAACGTCACCAGCCGCTCGATCACCGCGCGCCACTCGGCGATGGTGGCGTAGGCGTTGACGATGAACGAGAGCGAGGACTGCACTTGGCCGAACGCCGAGGCGATCTGCATCAGGTCGCCCAACTTGATCGCCTCGCTGAAGTAGCGCGGTGCCGCGACCACGAACGGAAAGATGATCGCGATCTGGTTGTAGCCCGAGCTGAAGAAGCCCAACAGTTTGGTCCGCATCATCAGGGCCCACCAGTTGGTGACGACGAAGGCGAAGCGGCGGCGGAAGCCCTCATGTTCGCGATCCTCGCCGCCATAGAGCGCGATCGCCTCGACGTTCTCGCGTAGCCGCACCAAACTGAACCGGAAGTCGGCCTCGAAGCGCTGCTGGTTGAAGTTGAGCCCGACCAGCGCCCGGCCGATACGGTCGATGATCCAGGTACCGACCACGGCGTAGACCAACGCCGCCCACATCATGTAGCCGGGAATCTCGATCGCCATTCCGAAGGCCGTGAAGGCGAACGAGCCGGACAGGGTCCACAGGATCGCGATGAAAGAGAGGAACGTCACCACGGCCGAGAGCAGGCCGAGAACCAGACCCAAGGTGAGCGCAACGAACTGGCGGATATCTTCGGCGATGCGCTGGTCGGGGTTG
>CAMDOQ010000227.1 GCA_945903685.1 Rhizobium sp. Q54
CGGGCGTTACTTCTTGGTGCCGCCCCGCTCGTAGTGGTCGGCGACCAGCCGATCGAGGAGCCTGACGCCGAAGCCCGAGCCGCCCTTGGGCACGGTCGACTGATTCTTGTAACACCACGTGGTGCCGGCGATGTCCAAGTGCGCCCACGGCACGTCGTTGACGAAGTGCTTGAGGAAGAGCGCGGCCGAGATGCTGCCGGCCCAGCGGTCGCCGACGTTCTTGATGTCGGCGATCGGTGACTTGATGTCCTGCTCGTAGGAATCGTGGAGCGGCATTCGCCACAGCCGTTCGCCGGTCGCGAGCCCGGCTTCGAGCAGCCAGTCGGCCAAGCGGTCGTTGTTGGCGAACAGGCCGGCGTGATTGTGGCCGAGCGCGACGATGATGGCACCGGTCAGCGTCGCCAGGTCGATCATCACCTTAGGCTTGAAACGTTGTTGGATGTGCCAGAGCACGTCGGCCAGCACCAGGCGGCCCTCAGCGTCGGTGTTGATGACCTCGATCGTCTTCCCCGACATCGCCTTGACGACGTCGCCTGGACGCTGCGCGGTCGAAGACGGCATGTTTTCGACCAGGCCGAGCGCGGCGACGACGTTGACCTTGGCCTTGCGGCCGGCCAGCGCGCGCATCAAGCCGGTGACGACGCCGGCGCCGCCCATGTCCCACTTCATCTCTTCCATGCCGGCCGAGGGCTTGATCGAGATGCCGCCGGTATCGAAGGTCACGCCCTTGCCGATGAAGGCGATCGGCTTGTCGTCGGCCTTGGCGCCGCCGTTCCAGCGCATGATGACGACGCGCGGTTCGTTGGCCGACCCTTGGGCGACACCGATCAAGGCGCGCATGCCGAGCTTCTTGATTTGTGCGAGGTCGAGGACCTCGACCTTGACGCCGATGTCCTTCAGCTCTTCGCAGCGCGCGGCGAAGCTCACCGGATAAAGAACGTTGGCAGGCTCCGACACTAGATTGCGCGTGAGTTCGACGCCTTCGGCCACCTCGGCGAGCCGTTCGTACGCGCGCGCCGCAGCGGGCGCGTTCTTGGCGTAAACGCCGAGTCGTTTGACCGAGGGCTTCTTTTCCGGCTTCTCGTCGGTCCGATACCGATCAAAGCGATAGGCACCGAGCCGCGCGCCGAACGCGACCTCGGCTGCCATCATCGGGGTCTTGAGGTTGCAACCCGGCAGCGCGTCGACCGCGATCACAACGTCATTGTCGCCGGTTCCGTTGACGCGCTGAACGACGTTGCCGCCGGCATTCTCGAGCGCAAGCGCATCGATTGCCTTCGGGTCGCCGAGCCCGTAAAGCACGATCCGCGACAGGTTAAGTCCGGCCGGCGCTACCAGTTCGAGCACTTGATCCTTTTCGCCCGTGAAGCGCCCGACCTTGAGCGCGCGCGTGATCGCGCCCTGGGTCTGCTGATCGATCAGCTTGGCCGTCGGGCTCAGGATCTTGTCTTTGGTAACCGCAACCGCGAGAGCTCCGCTCTTGGGCAGCGTTTCGGGAAATTCGATCTTCATGCGGGATCCGATAGCTAGGACAGCGGTGGGTGACGCGCCGGTCGACATGGTCCGCGCGGACGGCGGACGATCGAACGGCGGGGCGGACTGTACAGCAACCCCACCGGTCTGGCTAATATAGCGGTCATGAGCGGCGTCAAACGCTACATCCTGTGGCAGATGGTGGGCCCCTTCGTCTTTGCCACGGCAGCGCTGACCGGCGTCGTGTGGCTGACGCAAAGCCTGCGGTTCCTCGATCTCATCATCAATCGCGGTCTGTCGGCCGCGATGTTCTTTTATCTGACCGCGCTCCTACTGCCGAAAATTCTGGTTCTCGTCATCCCGTTCGCGTTCCTATTCGCCGCGCTCTATACCTTCAATCGCTTGAAGAACGAGAGCGAGCTCGTGGTGATGCGGGCGGCGGGCTTGAGCCCGGTCGCGCTGGCGGCGCCGGCGGTCGCCTTGAGCGCGGTAGTGGCGTTGATCGGTTATCTGCTCGGACTTTACGTCGCACCGGCGAGTTACCGCACGTTCAAGGACCTGCAGTCCGAAGTACGCACGCAATACGTGTCAGCGCTGGTGCAAGAGGGGAGCTTCAACACGCTCTATCGTGGGTTGACGATTTACGTCCGCGGCCGCGAGCGGTCGGGCGATCTGCTCGGAATCCTGGTTCACGATGCGCGCGACACCAAACGCTCAATCACGATGATGGCCGAGCGCGGCGTCATGCTGCACACCGACGAAGGCCCGCGCTTCATCATGATCCAGGGCAACCGGCAAGAACGCGACACGACGAGCGGCCAGGTCTCGATGCTTTACTTCGATCGCTACACGCTCGATCTCGGCCGGATTACGAGCGCCACCACCAACCGCTGGCGCGAGGCGGGCGAGCGCTTTCTGCCCGAGCTGCTCGCGCCGGGGAGCGATCGCGACGATCTCAATAATCGCGGCAAGTTCCTAGCCGAGGCGCACCACCGCCTGGCCTCGCCTTTGACCGCGATCGTGTTCGCCCTGATCGCCGCCGCTTGCTACCTCACCGGCCCTTACGACCGGCGCTCGGATTGGCGCCGGGTCGGCATTGCCATCGTCGCCGCGCTGATGGTCGAGGCCACCAGCCTCGGCCTCACCTCGGTGGTAAGCAAAGCGCCCTCATTCATTCCGCTGATGTACCTGAACACACTGATCCCGAGCCTGATCTGTCTTTACCTGCTGTTCGATCGCGGGCGCATGCGCACGTTCGCCGGCGCGAGCGCCGTGCGCTGATGCGGCTGTCGCCGACCTTCCTCGCTTATTTCGGGCTCCAGTTCCTCGCCGGAATCGGACTGGCGCTCCTGGTGTTGTCGGCGCTGGTGTTCGTCATCGACTTGGTCGAACTGCTCCGCCGCGCTGCCGGTCGCGAGGCCGCCGGGATCGACATCGTGTTCGCAATGGCGGCGTTGCGGCTGCCGTTCCTGGTGCAGAAGGTAATGCCGTTCGCAACGCTGTTCGGCGCGATGTACGCGCTCTTGAAGCTTACCCGTACCCAGGAACTCGTGGTCGCGCGCGCCGCCGGCG